>NZ_QULJ01000001.1:2500-339002 GCF_003481505.1 Clostridium sp. OM05-5BH | reverse complement strand
CTTGCAGGACTACATATGGTTTGTTTTGATTTTTTCAGTGTCCTATGCAGTCGGATTGGGGCAAAAAAAATACCTCGTTGGTTTCCCAACGAGGCATCGAAGACGATTCTATCTCATACGACTTCACATCATGCATCCGAAGATTTGTTTTACAAAATTCGCTTGTTTTTTTCCAGAACGCTTAAACTGATCATATGCTCCTTCTGCATGAATAATCAGCATTTCAATTTCTGGAGCAGTAATGACATTTACCACGTCAATTTTCTGCTCATATGCTTTACTCAATCGAAATTCCTCTCTGCGAGAATCCAAAATCCGTATCACAGAAATCTGCTCATCGAATCCTTTCCGTAAGTACTATGCATAAAAGCACAGCCGCAGAGTACATCTGTGGCTGTGTTTTGTGTTCAGTTGCTCACTGTTGCGTGGACTGGATATGGAGAGACAACATATCTCCCGATCTTACATGGGTGATCTTATCTGCCATCACTCTGGCAGTTTTCCTTGCAGATATGTCGGCATCCCCACTGCGGTCGTATCCGGTCTGACCTTAAACATGGCTTTTTCAATCTACCTTCCTTATCGGTTTTCCGCGATATGTTTCTCCGCCATGTGGACTGCCACCGCGCCGTCCGCCACGGCGGTGACCACCTGACGGAGGGGCTTCGTCCGCACGTCGCCCACGGCGTAAACGCCGGGAATACTGGTTTCCGTGGTCTCTCCGGCCACGATATAGCCGCCGCCGTCCAGCGCCAGTTGACCCACCGCCAGCGCCGTGGCGGGCTGTCGACCCACGCTGACAAATACGCCGTCGCAGTCCACCACGCTTTCCTCACCGGTGACGGTGTCCCGCAGGCGTACGCCGGTCAGCCTGTCCCCGGAAAGCAGCGCGGAAACGGTGCTGTTCCAGCGGAATTCCACATTTTCGGCCTGTTCCAGTGGCTCGTGATAGATCTTGGTGGCCCGCAGGGTGTCTCTGCGGTGGACGAGGATCACCTTTTTCGCCACGCGGCTAAGAAGGAGGGCATCTGCCGCGGCGGAATTGCCGCCGCCCACCACGACCACCGTTTTGTCCTTGTAAAACATCCCATCGCAGGCGGCACAGTAGGCCACGCCCCGGCCCAACAGCTCCGTCTCTCCGGCAACTCCCAGCGTTCTGGGGTCTGCGCCGGTGGCCAGCACCACGGTTTTCCCCCGTAAGATCCCCTCGCTGGTCTCCACGAGCTTGGGAACCGCCGTCAGATCCATGCGGAGAACTTCCGCGTATTCGCTGCGTGCCCCAAAACGCTCCGCCTGCTTTTGCATCTTCTCCGCCAGAGAGAAGCCGTCGATCCCGTTCTCAAAGCCGGGGTAGTTGTCGATCTGCTCGGTCAGGGCCATCTGCCCGCCAGCAGACAGCTTTTCCAGCACGACGGTGTCCAGCCCCGCCCGGGCCGCCGCCCACCACGAGCATATCATAAACATGATTGTTGTTCATATCTGAACCCTCCGTTATTTCGCCAAGGCTTCCTGAATGAAGCGGTCGATCTCTGCCTTTGAGCCGGGCGCGGTGATGGAATCCACGGCCTTTCCGTTCCGGTACAGCACCAGAGTTGGGATGACCTCAATCCCCTCGGCCCCCGCCAGCCGCGGCTCCTCGTCAATATTGATCTTGCTGACAACGAGGCTGTCCGCGTATTCCTCTCCGATCTTCTCATACGCAGGGCCGATCCTCCGGCAATAGCCGCACCAGGGCGCCCAGAAATCCACCAAAACGGGCTTTTCGCCCCGGGTCGCCTGCTCAAACTGCTCCTGATTCATATTCATAGCTGCCATATCTGTCAGCTCCTTTCTTTTGTTTGGGTATTCTCAAGACTCCGTTCTCGCCCCACACCACATCGTGACCTCAACCTGAGATGACGGTACTCTGCCCTTGGGACATAAAGCAGATGAGTAAGACCATCATCTGTACGAGAATAGCTGCGGTTTGTTGCAGCTTATTCCGCGCAGAGCTCCGCCACAAGAGCGTCCATCTGCGCTTCGCTGGTTTGGTTCAGTGCGCCGCGCAGCGATACCTCCGTTTCACACAGTCGGAGTTCCTTCATCTTTTCCAACTCGGCGCGCATCAGCCGCGCGGCAGCAGGGGCCCATGAGCCATTTTCCATGAGGCCGATCCGGCGGTTTCGGAATCCCTTTGTCTGTAAATGATCCAAAAAGGCCTTCATGGGCGGGAACAGTCCTCCGTCATAAGTGGAGCAGGCCAACACCAGTTTCCCGCAGTAGAACGCACTGGCAACAGCGTAGGAAAGATCTGTCACAGTGAGATCACATATGCTGACCTGCACGCCTTTTTTCTCTAATTTACCCTTGAGGGTCTTCGCCGCATGGGCAGTATTTCCATGGATGGATGCGTGGGCAATCAGTATGCTCTCCGATTCTTCTGGTTCCCATTGTGACCAGAGATCATAGAGCCGCAGACACTCCTCCAGCCCTTCTGTAAGCACGGGACCATGGAGCGGGCAGATCGTTTGGATCTCCAGCGCGGAGGTCTTTTTCAGCAGAGCCTGCACCTGTGCGCCATATTTCCCGATAATATTGTAATAATACCGTCGGGCCTGCGGCACCCAGGGGGCACGGGCAGTCCGTTCCAGTGAGCCAAAGCGTCCGAAGGCATCCGCCGAGAACAGGATTTTTTCCGTTTCCTCATACGCCGTCATCACCTCCGGCCAGTGTACCATCGGTGCCAGCAGGAAGCGCAGCCGGTGTGAGCCCAGAGAGATCGTGCTGCCCTCGCCAACCTCCAGCATACGGTCTTCCGACAATGCACCCGTGCCAAAGAACTGCTTGATCAGGGTAAATGTTTTCGCGTTTCCCACGATCTTCATCTCCGGGTACTCTTGCGCTATCCGCATGAGGCTGCCGGAATGATCCGGCTCCATGTGTGTGACCACAAGATAATCGGGGTTGCGCCCCCCCAACACCTGCGCTACATTGGAAAGCCATTCCTCCACCGCCCGTGCGTCCACGCTGTCCATCACGGCGATTTTCTCGTCCAGAATGACATAGGAGTTGTAGCTCACTCCCATAGGCTGGACGGGGTACTGGTTTTCAAAGAGTGCCAATGTGTTATCATCCACCCCTACATAGCGGATGGCATCTGTTACCGTTCGGATATCCATATAAAAAATACCTCCTATTCTGATGTCTTTGGTTTTCTTATAAATCGTCTATCAGTGCGGTGCTCTTGGCGTAGGCGGTACTGCGTGCCTCAAAGAAATCGGTCTTGACCATATTGGCGTCAGCGTACTGGCTGACCCATTCCATGCTCTCCGGTTCGCTCTCAAAGCCCGGATACAATGCCGGATAGCCAAGGCTCGTCCAGCGAAGATTGCCGAGATAGCGGATGTAATCGCTGATCATCTGCCGGTTCAACCCCGGGATGTCGTCGCCGATCACATAATGCCCCCATGCGATCTCCTGCTCCACGCCCTCACGCATCATCTCGCGCAGCGCTTGTACGCTCTCGGCGGTGAACAACTCCGGCTGCTCCTTTTGCAGCTCCGTGATGATATTGCGGAACAGCCACAAGTGCGTGTTCTCGTCGCGGTTGATATAGCGGATCTCCTGCGCCGAGCCGGGCATCTTCCCGTTTCGGGAGAGATTGTAGAAGAACATAAAGCCGCTGTAAAAATAGATGCCCTCCAAAATATAGTTCGCCATCATCACGCGCAGCAGCGTGGGAGCGTCCTTCCGCTCCTGAAACTCGTTGTAGCAGTCCCCAATGAAGGTGTTGCGGCGCAGCAGATGCTCGTCCGTTTTCCATTGGTAGAGGATGTCATTGCGCTCCACGGGGGAACAGATGGTGTCGAGCATATAGCTGTAGCTCTGTGAGTGGACACACTCCTGAAACGCCTGAATGGACAGGCAGAGATTGACCTCGTTGGCTGTAATGTAGGCGCCGATATTAGGCAGGTTCGCTGTCTGAATGGAATCCAAAAAGACAAGAAAACTCAGAATTTTATCGTAGGCGCTGCGCTCGGCTGACAGCAGGCGGGGATAGTCCTTCACATCCTGCGAGAGATTGATCTCCTCAGGGATCCAAAAGTTGTTCATGGCCTGCCGGTACCAGTCGCTGACCCAAGCGTACTTCATATTGTTGAAGTCGTTGAGGTTGGTGGTATTGCCGCCGATCATGCGCCGCAGGCGCACATCAGGGTCGCCCTCCGGGTTAAAGAGGGGCTTTTTCTTCAGTTCCATCATGCTATCCTCCTTATGACGAGCAGCTTTCACAGGCCTCGACCTCAAGGGCCTTGCTGCGGACATAATAAATGGTCTTGACGCCGGCCCTCCACGCCCCCAAATACAGTCTGAGCACCTGACGCATGGAATAGTCGTTGGTGATATAGAGATTCATGCTCTGCGCCTGGTCAATATGTCTCTGGCGAAAGCCCGCGGCGCGTACCGACCAGCTTTGGTCGATCAGATGCGCCGCCTTATAGTACCACCATGTATCCATAGAAAGCTCCGGAGCAACGCGGGGCAGCATGCTGCCCTTTTTTTCCTCTAAAAAGAATTTCTTCATAATTGGATCGATGCCCGCCGACGTGCCGGAGAGGATGGATGTGCTGGAAGTGGGTGCGACAGCCAGAAGATAGGCGTTGCGCATTCCCTGCACCGCCACCGTTTCCGCAAGCGCCCGCCACTTTTCTGAGGTATAACCTCGCTTTTCAAAATACGCGCCTGTCTGCCAGTCGCTGCCCTCAAAGAGCGCATAGCGACCCTTTTCCCGTGCCAGTGCTGTGTCCGCCTTGACGGCGGCGTAGTTGATATGCTCGAATACCGCATCGGTGAAGGCAAGGTGCTCATCGCTCTCCCATCGGATGCCGCGCTTTGCCAGCATGTGGTGGTAGCCGCTGACGCCCAGGCCGATGCTGCGGTACTTCTGATTGGTAAGCCGCGCGTATTCCAACGGGTAGAAGTTGAGGTCGATCACATTATCCAGTGCGCGGATGGCCGTTTCCACCGTGCGTTCCATATAGGCCTCGTCCTCCACCGCCAGATTACCGAGAGACAGACTCGCCAGGTTGCAGACCACAAACTCACCGGGGAGTGTGGCCGTCACCACCACTGTGTCGCCGTTCTCCGTGTGCACCTCAGTGCTGATATGCTCGATGGGCGCCATGTTCTGTGCGATCTCCGTGCAGAGATTGGAGCAATAGATCATTCCCGTGTGGCCGTTTGGGTTCATACGATTTACGCTGTCGCGGTTGAAGGCGAAGGGCGTGCCGGTCTCCACTGCCGAGCGAAGCACCAGCCGCACGATGTCCTTGACGGTGACGCTGCGCTTTTCGATGCGCGGGTCATTGACGCAGTCCAGATACCGCTTCTCCCATTCCGTACCCCAGTAATCCTCCAGTGCGTAGCCCTTGACCGTGAGGATCTCATGCGGACACATGAGATGCCACGGCGCGTCTATGTTCTCCTCCGCCAGTCGCCAGAAGAGATCCGGATAGCACACGGCGGGAAACACATCATGCGCCTTCATGCGGTCGTCGCCGTTGTTGGTGCGCAGTTGAAGGAATTCAGGCAGATCCCGGTGCCATGCGTCTAAGTAAACCGCCGCAGCGCCCTGCCGCATCCCCAACTGATCCACCGCCACGGCGGTGTCGTTGACCAACCGGATCCAGCGGATAACACCGCCCGCCGCCCCTTGAAAGCCGCGGATGGTGCTGCCTGCAGCGCGCACCTTACCGAAGTACATCCCCATTCCACCGCCAAATTTAGAGACCTTTGCGAAGTTGTCCAGCGAGCGGTAGATGCCGTCCAGACTGTCCGGCACAGTGTCCACAAAGCAGCTTGAAAGCTGATGGTAGGGCTTTCGTGCGTTGGACATGGTAGGTGTCGCCATCGTGACCTCCATACGGCTGAGCATATCGTAAAAGCGTTTTACCCACCCCATGCGGTCAGAGCCTTCGTTCATAGCAAGATGCAGCGCGATACCCAAAAACATCTCCTGCGGTGTTTCCAGCGGCACGCGGCTGCGTGACTGGATCACATAGCGTTTGAGCAGCAGGTCAAGGCCGGAGTAGGTGAACAACTCGTCCCGTTCCGGGCAGAGAAAGTCCTCCGCCATAGCGATCTCCTCGTGGGTATAGTGGGCAAGAATATAGTCACCGTAGAGTCCCTTATCCGTCAGATAGCGAAGCCTGCCATAGAGGTCGCCGACGCCGCGCCCCTCCCATTCCTGTGCGTTGCGACAGCGAAAGGAGTGGTTCAGAAGCCGCGCCGCGATGAACTCCCACTTGGGTGCCTCTGCCGTAGTCAGCTCTACCGCTGCCTTGGTCAGTGCCTCAGCCCTCTCATCCTCCGTCATGCCCGGGCGACAGAAGCTCTCAAACTTCATTTGAAGCGCCGCGAGGGAGTAGATTTCCTCGGTAAAATCCATCTGGATACGGCGCAGCACCTCGTCAAGCGAGTTATCCCCCACCGTCTGCGCGATGGTATGCCGGACGCGGCGCAGCGCAGACCGCTTTTCGCGATAGAGGATGTACGCCTTGGCCACCTCATAGTGTCCGCGCTCCATGAGCGTCCGCTCCACCTCGTCCTGCACACGTTCCACGGTGAGCGGTACTGTGACGGAGAGATTGTTGAGAACGGCGGTGAGGATCTCCTCCAGTTCTCCGCCCCCAATCTCCCTTCCCTGTCCATCAAACGCTTTTTTCATGGCGTTGAAAATTTTCTCCTGTTGAAAAGGAACAGACTTCCCGTTTCGTTTTCTGATCTCCATTTCGATCCTCTCATCTTCTCCGGTCACTTTTCATGTCCTTTTGGGCAAAGAGCGGGCAAGCGCAGTATCACGCTTGCCCGCTCTATTTTTGAAAGCCGGTTTTTCTGCAGCCGACACGGCGGGGCTGTTTGTTGTCTGTTGTCTTGGTTTTGGCTTTCCTGCCAGTTACTTCATAGATTCCAGAATGGCGTCCGCCAGTGCTTCCAGCTCAGTGCGCTTGTCCGTGCCCATGGACGAGGCGAGGCTGAGCCGCTCGTTGAGCACCGTCATGTTCTTAAGCTCATCGTTGACAAATTTCTGCATGAGGTCACCGGACTTCACCGCCCATGAGCCGTTTTCAATGATGGCAAAGGTGCGGTTTTGCAGATTCAGTGCCTTCATATCCATGAGGAAGTCATGCATGGCGGGGTAGATGCCGAGATTGTAGGTCACAGAGGCCAGGACAATGTGACTGTACTTAAACGCCTCGGAGATCAGCTGGGAGACATGAGTGGAGGACACATCGTACATCGCCACCTTGCTCATGCCCTTATCGCAGAGCGACGCCGCCAGCGCCTGCGCCGCGTTCTCCGTGTTGCCGTACATGGAGGCGTAGACGATGAGCACGCCCTGGGTCTCAGGGGCATAGCGGCTCCATGTGTCGTACTTTTCGATGAACCAGCCCAGATCCTTGCGCCACACGGGGCCGTGGAGCGGGCAGATGTACTGGATCTGATCCAAAACGCCGCCGGCCTTTTTCAGCAGGAGCTGGATGTGGGGGCCGTACTTGCCCACGATGTTGGTGAGATAGCGGCGGGCGTCGTCCAGCCAGTCCCGCTCGAAGTCCACCTCGTCGGCGAACAGCTTACCGTCCAGCGCGCCGAAGGTGCCGAAGGCGTCGGCGGAAAAGAGGACGCCGTCGGTGACGTCGAGGGTCACCATGGCCTCCGGCCAGTGAACCATAGGCGCGCCCACAAAGGTGACGGTGTGCTTGCCAAAGGAGAAGGTGTCGCCCTCCTTCACCTCGATGCACTCATGTCCGTCCACATGGAAGCCGAACTGCCGCATGAGCATGAATGCCTTCTCGTTGGAGATCAGCTTCACCTTAGGATGGCGCAGCAGGATCTCCTCGATGCAGGCGGCGTGATCCGGCTCCAGATGGTTGACCAGCAGGTAGTCCAGCTCGCGGCCATCCAGCACATACGCCAGATTTTCCAAAAGCTGGCGGCAGGCAGACCAGTCCACCGTGTCAAAGAGCACCGTCTTTTCATCCAGCAGGCAGTAAGCGTTGTAGCTTACGCCCCGGGGAATGGGAAAGCAGTTTTCAAACAGGGCCAGGCGATGGTCGTTGGCGCCCACCCAGTAGAGGTCGTTTGTTACTTTACGCACGCAATACATCTTATCTTACCTCCTTCACGGCTCAAGCCTTTACAAATTGATCCTTCGTCTCCGCGCACTCCGGGCACACCCACTCGGCGGGAAGCTGCTCAAAGAGCGTACCCGGCGCGATCTCGCCGTCCTCGTCGCCCAACTCCGGCACATACTCGTAGCCGCAGCCGCTGCAGACGTAGCGGTCGCCGATGGGGGCGGGCTTCGGCGGTGTGGGCCGCTTCATCTTTACCATAGGCGGCGCGGGCAGCTTTTCGCCGCTATCCAGCGCAGCAGTGAGCAGGGGCAGGATCTCCTCCACATCGCCCACGATGCCGTAGTCGCAGTTCTTGAAGATAGGCGCGTTACCGTTCTTATTGATGGCCACGATGGTGGAGGCGTCCTTGATGCCCTTAAGGTGCTGGGATGCGCCGGAGATGCCACAGGCGATGTACAGATTGCCGGTGAACTTCTGACCGGACATACCCACATAGCGGTTCAGCGGCAGATATTTGAGAGTCTCCGCCACAGGGCGGGAAGAACCGATGGCCGCGCCGGCAGCCTTGGCCAGCGACTCTACCAGTTTCATGTTCTTTTTCTCCCCGATGCCCTTGCCCGCGGAGACCACCCGCTCCGCCTGCGGGATGGGCGTATCCATAGGGATGCCCACGGAGAAGTCGTGACCATCCTTCTTCAGCGCCGCTACAAGGTCGGCCACCTGCTGGGCAGCATCCCCTTCCCGGAAGATGGTCTTTTTGCGAATGCCGGTGATGGGCGCGGGTTTCTTGGCCGCCGAACGGCTCTCGCCGCCGGAGCTCTTGCCCAGCCTGCCCACCAGATGAGAGGCGATGACCACCCGCTGGATCTCGTTAGTGCCCTCGTAGATGGTGGTGATCTTGGCGTCGCGGTAGGCCCGTTCCACCTCCATGCCCTTGAGGAAGCCACTGCCGCCGTGGATCTGCAAGGCATCGTTGGTGACCTCCAGCGCGATGTCCGAGGCGTACATCTTCGCCATGGCGGACTCCATGCCGTAAGGCGCGTGCTGCTCCTTCAGCTCCGCCGCGGAGTAGATGAGGAACCGGGCGCAGCGCAGCTTGGTGGCCATATCCGCCAGCTTGAAGGCGATGCTCTGCTGGGCCGCGATGGGCTTGCCGAACTGGACGCGCTCCTTGGAATAGCTCAACGCGTGCTCAAACGCGCCTTGGGCGATGCCCAGCGCCTGCGCGGCGATGCCGATGCGTCCGCCGTCCAGCGTGGACATGGCAATCTTGAAGCCCTCGCCCTCCTTGCCCAATAGGTTTTCCTTGGGAACCTTCACGTCGTTGAAGATCAGCTCCGCCGTGGAGGAGGAGCGAATGCCCATCTTGTCATAGTGGTCGCCGAACTCAAAGCCCTTCCAGCCCTTCTCCACGATGAAAGCGGAGATGCCCCGGGTGCCGATGTCCGGCGTGGTGACGGCGAAAACCACATAGGTGTCCGCCTTAGGGGCGTTGGTAATGAAGATCTTGCCGCCGTTGAGGAGGTAGTAGTCCCCCTTATCCAGCGCCGTGGTCTCCGTGCCGCCGGCGTCGGATCCGGCGTTGGACTCCGTGAGGCCGAAGGCGCCGATCTTCTCGCCCTTGGCCAGCGGAACCAGATATTTCTTCTTCTGCTCCTCGGTGCCATAGGCGAAAATGGGCCATGAGCCGAGGGAGACGTGGGCGGAGAGGATTACGCCCGCGCCGCCGTCCACACGGGCCAGCTCCTCCACCGCGATGGCGTAGCTCAGGGCATCAAGACCGGCACCGCCGTACTCCTTGGGGTAGGGAATGCCCATCCAGCCCAGCTTACCCAGCTTCTTGACAGCCTCCTCGGGAAACTCATTGTTCTGATCCATTAAAAATGCGAGGGGCTTGATCTCCTCCTCCGCAAAACTCCGGATCTTCGCGCGCAGCTCTTCGTGCGCCGCCGTGGTTTGAAACAGCATATGGGTACCTCCTCTTAAAATTTTACAGCTTGCTTGTATCTTGGGGATCGTATCCGCCGGTCAGCAGCCTGCGCAGGCTCACGGCACGGAACGCCTCGTCCTGCTTTTGCTGCAAGGCCGCCAGCTGACAGTGGATGGCGCACCGCCCATGCTTGTCCTGCCAGCGGCATTCATATCCCGGCTCCATGCAGGCGCACAGGATGCCCCGCTCCCCCACGACCCCCATGAGATCGTAGAGGGAGGTCGCGTCCAGATCGCAGGACAGCGCGCAGCCGCCGAGGGCGCCGCGGCTCACCCGCACCAAATTGCCGGCGGAGAGCTTGCGCAGAATCTGGTAGGCAAACTGATTGGGGATCAATTCCGTTTCCGACATCTCGGCCACCGAATGCTTCTCCCCGTCCAGCAGCACCCGCAAAATGCGCAGTGCGTAGTCCGTCTCTTTGGTGATGATCATGCTCCACATCCTCTTTTCGCTTGCTTGTTAATGCCATTATATCAATCTTGATAAATTTTATCAAGATAATTTCCAAAAAAATATATCGTTTTAACACAGACCGCTCCAGCCCGGGTCAGCTTCGCTTTCCATTCAGCGAAAAGCCATGTTCCTTACAATATAGAAGCCGAAAAAGCTGTGCCGTGGCAGTCCGCCGAAAGCAGAAAAGACTATGCCTGAAAACCAGAAAGCGGAGAAATTGGTTGGGGCTCGCAGGGGTCGCCCACCCAAGGCGGATAAGGCGGTCCCTGGCAAGTCCAAGGCAAGCACCAAAGTGCGTGCTTTTCATTTTATATTCGACACATTATGTTATGATATGCAGTAAATGTTCCATCTTACCGTCCCATTCTCTGCTGGAATCGGCGCACTCTTTCAGTTCAGTTTCGACTTCAGCATTTATCGGCAAGTTTTTCTTATAGCGGATGGTATGCTCAAGGCTTGCCCAGAAGTCCATAGCGATTGTACGGAGTTGTATCTCCACCGGCACATGGATCACTTTTTCCGCAAAGAATACCGGCAGCCGGAGCGTCAGGTGCAGACTGCGATAGCCATTTGGCTTAGGGTGTGAAATATAATCTTTCTCTGTGATGATTTCAATGTCAGACTGTTTTTTTAAGCACTTTGCCAAAAAGAACACATCCTCCTCGAAAGAGCAGATCACCCGCACACCGGCAATATCCATGATATTTGTCTGCATGGTCGGAAAATCCAGAGGAAGTCCGCGTTTCTGCATCTTATTCATAATGCTGGACGGCGACTTCAAGCGGCTTTTTATACTTTCTATCGGATTGCGATCATGCTGCAATGAAAACTCTTCGTTTAGAATTTCCAACCTGCTTTCCAGTGCTTTCAGCGCACATCGGTATTGCAGCATGACTTCCTGATACCTGCGATTTTCGCTTAAAAGGCGCTGGCACTGCAAATCATCTAAGCCTTTATCTGCCGCAACCGTCAAGCCAAATAAATTCTCACTCATAGCTTCTCCATTCCGCAGGGATAGGCGCTCCGCGCTGTCTGCCGCTCTTGTATTACGACCTGATAAAAACTGTATCCGCCGGAGAGATGGGAACAGGTGAAACCGTACTGCGTCAAAAGTCGGCAGGCCAGATAACTGCGAAGCCCTGTCTGGCAATTCACATAAACAGGCTTACCCCGGTCTAACTCGTCCAAATGCTCCCGCAGATCGTCCAGTGGAATATTGCGGAATCCATTCAAGTGCCCACGCCGATATTCGCCTTCTGTACGGACATCCAGCAGTGTCGCATTGCCATCGCAAGGCAAGTCCTCAACCTCATTCCAATGGAACTGCCGTACCTTCCCGCTCTCCAAATCCTCGATCATAAAACCGGCCATATTGACCGGGTCTTTGGCAGAGGAATAGGGCGGCGCATAGGAAAGGTCAAGCTCCGTCAGTTCCAAGGCTGTCATTTTTGCGCGAATGGCCGTTGCCAGTACATCAATGCGCTTGTCCACGCCCTCGCCGCCAACGATCTGCGCACCCAGCAGCCGCAGGCTTTCTTTTTCATACATCACCTTCATTGCCATAGACTGTGCGCCGGGATAATAGATAGCGTGGGATGCCGGGAATAATACGACTTTGTCGTAAGCGATCCCTGCTGCCTGCGCTGCCTTCTCATTGATCCCCGCGGAGGCCGCTGTCAAGCCAAACAGTTTCAGAACAGACGAGCCCTGAGAGCCGTGAAAGCGGCTGTTTCCGCCGCAGATATTGTCAGCGGCAATGCGTCCCTGCTTGTTGGCAGGCCCCGCCAGCGAGATCAATGCTTTTTGGCCGGTCACGAAATGGGTGACCTCTACGGCATCGCCCACAGCGTAGATATCCGGCACGGAGGTTTCCATCCGCTCGTTGACAGCGATGCTGCCCCGGATGCCCAGCTCAAGTCCGGCCTCTTTTGCCAGATGGGTGTCCGGCGTGACGCCGATGGCCAGCAGCACCATGTCGGAGCGCAGCGGCTCACTTTCCTCCAGCAGCGTCAGCACGGAATCTCCGTCCTGTCGGAATCCGGTGACGGTTTCATCCAACCGCAGAGCCACACCGTGTCTGCGCATTTCCGCATGGACAAAGCTGGCCATATCCGCATCCAGCGGCGCTAATAGCTGCTTCAGACGCTGGACGATGGTAACCGAAACGCCCATCTCCACAAGGTTTTCCGCCATTTCCAGACCGATAAAGCCGCCGCCAGCCAAAACAGCGGTTTTCGGCTTCTGATCCTCTACAAAGCGTCGAATGCGGAGGGTGTCTTCCACGGTGCGCAGGGTAAAGACCCGCTCGCTGTCCACACCGGAAAGCGCAGGAATCGTCGGCTTTGCGCCGGGGGCAAGAAGCAGTTTGTCATAGGTTTCCGTGTAGACCTTCCCGCTGTCCAGTGCGTGGACGGTGACGGTTTTCTCTGCGGGATTGATCGCAGTTACTTCCTGCCGTACTCGCACATCAATGCGAAAGCGATCCCAAAAGCTCTCCGGAGTTTGCAGCGTCAATTCTTCCTGCTCCTTGATCACACCGCCCACATAATACGGCAGACCGCAGTTGGCATAGGACACATAGCCGCTGCGCTCGATCATGATGATCTGCGCGTGTTCATCCAAACGGCGGATGCGGGCGGCGGCAGAAGCACCGCCCGCCACACCGCCTACGATTACAACTTTCATCTTGCGCCCTCCACCATTGCGGCAATCTCCGACTTAGGCCGATAGCCCACCGATTTGGCAACGGCCTTTCCATCCTTGAATACGACCAGCATCGGGATACTGGACACCTGAAAACGCATTGCCAGCTCCATCTGCTCGTCCACATTGACCTTTCCCACCTTGAGCGCGCCGCTTTTTTCTTCGGCAAGCTCATGCAGTATGGGAGAGAGCATTTTGCACGGTCCGCACCAGTCGGCGTAGAAGTCCAGCAAAATGGGCTTGTCGGAACGCAGTACCTCATTTTCAAAATTCGCAGCAGTAATTTTCAGTTCAGCCATGAGTAAGGCTCCTTTCTGTTATCTTTGTTTATTCTTTGTTTTTCAGCTTGCAAATCCCCTGCGTCATGGTTCCCATGGGGCAGAAGGCACACCATGTACGGGGCTTGTAGAGCACCATGACGATGAGGCCGATGAGCAGCGAGGTCAGCATGAGGCTGTAAAAGCCGAAGCTGAATTGGGCTACCCAGTCTGTCACCGTTCCGGCGGTGTAGGCCCAGCCCCACGGCACACGGAAGGTCCAGAACAGCTTAATGGCCTCCCGCAGGGACGAAGTACCCGCAGCGACCAGATATGTCTGAAACACCATGTTGCCGAACATCGTCAGGAAAAAGATCAAAAAGCCATAACGGAACCACTTGGAGGACATCCAGCGGGGCGTGGGCTTGCAGCGGGAGCATTTAAGGTCTGTCCCCAGCTTGCTGAACAGTTGACCTCGTCCGCAGAGGTGGTTGCAAAAGTATTTGTTCCCACCAAAGATGGCTAAGAACAGCGGCAGAAGAAAATCGATCATGCCCAGCCACGCGAACAGGATATTGAAAAAGCCCAGTGCAAAATAGATGATTGCATATACCCACAGGTAATCGTACCAATGCTTTACTTTCATGCGTCAGCCCTCACTTTCACCTCAATGTAGCCGACGGGACAGATCTTTGCGCACTTGCCGCAGCCTACGCATCGTTCCGCCTCCACAGCGGCGTAGCAGCCGCGGCGCACCTTGACGGCCCCCAGTGGACAGGTATTTTCACACACGCCGCAGGCGACGCACCGCGTCTTATCTATGGCGGCCAGTTTCTTTGACAGCATAGCGTTCCTCCCTTAATCCTGCAAGGATTTGTAATAGAGCATACAGTGGCAGAATCCCTCGAAGCCCGGATCTGCAATTTGATCCTTAAACTCCTGGCACATACATTTGGTCGCCTCTGTGCTCTCCCTGCGGCAGGGGCAGTACCCGCCGGTGCGCTTGAGTCCTTCTCTGATGGTGCTGACAATCTCCTGATCGGAATTGAGCTTGATTTTCATGTTCGCCACCTCTTTCTTGTTGATTGATTGTGGCTTTATCATACCGCAGTACAAAGCATTTTTCTGTGACGAGGTTACGTTACGGCAAATTTTTATATAAGTGAGAAAGAGCCGTGAAGCGGTATCTTACATACTGCTTCACGGCTCTTTGTTTATAGGTTTTGTTGTGCTTCCTTACTCAGCCACAGAAAACTGGTCTTTGCCAACAAAACATAAGGGGCATTCAAAATCATCCGGAATATCTTCCCATTTTGTACCCGGTGCAATGCCGCCTTCCGGATAGCCATTTTCTTCGTCGTATTCCCAACCACACACATCGCATACATATTTCATAATGAAATTCTTCTTTCTTGTTTTTTATTTCGCACACAACATTAGCCCGACTTTATCGTCATCAGAAACAATAACGATTCCTATCTTACTCAAAGAATATCCACAGCTTCCGCTTGTTTTACTCTCTTTGTTTTCTTATTCCCTGAAATCATTTTATGACCCGTATATACTGCCATAACCATGCAGATCAAGGAACTAAGCGCAAGGTACTTATGCGTTGTTTTTGAGCCTTTATATCCAGTGCAAAAAGTTCCAAACATGGTAATTACCGCTCCGATTGACCAATATTTATGTGCTTTCATGACTTGTTTGCCTCCTGCCTGCAATACATGACATTCAGTTCTCTATGTTGGTTCTAAGATACCATGCGCGGAACGATCACGCTTTCCACAGACTGTGGAGGTTGCAGTAGGCGTAGACCGCCTCGACTTCGTCGCCCTCGCAGAGCGCAAAGCAGACCTCCGGCTTCTCGCCCGGGTGCAGTTCCTTGCGCTGGTTGCCCTGCTTGGTGTGGAGGGACACCCACTCGATGTAGTGCTCCGGCAGCATGGGATGCTCTACGGAGCCGACCTTGACATGAACGATGCCGTTTTCCACAGTCCAGACAGGGACGTGCTTCTCCACGGCGGCGTCGGTGGTACCGGGGATGATCTCGCTCATCGGCTCACCGCAACAGATGACGAGAACGCCCGTGTCCTTGACCTTGGCAATGATGTTGCCGCAATGCTTGCAAATGTAAAACTTCTGCTCCATGATTCGTTCTCCTTTTCTCTTTAATAGTTTTCTGCGTGAATTTCAAAGTAGCTCTGGGGATGGTTGCAGGTCGGGCAGACCTCCGGTGCTTTCTCACCGATCACGATATGCCCGCAGTTGCGGCACTCCCATACCTTGACCTCACTCTTGGCGAAGACCTCCGCCATCTCCACATTGTGCAGCAGGGCACGGTAGCGCTCCTCATGATGCTTTTCAATGGCGGCTACCAGGCGGAAACGCTGGGCCAGCTCATGGAAACCCTCCTCGTCGGCGGTTTTGGCAAAGCCGTCGTACATATCCGTCCACTCGTAGTTCTCGCCCTCAGCGGCGGAGAGAAGGTTTTCGGCGGTGTCGCCAATGCCGTTCAGCTCTTTGAACCACAGCTTGGCGTGTTCCTTCTCATTATCAGCGGTTTTGAGGAACAGCGCCGCGATCTGCTCGTAGCCTTCCTTCTTGGCCTTGGATGCAAAATAGGTGTATTTGTTGCGCGCCTCGGACTCACCGGCAAAGGCAGCCATCAGGTTTTTTTCGGTTTGAGTTCCTGCGTATTTCGTTTCTTTCATGGCGGATACTCCTTCCTGTTTTTCTGCTTTTATTGTAGCAAATCTATGATTTTCTTCTGTAACGAAGTCACATTTCTTTTTATTTTAGACGATTTAGTCTGTTCTTATCCCGCAGCGTGATTGCACCACGCTTCAGCTCCACCAGCCCGTCCTCCGAGAAGCTTTTGAGCATCCGTGCCACTGCCTCCCGTGCCGAGCTGATGTGCTGGGCGATCTGCTCATGGGTCATGCGTATCGTGTCGGAGCCGGTACGTTCCGCTTCGGCAAAGAGAAATTCTGCCAGCCGCTGATCCAATCCCTTGAACATAATCTGCTGCATCGCCCACATCACATCAGAAAACCGTTTCGTTGCCAGTTCATAAAGAAAACAGCGGACATGGAGATTTTTCTCCTTGAGTGCAGCAATGACATTTGCAGAGATAATCAGAATGTCCGTATCCATTCCGGCAGTCATTTGTGTATCAAAGGTGATCTGACTGATCACGCAGGAGGCGGAAAGCACGCATAGTTCGCCCGGATACAGGCGGAACAGCGTTACCTCCCGCCCCTCATCAGAGAGAAGATAGGTGCGGATCTCGCCGGAAAGAATAAACAGCATTCCGAGACATTCATTGTCGCTGCTGTGAACGAACGCACCCTTTTTATAATGACGGACAAAGGCACTTCGGCGTAGTATGTCCATTTCGCGTTCGGTCAAGGATGACCAGAACGGAAGTTGTGTCAGTGTGCGTTCCATATCAATGGCAGCTATGCTTGCCGCAGCCGTGGTCACCGCAGGAGTGACCAGCCTCGCCGTGTTCATGGTCATGGTGGTCACAGTGAACATTGGGATCGTAGCCCAAACTTCCGTTGAGCAATGCGCTCACCGCCGCGTCAGCGTCCCCGCTGACACCGCCGTAGAGCTTGATGCCCGCTTCGGCGAGTGCTGCCTGCGCACCGCCGCCGATGCCTCCGCAAATCAAAGTGTCCACGCCGTTCTGCATCAGGAATCCTGCCAGTGCGCCGTGACCGCTGCCGTTGGTATCAACGACTTCCGCATGGACGATTTTGCCGTCCACAGATTCATAAAGCTTGAACTGCTCGGTGTGACCGAAATGCTGAAAGATCTGACCGTTGTCATAGGTAACTGCAATTTTCATAATGGAATCTCCTTTGCAAGTTTTGCCTGATTTTTCCATGTTGGCTCTCTGCATCCGGTAGCAACGGCCGCAGTGAGCTGCCTCCTGTCCTCCGCAGATGCGGTAGTTTCCCCCGGTGATGTGCAGCGGTTTCCCGTGGACAAGACACGCTACGATCTTGCTCCGTGCGCTTTCGTAAATCTCCTGCACGGTAGAGCGGGAAATCTCCATTTGAGCGGCACACTGCTCGTGGGTTTGCTGCTCCAAGTCAACCAGCCGAATGACCTCGTATTCGTCCAGCGTCAGCAGGATCGGCTCGGTATTCTCGCACCCGTTAGGACAGAATGTATCGACCTGTGGTACGCCACAAATTCGACGGCACCGTGGCGGTCTTGGCATGGGAGCTTTCCTCCCTTTGTATTCGGTATATTCCAATTATAGCACTTTGAGCAGAAAAAGCAATTTTTCAAAAGCTGCTACATTTTCCATCCTCATATGTGTGCTGGCTGATATTCGGTGTCGAAGACTACGTGTGAGCCATGTTCGTATTGTCAGATTATCTACATTTGACAGAACTTCGCAGGGTATCCTCTTCCGAATAGTTCGCATTGATGTCCATCGGGTTGATATACTGCGCGCTGGAAGGGCTGATTTTAATGACCTGCCCCTCAAATTTCTTCACCAGTGCCGTGTACTCGGCTTCCGGATCGCACACAATTACATCGTCATCCGTCACCAGAAACGCATTGGCGATTTCTCGCTTGGCAGAGAAGGATTTACCGGAACCGGGAGTACCCAGAATCAGCCCGTTGGGGTTTTTGAGCTTTTTCCGGTCAACCATAATCAGGTTGTTGGACAGAGCATTCAGCCCATAGTACAGAGCCTCTTTCCCGGTCTGAAACAGTTCCTGGGTGGTAAACGGAACGAAAATTGCCGTGCTGCTGGTAGTCATGCTGCGCTGAATCTCAATCAGGTTCTGTGCCAGCGGCAGACAGCTCATCAGCCCCTGCTCCTGCTGAAAGTCCAGACGGCGCAGGTTGCAGTTGTACTTCTGCGCGATACTGGAAGCTTGAAACACATTGGTTTCCAGCTCCTGCTCCGTCTCGCCGGTATTCATCACCAGAAAGGTCAGCAGGAACATACGCTCATTCTGGCTCTGCAATTCCTTCAGCAGTGCCTTTGCGTCCCTGCCGTAAGTTGCCAAATCTGACGGAATGATGTCCATATCGTATCCGGAACGGACAGCTTTCTTCTGTTCCTCAATCTTGGAACGATCCAGCTCCGTAATGGTGTGCTTGATGGATTTGATTGCTTTGTTCTGGTCTACCGACTGAATGTGCATGGTCACAATCTGGCTGGATTCCATATCCAGAAAGTCCTTCAGCAGCTGATCCGACAGGTCGGAAGCCGTAATCTGGAGATAGGACATGGAACCATACATCCCACCCATCTGAAAAACACGGTTCTTCGGAAAGGCAAACCCGGTCGGGGCAATAAAGTCCTTTACCGACAGCCCGCTCTCCGGCAGCCACTTCCAATCGAAATTGAATCGGTCATGGTCACCCATGTGGAACATATCGTGCATCAGATGAAGCCGTTCCTTACCGTTCAGCAATTTTGCCCGGACACCCAAGCGTTTGATGTAGGACGGATTTTGCGGACATTCAAAATAAAAAAGAATGTGGAGGTAACAGACAATGGCAAAATCATTATTTGAGGAACTGGGCGGCAAATACGAAAGGCAAGGGGATTATTTGATACCGTGCTTAACTGTACCCGCCGAAGAAGAACAGGCAATAGGCATCTGGGGGCAACGGCATTTAGATTATCTAAAACAGTACCGTAAAGTTACATACACCAATCTTCTTACAAGCGGCAGGCTAAACGCCTACCTTGCCGACATCAACAGACAGGCACAGGAACGCTTTGAAAGGCTCATAGAGGGTATGAAACAGGCACAGGGCATAACGGAACAGCTAAAGGCAGAAAACGCCTTAGAATGGACAGGATGCCTCAATAACATAAGGGCTTGTGCGAGGGAGATTGTGGAAAAGGAAATTATTTTTGCATAAACAGATGATTAGTGGCAGGGGGAAATCCTGCCGCTTTTTCTGCTTTAGTTTGTCAGCTTGACAAATAAAGGGTTAAGGAATATAATTAGATTCAGTATTATACAAGGAGTTGATAAATATGCGGCAAGGTATTCTTAAATAAACTGTCAATTTGATAGTGGGAACAAAAAGTAGCAGTCCCGTTTCACTTTTAATATGGGGCTTAGTTTTTTGTACCCAGTTTAAGAATACTTTTATCATGTAATTTTATATGCCCGAAAACATATAAGTGTTTTGGGGCTATTGGAGTTATTTACCCAGTGATAGGAGTATTTATCACTGGGTATTTTTATGCCCTTTTTTGGGTGTTGATAGGAGGAAAATCACATGAAAATAATTAACTTAGGCATTCTGGCTCACGTTGACGCAGGAAAGACAACATTAACGGAAAGTTTATTGTATACCAGTGGTGCAATTGCAGAACTAGGGAGCGTAGATGAAGGCACAACAAGGACAGATACAATGAATTTGGAGCGTCAAAGGGGAATCACTATCCAGACAGCAGTGACATCTTTTCAGTGGGAGGATGTAAAAGTCAACATTATAGATACGCCAGGCCATATGGATTTTTTGGCGGAAGTATACCGTTCTTTATCCGTATTAGACGGAGCAGTATTATTAGTTTCTGCAAAGGATGGCATACAGGCACAGACCCGTATACTGTTTCATGCACTACAGATAATGAAGATTCCGACAATTTTTTTCATCAATAAAATTGACCAAGAGGGGATTGATTTGCCAATGGTATATCGGGAAATGAAAGCAAAGCTTTCTTCGGAAATTATAGTGAAGCAAAAGGTTGGGCAGCATCCCCATATAAATGTAACGGACAATGACGATATGGAACAGTGGGATGCGGTAATTATGGGAAACGATGAACTATTAGAGAAATATATGTCAGGGAAACCGTTTAAAATGTCAGAACTGGAACAGGAAGAAAACAGGAGATTCCAAAACGGAACGTTATTTCCCGTTTATCACGGAAGCGCTAAAAACAATCTGGGGATTCGGCAGCTTATAGAAGTAATTGCCAGTAAATTTTATTCATCAACGCCTGAAGGTCAATCTGAACTATGCGGGCAGGTTTTTAAGATTGAATATTCAGAGAAAAGGCGGCGTTTTGTTTATGTGCGTATATATAGCGGAACATTGCATTTGAGGGATGTTATTAGAATATCTGAAAAAGAGAAAATAAAAATCACAGAGATGTGTGTTCCGACAAACGGTGAATTATATTCATCCGATACAGCCTGCTCTGGTGATATTGTAATTTTACCAAATGATGTTTTGCAGCTAAACAGTATTTTGGGGAACGAAATACTGTTGCCGCAGAGAAAATTTATTGAAAATCCTCTCCCTATGCTCCAAACAACGATTGCAGTAAAGAAATCTGAACAGCGGGAAATATTGCTTGGGGCACTTACAGAAATTTCAGATGGCGACCCTCTTTTAAAATATTATGTGGATACTACAACGCATGAGATTATACTTTCTTTTTTGGGGAATGTGCAGATGGAAGTCATTTGTGCCATCCTTGAGGAAAAATATCATGTGGAGGCAGAAATAAAAGAGCCTACTGTTATATATATGGAAAGACCGCTTAGAAAAGCAGAATATACCATCCACATAGAAGTCCCGCCAAATCCTTTCTGGGCTTCTGTCGGGTTGTCCATAGAGCCGCTCCCTATTGGAAGCGGAGTGCAGTATGAAAGCAGAGTTTCACTTGGATATTTAAATCAATCGTTCCAAAATGCGGTTATGGAGGGGGTTCTTTATGGCTGCGAGCAGGGGCTGTATGGATGGAAAGTGACAGACTGTAAAATCTGTTTTGAATATGGATTGTATTATAGTCCTGTAAGTACCCCCGCAGACTTTCGGCTGCTTTCCCCTATCGTATTGGAGCAGGCTTTAAAAAAAGCAGGGACAGAACTATTAGAGCCATATCTCCACTTTGAAATTTATGCACCGCAGGAATATCTCTCACGGGCGTATCATGATGCTCCAAGGTATTGTGCAGATATTGTAAGTACTCAGATAAAGAATGACGAGGTCATTCTGAAAGGAGAAATCCCTGCTAGATGTATTCAAGAATACAGGAACGATTTAACTTATTTCACAAATGGGCAGGGAGTCTGCTTGACAGAGTTAAAAGGATACCAGCCAGCTATTGGTAAATTTATTTGCCAACCCCGCCGCCCGAATAGCCGTATAGATAAGGTTCGGCATATGTTCCACAAGTTAGCTTAACAGCTTGCAAAAGTCATATAAAATGAGATTTGAAAGGATTAGAGACTAATTATGATGAAATGCGAATGGATATTGTGTCCTGTTTGTGGGAGCAAAACCCGTAATAAAATTAGGAAGGACACTGTTTTGGAGAATTATCCCCTTTATTGTCCAAAATGCAGACAAGAAAGATTGATTAAAGTTGACAACTTGAAGATAACTGTCATCAAAGAGCCAGACGCTTAAGACGCAGAGCCGATGAAATTGTGGAACAATTCACGAATCATCGGCTCTTTTTGTTTCGTATTTGAAAGAACAAACTCACCAAATAAAAAAAACGATATTCGGGTGGGTTATTTTGTTATACCCTAAATTACCCTCTGAATTTGTTTTTAAATTTGGAGGGATTTTTTTATGTCCTTTTTTCGGGCAGTTATCTATCTGCTCATACGAAGCAAAATTTATCAATACATAGCATATCAGAGAACGGCAGGAAACCAGTTAAAAAATTTCTGCCAGTGCAACGGTACTTCTCACCTTGAAAGTAGAAGTACAATCTCCATACAATAGAATTACTATTTCCTATAACCGTAAAGGTCACAGAGCCTTTGCGGTTTTTCTTTTGTCGATTTTTGTTGGAAAGTGCCGTAGGGCTGTTTCTGATATGCGGTGTCGTTCTCCGCCTCTCCATCTGGATTTTTTACATTTCAAAAATTCAGATGGGAGGTATTTATGGTGAAATATGCACCAAGAAAGGTATATATCAGAGAAAGTGGCGGCTATGTGGAATTATCCTACACGGAGTTCTGCCGTTGCAGGGAATCCGACCAGACCTATATGGACAAGCTGTTTATCCCCATTCAAGGCTGTCTGCTTGAAGTCGTGAGGGAGCAATACACAGACTTCTACCGTGACAAGGAACGGTGGCGTTATCTGCAAAAATTAGATACAAAGAATAGACTGCTATCTCTCGACGGATTTACGGACAGCGAGGGGAATCCTCTGGACTTTATCACTGATGAAGCGGTGGACATTGCAGAAACCGTTGTCAATGCGGTCATGGTGGACAGGCTGAAAGCCGCCCTGCCTTTGCTGTCGGATAGTGAACAGGAGCTGATACAGGCAATCTTTTTTGACGGACTTTCCGAGCGTGAAGTCGGGGCGAGGTTGGGCATAACCCAGAGCGTTGTAAACAAACGCAAAGCCAGAATCCTAATAAAACTAAGAAAGATAATAGAAAATTAAAATTTAAGGCGTTCAGCCCCCTTGTTTTTTCCTTTGGGAAGATGAGGGGGCTTTTCTCTGCCCTCTCAATCAATTCTGATTGGAGGAAGTAAGAATGGCATACAACCACGGACGGGAGGACAGGAAATGGCGTATCTGGAAAGAAGCGGAGGAAAAGCTGCTGCGTGAGTGCGGCGTTGATGAAGCGACCATTGAGCAGATACGCATGGCGGACAGGGCAGACTTCAATTCCAACAGGCGGTTTTACCGATGGACGAATGACGTTGCGGAATATCTTGAGGACATGGCAGGCAGGGAGCGGCAGGCGGAAGTGGGTACGGTTGCGGAGTTACTGGAAGAGATTGAGAGCGAAAATCTCTATCAAGTATTAGTCACGGTGGACGGGCGTACCTTGAAAATCGTCCTGCTGAAAATGCAGGGGTATTCCACAAAGGAGATTGCCCCGCTTGTGCATTTGACGACTGGTGCCATCTATGCGAGGTTAGACCATCTGCGGAAGAAGCTGCGGAAAATTTTATAGCTTCTAAAACAGCCTGCCATCCTGCGGGCTACTGGGTGAGGGATGGAAATCCCCTCACTCATTTTTTGCAGGAGGACAACAGGATGGCATACAGGGTTAAGGCATACACGCTTCGGGAGGAATCCACGGAAAGCGGCACAAGGTATTTTATCAGCTTTAAGGACGGGCAGGGCAAATCCCACGAGTTGGAAGTGTCGGAACAGTTCTTTATGGAGTTTCGGCAGATGGAGCGCAGGAACAGGAATCTTTTCTAATGGGACGAGCGGCACAGGGAGTTTAACGAGGTATGGGACGAAACCCTTTACAGACGGGCGTTGCGTGTGCCTAAGAGCCTTGATGAACGCATGGTTGAGGAAGAACGGAATGAAACGCTCTATAAGGCGGTTGGGAGCCTTCCAGAGATACAAAGGCGGCGTTTCCTGCTCTACTACGAGTATGAGTTCAATTTTTACCAAATCGCCGCTATGGAGCATTGCACCGCTTCGGCAATACAGAAATCTGTTGCGATTGCAAAGGAGAAAGTAAAGGCGGAAATTGAAGAAATATCTCCAACCGTGACCGACACCGCCCGAAAAAGAAATCTGTTTTTTATTTGTGTGGGATTGGCGGCATTACATACTCTCACTTTTTTCCGTGGGAGTAAATCTATTTTTAAGGAGGTCAACGCCTATGTGCAACGAAAACAAAGACACCGCCCGAAAGGAGGAAAGCCATGCAGAAGTTACAGACAGTCAACGCCGAAACGCTCCTTTATGAACCGCTTGAGAAACCATCCTTTGTGGTGGACAGCCTTATCCCGACAGGCTTATCGCTGTTCTGCGGCTCACAGAAGATAGGCAAAAGCTGGCTCATGCTGAAGCTATGCTTATGCGTGTCGCAGGGAATCCCTTTATGGGATATGCCGACAATGGAGGGCGATGTGCTTTACCTCTGCCTTGAGGACACGTTCTGCCGCATACAGGACAGGTTATTTCGTTTGACGGACGAAGCAAGCGGGCGGCTCCACTTTGCCGTGGCAAGCTGCAAGCTGTCAGACGGTCTTATCGTGCAGCTTGAAGATTATCTGAAAGATTACCCAGACAGCAGGCTCATTGTCATTGATACCTTGCAGAAAGTCCGTACAGCTTCAAAAGACAATGCCTATGCAAGCGACTATGGGGACATCTCCCTCATCAAAGACTTTGCCGACAGGCACTCTCTGGCGGTCATTGTCGTACACCACATCCGAAAGCAGAATGACAGCGACGTGTTCAACAAGGTGTCTGGGACGACAGGATTAACGGGGAGTGCGGACGCTACCTTTGTTCTGGAAAAGGAGAAACGTGCGTCTGACACCGCCAAGCTGTATGTGACGGGCAGGGACACGCCTTATCAGGAATACACGCTGCGTTTCCGTGATTGCCGTTGGGAGCTTGTGGAGCGGAAAACGCAGGAGCAGCTTGCGAAAGAAACGATACCAGATGTCCTTTTTCGGTTGGTGGATTTTATGAGGGATAAGGAAGAATGGATAGGCACGGCAACGGAACTGTTAGCCGCTATGGGGGAAACGGAAACCATACCCACGGTGATTACGAAATGGCTGAATGAATACCGCACCACATTTTTAAGCGAGAACCGTATCTGCTACCAGTACAGCCGCAGGAAAGACGGCAGGCGGATTGCCCTTGCAAGGAGGGCGGGTGACAGCGGTGATGGTGGTGACAGCGATATTAGGATACCCCCCTGTTACTGTCATTGACGCTTAAAGCCATGTAAAGCTGGCGGCTCTGCCCTGCGGGTGACAGCAGTGACGGTGGTGACAGTGATTTTAGGATACCCTGCCGCTGTCATCCCTACGGGAGAACACCCCGTAAACGCAAAATGCAGGCGTGAGATTTACTCGCCCTTTTCGGTCGTGTAAAACCACCCCTGCGGTCAGAAAAATCATTCCGATTTTTCCGACTGCGTTTACAGGGTGTAACACACTACACTTTGCCCTGCAAAGTCGTGTGCCAGACGTTCCCTCTGGACTCCCTTAAGGCAGGGCTGTGCCCTGCTATCCTACGCCTTACGGCTTCGGATAAAAGAATGGCGGCATGACGGTGACGGCTCTTGCGAGGGGGGTATCCCAAAAACACCGTCATCATCGACATGACCGTCATGCAGGGGGTGAGGGTGACAGTTGCGGCAGTCGGCAGGGGGTATCCCAAAACTGCTGTCACCACCGTCACCGCTGTCACCCCAAAGGACGGTCACCCGCCGAAAGAAAGGAGGAATCCGCCTATGCCTTATGCAATCCTGCGTTTCCAGAAACGAAAAGCGGGCGGCGTTGCGGCTTGTGAACGCCACAACGAGCGGAAGAAAGAAGCCTACAAAAGCAACCCAGATATAGATATGGAACGCTCTAAAAACAATTACCATCTCATAGCACCACCAAAGTACACCTACAAGAAAGAGATTAACCGCATGGTAGCCGAAGCGGGGTGCAGGACAAGGAAAGACAGCGTGATGATGGTGGAAACGCTCATCACAGCTTCACCAGAATTTATGAACCAGTTACCGCCCGAAGAACAAAAAGCGTATTTCCAGACGGCTCTTGACTTCATTTCGGAGCGTGTTGGAAAGCAGAATATCCTCTCCGCTGTCGTCCATATGGACGAGAGAACGCCCCATATGCACCTCTGCTTTGTGCCGATTACGCCAGACAATAAGCTGTCAGCGAAAGCTATCTTAGGCAACCAGAAATCATTATCCGAGTGGCAGACCGCCTACCATGAGCGGATGTCCTCACGGTGGAATCAGCTTGAACGGGGGCAGTCCTCAATGGAAACCAAGCGGAAACACGTCCCCACATGGCTCTATAAATTAGGCGGCAGGCTTGATAAACAGTATGAAGAAATCGTGTCTGCCCTATCCGACATCAACGCCTTTAACGCAGGGAAGAAAAGGGATAAAGCGTTAGATTTACTCTCTGCATGGCTGCCAGACGTGGAGAAATTCTCTAAGGAAATCGGGAAACAGCAGGCGTATATCGACAGTTTGAAAGAGAGAATTGGGCAGGAATCAGACTATGCGGGGCGTATGCGTGATGAAAAGTACGAGCAGGAACTAAAGGTGCAGAAAGCGAATCAGAAGATATTTGAATTGCAGAGAACCAACGAGCAGATGGGGCGGCTGCTGTCAAAAATACCGCCCGAAGTGTTGGAAGAATTGCAGAAAAATCATAGAAGCAGAGCGAAAGAAAGGTAGATATGTGAATGAAGAAACAGGATTTTAAGGTGTTAAAGACCAAAGACTTGTACCCGTTCCCCGACAATCCGTTTCATGTGGCAGAAGATGAAACACTGTCAGAGTTAGCGGAAAGCATCAAGGAATTTGGCATTGTCACGCCGATAATCACACGCCCGAAAGAGGACGGGGACGGTTATGAAGTGATTGCAGGACAGCGGCGTGTCCGTGCTTCTGAACTTGCAGGGATAAATACCGTGCCTGCGTTTGTCCTGCCCTTAGACCGTGACCGAGCCATCATCACCCTTGTAGACAGCAATTTGCAGCGTGAGAATATCCTGCCATCGGAGCGGGCGTTTGCTTACAAGATGAAATCCGAAGCCATGAAGCGGCAGGGTTTCCGCACAGACTTAACCTCGTCACAAGTTGTGACGAAGTTGCGGACGGACGACAAGGTGGCACAGGGCTTCGGCGTGGGCAGGATGACCGTGCAGCGTTTTATCCGCCTGACGGAACTGATACCGCCGATTTTGCAGATGGTGGACGAGGGGAAAATCGCCCTCACGCCTGCGGTGGAACTGTCCTTCTTGAAGAAAGACGAGCAGGAAAACCTCTTTGCCACGATGGAGAGCGAAGAAGCAACGCCCTCACTCTCACAGGCACAGCGGATGAAACAGTTAAGCCAGAGCGGGCGGCTTGACATGGATACGATATTTGCGATTATGACGGAGGAAAAGGGCAACCAGAAAGAAACCTTGAAAATCAACACAAGCAAGCTGAAAAAATACTTTCCGAAGAACACAACGCCGAAGCAGATGGAGGAAACCATCATCAAACTTTTGGAGCGTGAGTTGCAGAGGAAACGCAACCGTGACAGCCGCTAATCTTCTTTTTTCGGGAAGTAAATACAGAGAGTTGAGGTATGGAGAATGAGAGAAATCCAGTATGAAATCGTAAAGGAAATCGCAGTATTGTCTACGGGCGACAGTGGCTACACAAAGGAAATCAATCTCATTTCATGGAATGGGAAAGAGCCGAAGTATGACATCCGCAGCTTTTCCCCGAACCGTGAAAAGTGCGGCAAGGGAATCACGCTGAACGCTGATGAAGCGGCGGCACTCCTTAAAGCATTACAGAAAGAATTAAACAGCGAGGATTAATGGTATCTGATTGGCAGGGCGGGGACATTTCCAAACTCTTCCCTGCCCTGTCTGGAAAGGAAGATTTAAGTATGGGCGAGGATAAGAAAGCAGATAAAAAGAGAAAGCGTATCGTGCCAAAAGCACCAGTGCAGATGATAATCAGCCGTGAATATGTCGGCACACAGACCGTTACAGAAGCGTTTGTCCCGATTATCTCCGAGGATATTCGGAAGAAGATTGCCGAGGGCGACACCTTCGACAATGAGGGGCTGTCCGCTTAGAATGTACGCAATGGGACATGAAAACAGATAGGACAGATACGGAGGTTTTACAGTATGGCAGGAATCAAAGAAGAAAAGAAAATCTATTTAGTCGGCATTTATTGCCGCTTATCTAAAGACGATGGTACGGATAACGAGAGTGCGAGCATTGCGACACAGAAATCCATCCTCACGGATTATGTGAAAAAGCAGGGATGGCACATAGCAAAAACGTATGTGGACGATGGTTATTCTGGTACAAATTTCCAAAGACCAAGTTTCCAGAATATGATAAAAGACATTGAAAGCGGTCTGATAAACTGCGTGATTACGAAAGATTTATCCCGTCTGGGGAGAAACTATCTTGATTGTGGGTTATATCTGGAAGTTTTCTTCCCAGAGCATAACGTGAGGTATATAGCGGTCAATGACGGCGTAGATACCTTGAATAAATCTGCTATGGACATCACGCCTTTCCGCAACATTTTAAACGAAATGTATGCCGCTGACATATCTGTTAAGATAAAATCGGCATATCGGGCGAGGTTTCAACAGGGGAAATTCATGGGAACTACCGCCCCTTATGGCTATATCAAAGACCCTGCCGACCACAACCATCTGCTGATAGATGATAAAGTGGCACATGTTGTAAAAGAGATATTCGACCTTGCATTAAAAGGGAATGGAGTTGCCAAAATTTGCAGACATCTTAATAAACAGCATATCCTACGCCCTGCCGCTTATGCGGCGGAGCGTGGCGAAACAGGCTTTGAACGTCATTTTGAGGGGAACGAGGACAAACGCTATATTTGGAGTGGGAACAGCGTGAGGAGCATTTTAAGAAGCCCGATATATGCGGGAAATCTTGTAGGCTACAAACGGATTGCCGCCAATATGAAAAGCAAGAAACGCCCCTCTAAGCTGCCCGAAGAATGGGAAGTGATACCCAATACCCATGAGGGAATAGTCACGCAGGAGGAATTTGATATTGTCCAACAGCTTATTACAAGTCGTAGGCTTCCACAGAACAAGGGAGGATTTGTAAATATTTTTGCAGGCGTTATCAAGTGTGTGGACTGCGGATGTGCTCTGCGGGCAATGAACGTACACAGGAGGAAACGCCCAGAGATTATCGACTGTGTACAGTATTCATGTAATAATTATGCAAGAAACGGAAGAAGCGAGTGTAGTGCCCACAATATAGAAGCAAGGGATTTATTCAATGCCGTTCTTGCCGACATCAACTGTTTTGCGGATATGGCAGTGAATGATGAAAAGGCGGTCAGGGCCATAGAAAAGCGGCTCACGGAAACAGACCAGAGCAGGGCGAAAGCATTAGAGAAAGAACGTAAGAAGCTGAACAAACGCCTTGCGGAACTGGACAGGCTGTTTTCCTCTCTCTACGAGGATAAGGTCATGGAGCGTATTACCGAGCGGAATTTTGAGATGATGTCGGGGAAATACCAGAAAGAGCAGCTTGAAATTGAAGCAAGGCTGAAAGAGGTGACGGAAACTCTTAATGAAAGCTACGAGAAATCACGGGGAATCCGTGACTTCCTCGCCCTTATCCGAAATTATCAAGGCTTAAAAGAACTGGATGCAACAGTTATAAACGCACTCATAGACAAGATACTTGTTTCGGAGCGTGAGAAGATGGCAGACGGAACAGTGAAGCAGGAAATCAAGATTTACTATAAATTCATCGGCTTTGTCGATGAATTACATATCATACCTACAAAACGGTGGGCAGCAATGCCCGCTAAAAATTGTACGGTGTGCGGCGTTGAATATGTCCCGGGCTCTGGTGCATCAAGGTATTGTCCTGCTTGTGCCAAGAAGATACGGAGGGAGAAATCAAACGAGAGCAAACGCAGGAGCAGAGAACAGAAAAGGATAGCATGTATGAACTGTCCGCAAAAAATGACCGACTGAAGTTGTTCATCAGGTCGCTCTCAATGTGATTGAGCCTCGGCTTTGCCTGTTTCATGGATTCTGCTTCAATGCCAAACGTCAGGTACTTCGTCTTGGTCAGGCCGTTGTTGCCCTGGGCAAGCTGGCGGCGCAGCATGGTGCTGTACTCCGTGCGCACCGGATTGAAATGATCCTTCTGGTACGGGATGCGCACCATCTTCTCAAAATTCGAGGCATCCGTAGCCATATTCATAAAAGAAAGCTCAAAGCGGATACTCAGAGAGCCGTTCCACCCGCATCTGATAATCTCCTGGGAACTCCTGCCGGAGCTTGCCGTATTCCGTGTCAGAGAGAAGGACATTTTCGTATGAGCCATACCGGTGCTGGATTTCCTTCTTCTCTCTTTTATTGATTGTTTCAGTACTTGTTCTATTAGTACTTAATTGCGCGGGATTTTCCGTAACCGGTGTGTCCGTATCCGGATTTACCGTATACGGCTTTTCCGTACACGGTGATTCCGAACACGGCTTTTTCCTTGGCATCTCATAGATCACATACTCCGCTCTGCCCATCCGACCGTTGCTCTCACGCTGCTGGTTCCTTTCCAGATACCCAAGACGCTCTAGCTCTTTCAGAGCTGTAAGCACTCCATCTACGCCGTCCGGTGTAATCGAAGATAATCCCCGTACCGAATAATTCCATGTGTCCGGCAAACTGAGCAGCATAGAGAGAAGTCCTTTCCCTTTCAGGCTGAGGCCCTGATCCCGCAGGTGGTAATTGCACATCGTTGTGTAATTGCTGTTTTTCTCAACCCTGAATATCGGCATGGTGCTCACCATCCTTTTTCGCAGGCTCCTCTTTTTTCTTCGAACATTTGCGCGGACGATCTTCGCTGTCCTCCCGACGATGGTATTTACCGGTATCCTGCATCATGCGTTCAAACGCCTGAAGGCGTCCCTCAGTAAAAAGCGTCATTCGATCACACCCCATTTCTTAAACAACTTGAAGAGATGATTCTTTCCCTTGCAGGTCACTCTCGTCTGCTGCACCAGCTTTCCACTTCTGCCGTAGCAATCCCGGACAATAAAATAGCCCCTTGCAGATTTGTCTGCAAAAGGCATCAGCCAGCCGCTTGGACTACGGTACAGATAGCGGTGATCCAGTAAGAGAGCCACTGCCGTCTTCTCCGGGATTCCGATTTCCTTACAGAAATTCCGGATACAGGTGCAATCCTCAGAATTTACAAAGGTGTCGAAGTAGTTTGCCTTGGGCTGCGCCGCATCCAGCTGTTTGCGGATACCCTCAAGCTGCTCTCTCTCGGCCACAAGCTCCTGCGCCAGAGTGTAGATGACCTCCGGATGCTAAATCACCTGATCCAAAATAGAATCGCTCATATACACACCATGCTTTCGGATGGACGGGAGAACTTCATCAAACACCCAGTGTTCAAACCGTTCTGCCGATGGCAGCTTGCTGTGAACGATCAGCCGGTAAACATCACCTTCCGTGATAAAGGAGATTTCAACGACCTGCTCTCCAGCATCTCCATACTGATTCACCTTCTGAACGACCCCCTCGCGTTTCGTTAGGGGGCCTCTACAATGGCGTTTCACTGCGGCGTAGGGATTCACATATCCCAACGCTTTCGCCACGTCGCTTGCACAGAAGAAGGTCTTGCCTGCCTCCTGTAACAACCGGATCGAACCAAACTCCTGGTTCTCAAACACCTCCATCATCTGCCTCGACTGTCTGCCATGACTGCCCACATCGGTGTCATGGGTCTTCTGATTGAAATCCGTCATACCTGTTACCTCCTACTCAAATTTGTCTCGCCGGATTTCGGGCGAAAAAAATAAAGCCTCGACCCATTCTCGTTTTCAAAGAATGAGCCAAGGCTCTATGTAACAGGATACCTGATATTATTTTTTTGCAGATTTCGTCAGAACTCGCCAAACGAATCCGACACCATTTTTCATTCCGTTTCAGCCGGATTTTTCCCGAAAATCTGTCAAGGATATGGGGCGAATTTCCCCTCCAAAATGGCCTTCTGTAAACCCATTTTCCCACCCATTAGGCTCAAAAATAGACCGTAAACCCATGGTAAACCCATCAAAATGGGCTAATTTGAAGTCAAATTTCCTCAAATTTCACCATCGGAATCAGGTGATTTCAGGCATAGAAAAAGCCCGGAAAATGGCGTATTTCCGGGCTTTTTTAGCATTATTAAGCTGTAGATTATCGCTTGCTGAACTGCGGAGCGCGACGAGCTGCTTTGAGACCGTACTTCTTACGCTCTTTCATTCTCGGGTCACGAGTTAAGAAGCCAGCTTTCTTCAGTACCGGACGGTAATCAGCGTCTGCCTGAAGAAGTGCACGGGAGATGCCGTGTCTTACAGCGCCAGCCTGACCTGTGAAGCCGCCGCCACGTACGTTTACAAGTACATCGAACTTATCAACTGTCTCGGTTGCTACGAGCGGCTGACGAACAACCACTTTCAGGGTCTCAAGACCAAAGTACTCGTCGATGTCTCTTTTATTGATAGTAATCTTGCCGGTTCCCGGTACAAGGTATACTCTAGCGATAGATTTTTTTCTTCTGCCTGTTCCGTAAAATTTGTTAGCCATTATAGTTTCCTCCTTCCAGTGCCTTTAATTAAAACTTGATTTCTAAAACTTCCGGCTTCTGAGCTGCCTGCTCGTGCTCCGGACCTGCGTATACATGAAGTTTTGTAATCATGCTTCTTCCTAAAGGTCCCTTTGGAAGCATACCTTTAACTGCTAACTCGATAACCTTCTCCGGCTTCTTAGCCATCATTTCACGAAGGGTTGTCTCTCTCATGCCACCTACATAATCAGAGTGATTGTAGTAGATTTTCTGATCCATCTTCTTACCGGTTACTTTGATCTTCTCTGCGTTTACTACGATTACATAATCGCCGCAATCCATGTGCGGTGTGAAGATCGGTTTGTTCTTGCCTCTTAATACCTTTGCTACCTCAGATGCAAGACGACCTAATGTATATCCTGTAGCGTCAACTACATACCATTTTCTTTCGATTGTTGCTGGACTAGCCATAAAACTCTTCATTGGTTGACCTCCTGTTTTACTTCATATAATTGAGATTAACTATATCATGAAATGCCTGCTCCGGGGCTTTGGTGCTGACATCTTCCTGACTCATGTCATACTGACTTATTATATTACACGCTTCCGGACGTGTCAAGCGGTTTTTCCTTGAAAATACAAGGTTTTTTCAACGATTTTCTCAAGGAATTTACAAGGTAAGTGCGTTTCATCCCAAGCGTATGATATACGCATGAGATACACATGAAAAAGGAAGACTTCCTCCTCTCAGATTCCATCTTCCTTTTTCGCCGCTTTTTAGGTTGGTAATGAACTTTTTCTCTTTTCTCAAGAGAATTTATTTGAAGGAGACTGGGAAATCTCCGTCAAACCTTATTTTTCGATAAAACCGTTCCTGCAATGGAAGAACCGATTCTGCCTATTTCTGCTTCTTCGCTTCCAGATAATCATTCAGCTCCGTATTCAGGACATTGGTAATGAACATATGTCCCGGCGCGTGAGTAATGACTAACGGAAGTTTTGCATTTTCAATCGCTGCCTGCGGGGTAACGCCGCAAGCCCAGAATACCGGGATCTCACCCTCGCGGATCTCGACCGGATCTCCATAGTCTGGTTTGGAAATATCCTTGATACCGATCGCTGCCGGATCGCCGATCTGGACCGGACCGCCGTGTACGTTTGGATAACGGTCTGTGATCTCTTTGGCTTTCTGTGCGTTTTCCGGTGTCATCGGACGCATGCTGACAACCATCGGTCCCTTGAACACGCCGGCGCTCTCGCACTGGATGTTGGTCTTGTACATGGAAACATTGCAGCCCTGCGCGATATGGCGCACTTCAATGCCGGCTTTCATAAGCGCCTCCTCAAAGGAGAAGCTGCAGCCAATCAGGAATGCAACCGAATCTTCTTTCCAATAAGAAGAAACATCTGTCACCTCATCGACTTTCACGCCGTCGCGGTAAATGAAATATTTCGGGATGTCCGTCACGATGCTCGCGCCTTCGCCCATATCGTGGATATCCGGTGTGCCCTCTACGACTTCCAGGATTGGGCACGGTTTCGGGTTCTTTCTTGCAAATTCTTTAAAATCATCCGCGTACTTCTTCGGCAGGATAACCAGATTTGCCTGTGCATATCCGGCACACATGCCAGCCGTCGGGCGGGTAATCTCGCCAGTCCGAATCAGTTTCCATACTTCCGGTGGTGTCATTTTGCTATAATCTGCCATATACGTTCCCTCCATATCTTTCAATGAATCTGAGGTTTATCTGAATCTTTCAGTCTCTTCCTCTAATTCAACCATATATTCAGTTCCATCGATCACAACCCGGTAGGTTCCAATCGGATTCCAGTATTTCTTCGATTCACATCCAACCACTACCTGAATCACTGCATCGAGTTCTCCGCACGGTTCCGGTACTTTTGCCAGTTCTTCTTTGAGTGCCTTGAGTTTTTCCACCTGCTCAATGTAGAGCTTCTGTGCTTCCTCAACCGTTACTTTCTGGAAATGTACTTTATAACCCGGTCTGGACTGTGCAACCAGCGGAAGGTCCACAGAGATAACGCCAGCAATCTTCGTATAACCGCCGGTGGTCTGATGATCCGCCATCATGATAATCGGTTGTCCGTGGGACGGCACCTGAATCGCACCAAAGGCGATACCGTCTGTGATAATATCGCCGCCATTTTTATGCTCGATGACCTCGCCCTCGAGACGGCAGCCCATACGGTCGGACTCATTCGTAAATGCATATGTGCTGCTTAAGAACGTCTCTACACCTTTCTCGGTAAAGCAGTCATCCTGCGGTCCCATGACAACGCGGATGGTTTTCTCAGTCTGGGAGAAGTCCTCCGGCGTCACTTTTCTCTTTCTCATATTTGGAAGGGTCGTCTTCGGAGCAGCAAAACCAATCTCGTCTCCGCCGCCGATCTTTCTTCCCTGATAACCGCCTACTTTCAGCTTTAAGTTAGTGGATTTGCTGCCCATCTGTACCGGGATATCCAGCCCGCCTGCCACTGAAATGTACGCGCGGCTTCCACTTGTCATACCGGCAAAGTTCATGGAATCGCCCTTATGTACTAAAACTGCCTGATACATCGGAAGATCTTTTCCATTTACCTTCGGAACCAGATTGCCGCCGGTTACTGCGATAATATTGTCTTCTGTAAATTCCATCATCGGTCCCATCAGGGTTACTTCCAGAACCGCCTCGTTTTCATCATTTCCCACTAAAATATTCGCGATCGCTGCGGAACGCTGATCCATAACGCCTGATACAGACATACCGGACTCCTGATAGCCGATGCGTCCCATGTCCTGTACGGTTGTGAGGAATCCGCCGCTTGCAAACTTAATGCCCATCTTTATACCTCCTTATCGTACACAACGTATTTGTAGGTTCCGTCTTCGACTTCTTTTTCTATCTTTTTATACTCTTCCTCGGTTACTGCAGCAAACTTGATATACTGTCCCGCTTCCAGAAGCACTGGCTTCTCGCGGTCTGCATCATAGAGTTTTAACGGAGTCCGTCCAATTAACTGCCAGCCGCCCGGAGATGCTACCGGGTAGATACCGGTCTGCTCACCGGCGATACCGACGGATCCGCCCTCAATCTTCACTCTCGGGCTCTTCAGACGCGGGGTTGCGATCTCTTTGCTCATACCGCCCAGATATGGGAATCCAGCGATAAATCCAATCATGTAGATTAGATATTCTTCAGATGTATGAATCTTGATAACCTCTTCCACGGTCTTGTGATTGTGCTCCGCTACATTTTCAATATCCGGACCCATCTCTCCGCCGTAGAAAACCGGAATTTCGATAACGGTTGGCGGCGGGATCGGAATGCTGGATAAGGAACCCATCAATTTATCAAATTCTTCTGTGAGTGCCTTGAATCCGATCACTTCCGGATGATAATGTACTAATAAGGAGCGGTATGTCGGAACCGTCTCCACAATTCCCGGTATATCACTTTTTTCAACCGCAATCTTGAATGCGCGGATTTTCTTGTTGATCTCCGGGCTGATTTCATTGCCAAACTCAACGCACACAGCGCTGTCGCCCGCTACAAGGTATCTTACCTCGCTCATATATACCTCCTGTCAGATAAACGAAGCCCCCGCCTGCCTGTTCTGCTTTTCTTCGAAAAACCTAAAAACTGCTTCCGACCCAACAAGCCAGTTACAGGGAAACGCCCGGCAGACCTGCTACCATAAGCCAGCCATCTGCGTGCTCATCCAGCCAGTCCGCCGGGCGCCTGTCCGTTTAATCGTTTTTTATTATTTTACCACATTTTTCGCGTTTTTTCATTCATTAACCAAAGATGGTAAGAATCTTCGGCAGAGCCTTGATTCCTGAGTAACCAGTCAGAAGGACAACGCATACACCAAGTACGATGAGTACGGTCGGATGTTTGTAATTTTCACCGACGATATCTTTCCTGCGGCTTGCCAGAAGAATGACAAGCAGTGTAATCGGAAGAATCAGTCCGTTTACGGAACCTGCCAGAACCAGAAGAGTTGCCGGCTGTCCAAGTAATGTCATGATAACGGTCGATACAGCGATGAAGCCGATAACGAACCATTTCTCATTCTCCATGATGAACGGATGCAGGGTCTTTAAGAAGGATACAGATGTATACGCTGCACCGATGATGGAGGTGATAGCTGCAAACAGGATAACCAGACCGAAGATCTTATAACCGATGATGCCTGCGCCTGCCTTAAAAGCTGCTGCTGGCGGGCTTGCTACCCATGCTTCGCTTCCAACTACTTCCGGAGTTGCTGTAACAACGCCTAAAACTGCGAGGAACAGTAAAATTCTCATAACTCCCGATACGCTGATGCCCATTAATACGGAGCGGCGAACATGCGGAAGATCCTTGGTTCCGGAGAAACCTGCATCCAGAAGACGATGTGCACCGGAGAATGTGATGTAACCGCCGCAGCTTCCGCCAAGCAAGGTAATAATCGGGAATACCAGGTTCGGGAATTCGTTCAGATGTCCAACACTGCCGATTGCCTCAACAACCGGAGGTTTTGAACGGAATGCTACATAAAGTACGGTAACAATCATGATGCTTCCTAAGTATTTGGTCAGCTTATCCATGAAGTTTTTCGCATCCTTGGATAAGAAGATCAGAATACCGATGACACCGGCTACAACGGTTCCGACTTTCAGCGGAAAACCGAATACGATGTTAAAACCGGTTGCGGCGCCGCCGACGTTACCGATATTGAATACCAGACCGCCGAGAGACACAAGGAACGCGATGAAATATCCGAGTCCCGGAACAACTTTATTTGCGATATCTTGTCCACGCATACCAGACACACCGATGATGGACCAGATATTTAACTGGGTTGTAACATCCAGAAGAATGGTACAGATGATTGCCAGTGCGAAAATAGAGCCGTACTGACCGGTAAAGGTTGCGGTCTGCGTCAGGAAACCAGGTCCGATCGCGGACGTTGCCATCAGGAACGCGGCGCCAATCAGGGCTGTCGTGTTCGCATTACTTTTTTTCTTTTCTCCCATATTTCTCTTCTCCTTACATATGTATTAGCGGAACAGATTTTTAATCTCCACTCCCTCGGCTACCAGGGTCTCACGAATGTTCTTTACGAACTCCAGCGCTTTTGGGTTGTCTCCGTGTACACAGATGGAATCTGCCTTGATGGAAATGTCGTTTCCGTTGATGCTCTCAACTTTTCCTTCTTTTACCATTCTTACGACACGTTTGATTGCCAGGTCTTTATCTTTGATGACTGCTCCCGGAAGTTTTCTGGAAACCAGGGTTCCGTCATCGTTGTATGCACGGTCTGCGAACACCTCGCTCGCTGCCTGTAAACCAACCTCCTCAGCCGCCTTGATCATCTGGGATCCTGCCAGACCCATGAAGATGATATCTTTATCTACTTCATAGACTGCTTCACACATCGCTCTCGCCAGCTTCTCATCAACAGCTGCCATGTTGTAGAATGCACCGTGCGGTTTTACGTGCTGGATTTTTACGCCCTGGCTCTTAGTAAATGCGCTCAATGCGCCGAGCTGGTATTTCAGATATGCTTTCGCTTCTTCCGGAGTTACCACCATGTTTCTTCGACCGAAGCCCATCAGATCCGGAAATCCCGGATGTGCTCCTACTGCGGTTCCGTATTTCTTTGCCAATGCGATGGTCTTATCCATAACCATCGGATCACCTGCATGCCATCCACAGGCTACGTTGGCGGAAGACACGTACTGAAGAATTTCTTCATCCATACCAATCGTATAGTTACCGAAGCTCTCACCTAAATCACTGTTTAAATCGACATAAAACATGGTTCATTCCTCCCTTTCTTAGCTCACACATCTCATTTTTGCGGCTTAGCGTTTCTTCTGTCTGTTTTCAACAACCATCGGAAACTATTTTTAAGATGAGATGTTTTTTGTATGTTCCCCTTGTTTTTTTGCTTCTAATGATATTTTATCTGACTTTTATGTATTTTTCAATCATAATTTTAATATTTTTTAAAATAATTTAATTTATATACAAAAATCGTGCAAAAACGCACGTTTTAGGCGTGCGTTTTTGCACGATGTGATTTTTTGCACTCTTTTACCATTCATTCCTGCACCCGGTTTACCAGACAACCATTTTCGTCCTTCCTCCTGATACAGTTTTTCTGCTTTTTCTACTTCTCCCCGTCTTCCCGCTCCATCTTCCGTTTCATTGAGAACCGGGTGACGCCGAGCAGTGCCGCCGCCCGCGTCAGGTTATTGCCGGAAAGTTTCAACGCCTCCGACATATATCGTTTCTCCAGCGCCGCGACCTCCTGCTCGAGGTCGATCGGTCCTTTTTTCAAATCTTTCAGATAGATGCAGTCCCCGCTCTCCGGCCTTGCCTCCCGCTCGACCGGCGCCAGCTCCACGTGTTTTTCCAGGATATTTCCCTGGCTGAAGAGAAAACAACGCTCAAAAATATTTTTAAGCTCCCTGACATTGCCTTTCCAGTCGTACAAGAGCAGCTCCCGCATGAAATCCGGATCCACTTTTTCGATATTGCGGGCAAAGGCTTTATTATAATAGTCAAGGTAATAGTCACAGAGCACCGGGATATCCTCGCGCCGGTCACGAAGCGGCGGAATCTCGATCTGCATGACATTCAGCCGGTAGAACAGATCCTCCCGGAATTGCCCCGCCTTGATCGCCTCCTCGAGATTTCTATTCGTCGCCGCAATGATCCGAACATCGACCGCCGTGTCCTCCAGCGCGCCGATCCGCTTAAATTTCCGGTCATCCAGGAAGGTCAGAAGTTTCGTCTGCATCGCCATCGGCAATTCGCCGATCTCGTCCAAAAAGACCGTACCGCCGTCCGCCAGCTCAATCAAGCCCTTTTTCGTCTTGAGCGCCCCCGCAAACGCGCCGCGCTCGTAGCCAAAGAGCTCGCTCTCCATCAGATTTTCCGGAATCGCACCGCAGTTAATGCGTACCATCAGGTTATCCTTGCGGGCGCTGTTCGCATGAATCTGCCGCGCCACAACTTCCTTGCCCGTTCCCGTCTCCCCGCGCAGGAGTACATTGACCGACAAATTTTCCCCAAGCACCTGAATAAGGTGCCGGATCCGGGCAGCTGCCTCACTGACACCTAAAAACTGCGGCACATCGCCTTTCAGGAAGACGAGTGAATCCCGGTTGCGCTTCTGCTCCAGACACCGCTTGATCAGCATATCGATCTCATCCACATCAAACGGCTTTAAAATATAATCATATGCACCGCGCTTCGTCGCCTCAACCGCCTGGGAGACGGAACCGTACGCCGTCATCATGATGACCTGCAGTTCCTCATCTGCATTTTTGAAATTGACAATCTCATCCATCCCGACACTGTTTTCGAGGAGATTGTCGAGAAGGAGCACACCCGGATGATATTTCCTGACAAACTCCAGCCCTTCCTCGACGGTTGCGGCTGAATAGGCGTCATATCCCCTGTCTTTCAGTCCTTCCTCCAGTGTATAGCGAATCAGAAATTCATCGTCCACAATCAAAATTCGATCCATGTGCATCCTCCTCCCTGTTTCATAACATTATACTCTAAATACTAAATTCGTGAAATACCTCATTAAATGGTCACACTATACCATTTTCCCCGGAAATTTTAAAACCACGTCTGTCCCTACCCCCGGCTTGCTCACGATCTCCATCGTTCCTCCATTTGACTCCACCAGGCGGCTCACGATTGAGAGCCCAAGCCCGGTTCCGTTGATGCTCTTTGTATAAAATGGTTCCAGCGCCTTGGAGACTTCTTCCTCCGTCATGCCTTTTCCGTTGTCCCGCACCGTCACAATCACTTCTTTCTCCTGCGCGGCTGCCATAAGCTTAATCTGTCCCTCGCGGTCCGGTACCAGCGCCCTCAGGCTGTTGCTGATCAGGTTGTGAATGATCTGGCGAAACTCATTTTCATTGAGACACGCCCTCAGTCCCTCTTCTGCCTCCACAAAAAGCGATGCGCGGCGGCTGTCCGGTCCTTTCGCATAGATCATTCCGATCTCCTTTAAAACACCGGTCACAGAAATCTCCGTTTTCGGTGATTCACGCCGGATTGACAAAGTCAGAAGGTTCATGATCAGCGCCGTGACACGGTCGATCTCATGGATCATGCTGTCACAGAGCATTTTATCGCCGTCCTTGACCGTCCTGCCCTTTAAAAGCTGAATGCCGGAGCGGATGCCCGCGATCGGGTTCTTGATCTCATGCGCCAGCGTCGCTGCCATCCGGCTGGTATATTCCATTTTCGTGTAATTATCCATGTTTTTGAGCAGCCCCTCAAAGGTAACCGCCAGCTGTCCGATCTCGTCGTGGCGGCTGACCGCCTCAAAACGGTATTTCTGATAACTGCCCTTGTTTTCCTCGATTTCCTTACAGGTATGGCTCATCCGGCGGATGGGGCGCGTGATACTGTGGGAAATGAAAATGCTTGCCTGGCAGATGAGAATCAGCGACGCGATCGCGCCGACTACCAGATAGCTCTGCTGCTCTAAGATGCGTTCCCCGAATATTCTCTCATCCATCCGGTACTCCAGCCGCCAGCCAAATGGATTGTCCCCCTTGCTGACTGCCAGTACCGATGTGTTTTCCCAACGGGTTCCAGCCGTGATCTCCTCACCGTCACGATCCAGAATCCGAATCCGCCCGCGCTCAAAATTCCGGTATTTTTCCGCGATCTCCTCCTCCGGCAGACGCTTTTCCAGAAAATGCAGATCGCGGTTTACATCCTCAAACAGCGTATCCGCCAGCTCCAGCTCGCTGTTTTTCTGCATCGTGTAGCCATTATAATAGGAAATCACGCTGAAACTTCCGATGACAAGGATTCCCACCAGAACAAAGGGAATCATGACCTCATTTTCAATCTGGAAAAACCAATTTGAAAGACGTTTCAGCCATTTATTCATCGCTCGTTTTCGCCTCCTTCTCGCTGTTGTCTGACAGCTTCATGTTTCCAAATGCCCGCCTTTAGCAAGCACGTTTTTTCCATATACTCTCCAGCACCGGGGCAAGGACAAAAACCAGGGTCGAACACAGCGTCACCGGAAATCCCCAGTAAACCGGCAGCTCGCGTGGCTGAAGCAGCACCGTCCCGGTTACCCCTGTCACAAATGCCGCCCATGCGCCCGTCCTCGTTGCCCGCTTATAATAAAGCGTGCCGTAGAGAAGTGGCGTCAGAATTGCTGAAAACAATCCCCAGATATCCGCGCCGAAAAACAGGCTGTTGGACGGTGGATTTAAGGAGAGCAGAAGCGCCAGCGTTCCGCCGAGAAAGATAAAGAGCTGCGTCAGCCCCAGGATACGGTCCTCTGTTTTCTTCCATTTTCCATACTGCGCCGCCACATCGTAGGACATCATCGAGCCAATCAGAAGCAGCTGCGAGTTCGCCGTCGACATGCACGCGCCGATCACGCTGATTAAGAAAAATCCGCTGAACCGCGATCGGAGCAAATAATTAATTGCGTAGACAAAAATATCGTCTGATCCGAAGTAATAGGACAGATAAGGAAACAGGATCCGAAGCCCCAGACCGATCTGGGTCAGGCAGAAATAAAAAAATGTCAAGAACACCAGCGAACAGATCAGGACTTTCCGCGCCGTCTCACGGCTCTTTGCCGCCACAATCCGGATCAGATACTGTGGGTTCGCTGCCAGCCCCATACCCCAGCCAAAAAACATCGTGAGGTACATGGTAAGGCTGTAATCTTTCATCAGATTTCCAAAACTGTCCGTCCCGCTGCCCGCCGCATTTCGGCTAAACACCTCCGCGTTTGTCAAAAATCCGCTTCCCTCTATTCCTCCGACCACGACAAAATAGACAACCACTATACTGATCGTGAGCATGATAAGGTTTCCGCCATCCGTCTTGGTAACTGAATTGAATCCTCCAAAGGTAGAATACAGAATAAACAGATAAACCAAAAAAATTGCAACTTTATAATCAATATTTAAAAGCGTCGCCGCCGCAATTCCAAATCCCTTTATCTGGATCACCAGATAAAAAACGTAACCGCCCGAGAGCAGCAGCGCACAGCAGGTCCGCAGAAAGCGGGAATGGTAGCGCTCCCCGATAAACTGCGGGATCGTGAGCATGTCGCAGTCATAGATACGACCGCTGATGAGATACAGCAGCCCCGCGCCGATGAACCACGGGATAACCGTCACAGCGATCACGGAGGTTCCATTTTCAAAAACATTGCCCGTGTATCCCAGAATGGTCGCAGCGGACACCCAGGTCCCGACGAAGGTGGAAAACAGCCGCCAGAACCCGCATTTCCGTTCTCCGATAAAAAATTTCCCTATCGAATCGCTCTCACCGAACGATGATTTTCCTATAATCAGGATAATCAGCGAATAGACGCTGAAACAGACCAGATAATCAAATGTTCTACTCATGCTCACCGATGTTCACCCTCGTAGACGGCTTCCAGCCAGCCTTCTTCCGTCTCCGGCTGCCGTCTCAGCCGGTAATATCCGCAGATGCTCCCCTCTTCTCCAAACGTATCCCGCACAAACACCCGTTTCGCGCCGTTTCGGTATGCCTGATGGATCACGCGGCGCAGCACACCGTCAAGCTCTTCCGGCTCACAGCGCTCGATCGTGAGGTATGCAAGCCCTTTCTCCGGGACATTTCTCTGATCGAGCACATAGTGCCAGTGCTTATTTTCGCCCTCCAGGTACGGTGCCAGCTCTTTTTCATACTCCAGGCTTACGAGCGTCAGCCCGCGTGCTGGGATCGTAGGACCTGCTGCCGCCCGGTTTTTCTCCTCCAGAATCTCCTCCATCTTCTCCGGCGGGTAAACTCCCATGCCGATCTTAACCAGCGTCCCGGCGATGATCCGGACCATATTGTAGAGGAAACCGCTGCCGCTGATGCGAATCGTAATCAGGTCGTCCGCCTTCGTCACGGTCAGGCTGTAGATCGTCCGCACCGTCTCCTCCGCCTGCGTCCGCACCGTACAGAAACTCTTGAAATCGTGCTCGCCGATGAGATAGGATGCCGCCTTCTGCATTTTCTCTAAATCCAGATTGAAATAGCAGAAATGGCTGTATAAGCGCTGCAGCGGCATATCGATCTTGCGGTTCAAAATCTTGTATTCATACGTTTTCACGCAGTTTGCCTTGCGTGGATGGAAGGTAAGCGGCACCTCCTCCGACGCCTGGATCCGCACATCGTCCGGCAGGCGCTGGTTGAGTGCAAAGCAGATCTTATCCCCCGGAATCCGGCTCTCGGTATCGAAAACTGCCACATTTCCCATCGCATGGACACCCGAATCCGTCCGGCTCGCCCCGATGACCTGGATATCCTCTTTTAAAAGAGAAGAAAGCGCCTTGTTTAACACTTCCTCGATCGTGACTCCGTTGGGCTGTAGCTGCCACCCGCAGTAGGCGGTTCCGTCATAGGAAACCACTAGCTTAATTCGTCTCATATATATTCCTCTATTTCTATATTTATCCTCAAAAATCTATTTTCTGCTATTTATCATACCATATAATCCCCTTTTTTTGACAGATATTTTTTTATTGACCGTCTTTTCCTATGCAAAAAGCACCTTTGGATCCTTTCATCCAAAGATGCTTTTTTCTTAGCATTCGCCATATGCTACCAGCGGTTCTCCCTCACTTACCCCCAGTGACAAGGTATAGTAAAAGACCATGCCGTCAAGCTCTGATTCATAACGATACATCAGGCTGCCGTCAAGCCGCCGGATTTCTCCCAGTAAATCTCCTTTTTTCAGGCAGCTTCCTTCCCGGATAGCCGGATACCAGAATCCATTTCCCGGTGCCTCCAGATAGCGCATGATCCGAATCTCCCTTTGCTCTATTTTCCCGGATGGAAGTACCTCTGATTCCGGGGAGCTTTCTGAATCTTTTAAATTCATTCCTTTGACTGATTCCAGAATACTTTCTGGCAAAATATCCAGATGAACCAGCAGTTCATACAGGTTTATCCGATATGCATCCACCTCCCGTTCTGTCCAACGTCCCAGTCCGCCCCGTTCTAGTAGAAGAGCCGGGATTCCTTTCTGCGCTGCCCAGCTGTACAGACCATTTTTCGCCGTTGATGCCACTCTCCACGACAAAGACATCGCTCTTGCCGCTGCAGCCGCCTTTTTTTCTACCGTCTCGCCTGCTGCCACCGGAAAAAAGGCAAACGGAACTACCATCTCGTGAATATCTCCACTATGGAGATCCACGAGGAAGTCCGCATCTGGATACAGATACGTTTCCACAGCTGCTGCTATCTTCGCTGACCGGCTTCCCATTTCCGTTCCCGGAAATGCCCGATTTAAATTGACACCATCCTCCGGTACCAGCTGCTTGATTTCCTTATAAAATCCACCTTCATTAGCAATCGGAAGAAATACAACCTCTCCCTTCATCTGCCTCGGATCCAGTTCCTGAATCAGACGGGAAACTGCCAGAATTCCTATGTACTCACAGCCATGTACCCCCGCTGTAACAATCAACCGTTTTCCCGGTCTTGAACCACAGAAAGCCGCCGCTTTCAGGCTGCATTCCTCATCCACCGGAATTTTCAGCCACTGCTTCGTGCCTGCCTCCACCTTCGTTTCATATATTTTCATGTTCTATTTCCTGTTCTGAGAACTTTTCTGCTCCTTTTACTCAATTCCATCTAAACGATCGCCTGCAGCAGCCTGCGCGCATATTCATCCGTTGTCTTTCCCAGCTCCCGGACCGGACGGCATTCTGTGATATGTCCGCGGTATAAAAACAGCACCTCATCGCACAGATAGGTAACCGACGTCAAATCATGCGTAATAAATACATACGTCAGATTCAGTTTCTCCTTTAAATCTATAAGCAGATCCATAACCTGCACCTGCGTATGTGCATCCAAAGATGAAATCGCCTCATCGAACAGAATTATCTCCGGTTCGCAGGCTACCGCCCGGGCAATGCAGACTCGCTGGAGCTGACCGCCGGACAATTCATGGGGATATCGATCCAGAAAATCTGAACTTAGTCCCACCATCTCCATCAGCTCTCCGGCACCTTTTTTTATTTTCTCTCTTGAAAGCTTCCGTATTCCCTTTTTACGTGCTGCTGCCCGCTGTCCCTCCGCCAGAATATCCCGTATACGGAAACGCGGGTTCGCCGAGGTTGTATAATCCTGAAAAACAATACTGATTTTCTTCTGCAGATTCTTTCTCCCCTGACGGTTTCGATAAATCTCCTCCCCATCCAGAAGCACCTGCCCGGAATCCGGTTTTAAAAGTCCGCAAAGGACACGTCCAACCGTCGATTTTCCGCTTCCGGTTTCTCCTAAGATCCCCAGGCAGCTTCCCTTTTCCACCTGCAAAGATACGTCAAACAGCACCTGGTCCCTGGAGGTTCCAAACAATTTATCCTGACGCTCACTCCGGAAGCTGACACATATATCTTTTAATTCAAGCATAATTCCTCCTGATTATCCAGGCAAAGCCGGTAGCGCTCCATGACCGAGCGCCGTGTCTCTGCAAGCATCCGTGTATACGGATCCTTTGCATGCCTTAAGATATGTTCAAAATCGCCCTGTTCGACCAGTTTTCCTCCATTCATCACGACGATCTCGTCCGCAATCTTCGAAACCGCCCCCAAATCATGGGAGATAAATATCATCGCCGTATGACTTTCTTCCTTGATCCGCTGAAATTCCTTCAAAATTTCAGCCTGGGTGATGGCATCGATTGCCGTTGTCGGTTCATCTGCCACCAGAAGTGCCGGCTTCATCGCCAGTGCCAGCCCAATCATGATTCTCTGAAGCATTCCTCCGGAAAGCTGGTGTGGATACTGCCCCAGCACTTCCTCCGGATTATGAATTCTCATTTTTTCCAATACTTCCAGGGAAATCTCCCGGATCTTTGCCCGATCCCAATCTGTATGGGCTGCAAAGGTCTCGGCCATCTGGCTTCCAATCCGGTAAAGTGGATCAAAGCAGGTCATCGGATTCTGGAGAACCATGCCTATCTTCTGCCCACGCAGCCGCCGCAGTTCATCCCGTCCTGCCCGGCATAGATCCTTTCCCTCAAACCATGCCTGTCCTTCTATCCGGAACTGGCGGTCCAGAAGTCCCAGAATTGCTTTTACCGTCATGCTTTTTCCGCTTCCGGATTCTCCCAGAATACCCAGGCACTGCCCCGGCTCTACCTCAAAGCTTACATTCTCGACCAATTTTTTCTGTTTATTTCTGATTTTCAGTTCTACATTCAGTCCATCCACCCGCAGAATCGGCTGCACCCGCTCATGATTCAGGCTCATTTCTGCACCTCCTTCGGATCCAGCACATCCCGCAGGGCATCTCCCATCAGGTTAAACGCTGCTACCAGAATTACCACCGCAATTCCCGGAACCAGCATCTGTACCGGATTGCTGGTGAGGACATTCTTCGCCTCGCTCAGCATCGCTCCCCATTCCGGTGTCGGTGCCTGTACACCCAGTCCCAGAAATGAGAGGGTTGAAATATTGATAATCGCCCATCCGACATCCAGAGAGGATAAAACTGCCAGATCTGCCGCAATTGACGGTACAAGATGGCGAAATAATATAAAAGATTCTGGTGTTCCTATACATCGTGAAAAGCGCACAAAGTTCCGGTCACGATACTGCATAACACCTGTCCGGATCATCCGCGCATACCAGGCCCATTTAATAAACACATTGGCCAGAATTACATTCTGCACGCTGATTCCCAACAGGGCTACCACTGCAAACACCATGATCTGGCTCGGAAATGAAAGCATTACATCGACTGTGCGCATGATCACCTCTTCCACGATCCCGCGGAAATAACCTGCCAAAAGTCCCATCAACGCTCCCAGGCCAATCGTTCCAAGCATGGTCAGGACTGCCAGCCCCAGCGTCGGACGGATTCCATAAATCATTCTCGACAAAATACACCGTCCCAGATTATCGGTACCAAGTGGATACTGCTGGCTGAATCCGGCAAATTTATTTAAAATATCCGTTGCATACGGATCATTCGGTGCGATAAACGGTGCAAAGATCCCTATGAGCGCCACGATAAGCACCAGACCAATCGTTCCAACGGCCGCCCGGTTTCGAATCAATCGTCCTACCATCAATGACTCTCCTTTCTAAGACGCGGATCTGAAATTGTCTGAAGAATATCAAATAATAAATTAAATCCGACAAATAGTACTCCGATCAATAGCACATACGTCTGGATCACCGGATAATCCCGGTTAAAAATCGAGCTGATACAGAGTGTCCCAAGCCCCGGCCAGGCAAATACATTCTCAACGACGATCGTTCCGGAAATCAGCTGCGGTATGCTCATTCCGATCGCTACAATACAAGTATGCATCGAATTTTTCAAAATGTGTTTAAGAAGAATCTGCCGGTTTGGAATGCCTCTCACATTGGCATAGAGAACATAATCCTGTTTCATGTTTTCCAACATATTATTGCGGATCAGGCGGATATACGTCGATATATAACTCAATGATACCGTAAACGATGGCAGAATCAGGTGTTTAAAGCTCCCGCTTCCGCTCGTTGGAAGCAGATCCAGCTTGATCGAAACCAGCCAGATCAGAAGAAGCCCTACCCAGTATGCAGGCATCGCCGTTGTCATAAAAACAATCGCCCGCATGATGCGGTCAAACACACCATCCTTATAAACGGCACAGAGCACTCCAATCGGAATGCTCAGTACCAGAACCATCACAAACGATACACCCGCAAGCTGCAGAGTCGCCGGAAGACAGCGCATCAGTTCGCCCGCAACTGTACGGCTCGGATTGACGTAACTGATTCCAAAATCTCCCCTCAGACAGTCAGCCAGCCAGGAAATATATCGTATCAGATATGGTTTGTCCAATCCAAGTTCCGCCCTTACCTGTGCCACCGCTTCTTCTGTAATAATCGGTACCTGGCGGATGCGCAGTGCCACCTCCGCCGGATCGGATGGTATCAGGTTAATAAACACAAAACACACAAACGAAATGATAATAAGAAGCGGAATTGCCGACAGGATTCGTTTTATGATATATTGTTTCATTTATTTTTCCTTTATTTCTTCTCTCCAAAATAGAAATCAGCGAACGGAACCTCATACTGAGTCTGCGTAAAATGGAAGCCCTGCAGATCCGAACGGTAGATTGCCTTATTGCACTCATAAGTAAGCGGAATATAGACCGCATCCTCATGCAGACGGGTCAGCACAAATGTATACAGCTCCTGACGGCGCTCTTCATCCGTGGAAACCAGGATCTCTGTAATCGCATCATCGATATCTGCCTTATCTTCCAGTCCCTGCTGTGCCGCAAAATCTCCATAAACCGGAGCGCGCATCGCCGCCAGGGAGGACTGCGGGTCATACGGAGTTCCCCAGCAGATATTAAATACCATGTCAAAGTTTCCAGCCTTCATACTATCACGGTAAGACTGTTCTTCCTCTCCATGAATGTTCAGGGAGACACCCAGCTTCTGGTATTCGCTCTGGAGGTACTCCGCAATCGCTTTTTCCGTCACACTATCGCTGTTATAAAGCAGCTCCAGTTCCATTTTCTGGCCGTCTTTTTCACGTACGCCGTCTCCAGCCAACGTCCAGCCTGCTTCCTCCAGCATCTTCGTTGCTTCTTCCACATCATACTCATATGGGGTCAGATTGATATCGCAGTAAGGAACGGTAGATGCAAACAGTGTATCCGCCGGCTGTTCCAGACCATAAAAAATACCTTCTGAAATCGCTGCTTTGTTTGTCGCATGCTGAAGTGCCTTACGCACTTCCTTCTCATCCAGAATATCACGGGTTGTATTCAGTACAATCTGCCGGGTCGAGGTCGGATCCGATAACGCAACCGTAAAATTGTCATTTCCCGTATACTGGTTAATTGCATCCGCATCAATCATATTTTTACCGAAAATCAGATCAATTTCCCCTTTTTCCAGTGCCATGATACGCGTCTGATTATCCGGTATTACTTTTACCGTAATCTTTTTGATGGACGGCTGCTCCCCCCAATAGTTTTCGTTTGCTTCAAATACTGCATACTCATCTGTCACAAAATCGGTCAGGACATATGGACCTGTTCCAATGTATTCGTTTACGCCATCCTTTGTGCTTCCGTCCTTCATCGCCTTCGGAGAAATCATTGCAAACGGACGGGTAACTCCCAACTCTGTCAGCAGAGGATAGTACGGCTCCGACAGTTCGATCACAAAGGTTTTATCATCCGGAGCCGAAACCCCAACCAGAAGATTCATCATTTCCAGCCAAGTGTGACGATCTTTGTTTTCAATGATTGCATCAAAGTTTGCCTTGATCGCGTTGGCGTCACACACCTCTCCGTCCGAAAATTTCACTCCATCACGGATGTGGAACGTGTAGGTCTTTCCATCTTCACTGATATCCCAGCTCTCTGCCAGGCAGCCCTCATACCCATTTTCTGTAATATTGACTAAGGTCTCGTAGAGCATTTCCTGTGCATACATTTCACCTGCATACAGATGTGGATTCAGATCACGGATATCCCGGTAATTAACAAATACCAGTTCATCCTTCGTGCTCTCTGCCGATGCACTCTGCTCTGATTTTGTCCCTTCTGTACTGTTTGAAGCGTTTCCGCCACATCCAGCCAAGACAGCCACGGAAAGAACACCAGCTGCCGCTATGAGTCTTTTACTTTTTTTCATATATGTCCTCCTGTTATGCCTGACGCAGGTTTGAAAGCCTGCATCTCTTTTATCTACTTTGTTAAAACAATTCGTTTTTACCGGCAGATAAAAGGATAACATAGTTACGCACAACTAACCACTATCGTTTTACAGGGGGATTGCTATAACGATTTGTTATATCTAAACAATTAAAGCATTTTTTTGAAATGTTCTAAAAACCACGCTGCCTCCGCACTCAGCTTTTCTTCATTCTGGTAAATATATCCGATTACCAGAAATGGTTCACTATTCCGGATCTTCAGATTACGGATTGGATATTGTTTATAATCCTCATATAAAAAATCAATTCCCAGGCTGCAGATATCGCTCTGCATCAGGAGATTCATTGTCATATGATCGCTATTGGTATGTACAACCGTATTCAGCATATCCGTGCTGATCGCTCCCAGGCTCACATGGTTTAAATGATGCTCCATTGAGAAAAAATCCCGGATTCCGCTGACGAATTTTAACTGCGGAAGCTCGGTAAAATCGATACTCTCATCCCCATAACGCGGATGATTTGGTCCCACATAAACACAGGCAGGTTTGACATCCAGTTCCTGAAAAGACAATTTTTTGTGGGACAAAATATGCCGGAATGCCGGAACCTGTTTCTGTGCTACATACACAATCCCCAACTCCGAAATTCCCTGGGATACCTGATCACTAATCTCCTCCACACTGCCTTCCCGGTGGGAAATCTGGCACTCGCAGCCATATTTCTTATAAAAATCTGTCAGAAGCCTCGCAATCATGTTGCTCGGGTAGGTAGAAACGGTAAATTTCCGTTCCTGCGTATCTTCTGCCAGCGAGTTAATAAGACTCACATGATTTAAAATATTGTGTGCATACTCCCGGACCGTTTCTCCATATGGGGTAACCCTGAGCCCTCTGCTTGTCCGCTCAAATAACGCACGCCCCAGCTCCTGTTCCAGCATCCCGATCACCTTGCTGACATTCGGTTGGGATGTGTATAGGCATTCTGCTGCCTGATTAAAACTACCTTTTTCACAGGCAACCATAAAATATTCAAGCTGTTTTAATTCCATTGAAGTCCTCCTTCTGTTGTTCTCCATTCCACCTTATGTTAGCTGTAACTAACCAAAATACAAAAATCAAGAGGCACACAGCTTGCACAGCCTATGCACCTCTCTTTCGGTTCCAAAAGTGCCTACCCGCGGACAGTAACCCCTTTTTCGCTAAAAAACGATCCGCAGTACAATCACAATTCCCAGATAAGCCAGAAGAATCAAGTAGGTAATCCGGTCTCTCCTCTCATAATGCAGCGGCTTCATCTTGGTCCGACCACTTCCGCCCCGGTAGCAGCGCGCCTCCATCGCCATCGCCAGATCCGTCGCGCGGCGGAACGCCGATACGAAAAGCGGTACCAGAATCGGGATCATGCTCTTTGCCCGCTGTACGAGATTGCCAGATTCAAAATCAGCGCCTCTCGCCATCTGTGCCTTCATGATCTTATCCGTCTCCTCAATCAGAATCGGGATAAAGCGCAGCGCGATCGACATCATCATCGAGATCTCATGCACCGGCACATGGAGACGGTTCAAGCATCCCAGACTCCGCTCCAAGCCGTCCGTAAGCTGGTTCGGGGTCGTCGTCAGCGTCATGACAGAGGAACCAATCACCAGATACATCAGGCGCAGACCCATGAAAACTGCCAGCCGCAAGCCCTCATGCGTCACTTTTAAAAATCCAATCTGGAAAATAACCCGTCCGCTCGTCAAAAACAGGTTAAAGCTGATACTGATAAGTAACAGGAACACGATCGCCCTAAGTCCCCGCACAATAAATTTAAATGGTACGCGTGAGGTGCGGACCGCCATCGCCAGAAATACGGTTGCCACTGCATAGCAGAGCAGGTTGTCCGCGAAAAATAATGAAATAATGTAGATCAGCGTTCCAAACAGCTTGGTACGCGGATCCAGCCGGTGAACCACTGATTCGACCGGATAATACTGTCCGATTGTGATATCCCGTATCATTGTTTCTCCCTCCGCTTGTTATACAGCGCCAGAATCGCCTCCCGCGCCTCTTCTACCGTCGTGATCGTGTCGTCGATCGGAATCCCGCGCTCCCGAAGTCCCTGCACCACATAAGTGATCTGCGGCGCGGCAAGACCGATCGCCTCTAACTCCTTGTAATGGCGGAATACCTCCTTCGGCGTATCGTCAAACATCTTCACGCCGTCGTTCATGACCATGATGCGGTCCACGTAGCGCGCCATGTCCTCCATGCTGTGGGAAACCACCAAAATCGTCAGCCCGTGCTCCCGGTTCAGGCGCTCGATCTGACCTAAAATCTCATCGCGCCCTTGCGGATCGAGTCCCGCCGTCGGCTCGTCGAGGATCATCATCTCCGGACGCATCGCCAGTACACCCGCGATCGCGACGCGGCGTTTCTGTCCGCCGGAAAGTTCAAACGGGGACTGCTTATAAAATTTTTCATCCATGCCGACCAGCTTTAAGGCATGGCGGGCACGTTTTTCCACCTCTTCCTGCGGAAGCCCCAGATTTTTCGGTCCGAAACAGACGTCTGTAAAAATATCTGCCTCAAAGAGCTGGTACTCCGGATACTGGAACACCAGCCCCACTTTACTCCGCAGATCCTTTAATTTATAACCCTGGCTGTAAATGCTGACACCCTGATACTTAATGTCGCCGCTGGTCGGCTTGATCAGACCGTTTAAATGCTGGATCAGGGTTGATTTTCCCGATCCAGTGTGACCAATCAGACCGACAAATTCGCCGTCCTGAATCTCAAAACTCACGTGCTTTAATGCCTGGCGCTCTAACGCCGTGCCCTCGCCGTAGGTGTAGCACAAATCTTCTACCTGTATTGCCATCTCTATTCCTCTTTCAAAAGCGGTACCAGTGCGTCCAGAAGCTCCGATTTACGAAGGATTCCATCTGGAAGCGGAATTCCCTTTTTCTTAAGCTCCCACGCAAGCTCCGTCACCTGCGGCACATCCATCCGGTATTGTTTTAGTTCCTCCACGCGGGAGAAAATCTCCTTCGGCGTGCCGTCCATCACGATATGACCGTCATCCATGACGATCACGCGGTCTGCATCGACCACCTCTTCCATATAATGGGTGATCAGCACCATCGTGATTCCTTCCACCCGGTTTAACTCATGGACGGTGCGGATAACCTCCTTGCGTCCGTTCGGATCGAGCATCGCCGTCGGCTCATCGAGCACGATACATTCTGGTTTCATCGCCATGACGCCCGCGATCGCCACACGCTGCTTCTGTCCGCCGGACAGATGGTTCGGGGACTGCTTGCGGTACATCGTCATCCCGACTGCCTTTAAGCTCTCATCCACTCGCTTCCAGATCTCCTCGGTCGGAACTCCGATATTTTCCGGACCGAATCCGACGTCCTCTTCCACTATATTTCCTATGATCTGGTTATCCGGGTTCTGAAAGACCATGCCCGCATTTTTGCGGATATCCCACAGATGCGCCTCGTCCCTCGTATCCATCTCCGATACAAAAAGCGTACCGTCAGTCGGGCTCAAAATGCCATTGATCTGCTTGGCAAATGTGGACTTGCCGGAACCATTGTGTCCCAGGATTGCCACAAAGCTGCCTTTCTCAATCTCCAGATTCACATGATCCAGGGCGCGCTTTACTTCCTCTACCTGCCCCTCTTCATCGCGTCTTATATAATCAAATACAAGATTGACCGCTTTTATGATATTCATGTATTTTTCCTCCACAGTATGTCCGCCTGACCGGACATTACCGTTCATTGTAGAAGAATTTTCCCCGGTAGTCAAGCGGTTGTTCCGAATTGTTATCCTTTTTTTAAAATAAGTTTACTTTTTATCCACCCGCCCCAGGTACAGACTACCTATTTGATCGCATATTCCGCGTAAATCTCAAAGAAATCCGCGTCATTTTTCTCGAACTCCGAGGTCAGATCCAGACTGTCCCAGAGCCCGCTGCTGTAAGAAACGGAGATCGTATTGCTGAACCGGTCGTAGATCTCCTGAAAGGCGCGTTTTTTCCGCTCCTCGTAGATGCGCTCCTTGCGCGCCGCCGTCTCGTCCTCGTCATAATCGTCCGTACATTTGAGCACATAGTACGCGTCGTCCGCATGGATCACCTGGCTGACTGCGCCCTCGGCAAGGGAAAATGCCTCTTTCTCATAGGCATCCGACTCATCACCGCGCCCCAGCACCCGGTCACTCACCGTCAGCCCCGCCTCCTCGGCACAGGACTGGAAATCGGCATCTTCCTGCGATGCCGCCCGCTGGAAGGCGTCTGCCTCGCTCTCATCCGATGTCTTTATCTGACTGACATGGATCACCTTTGCCTCACTGTCGCTGACCTCCAGCGCCACATTGTCCGTGAGCTGTCCCGCCAGCTTCTCCGCCAGACCATAATCCTCATAGATATGCTGGACATCCGCCTCTGTCACGCCCATCGAGTCAATCGCCGACTGCGGCAGACGCCCAAAATACTCGGCTGCTGCCCGGTCCATCGCCGCCCGCTCCTCTGAAGTCAGGGAAATCCCCCGATCGGCTGCCAGCAGGTTCATGATTTTCAGCTCATCCATAAACGAACGGATCTGTTTTTTTAGATACGTTTCAAAATCATCGCCCTTTTCTCCAACTGAAACGCCCCAGATCTGATCCGTACAGACCTCCTCATAGCGTTTTTTCTCCGTCATGGCAATCACCATCACTTCCGCGCGGGAATAACCCTTTTCATTCTTCTTTCCCACCACGATCGTGCTGCCGTCCGAGCCGCATCCAGTCAAAAGCCCCAGGCTGAGCGCCAGCCCCGCAAGCAGGGCACACGCCGCCCGGTGGATATGGTTTGTCTTCCTTTTCTGTTTCTGCATGGATACTCCCTTTCTCCTGCATATTTTAGCAATTCCTGTCACATATTCTCTCTGAGCGGCTGATTTATCTCAGTCGAGAAGACTCCCACCTCTTCAGGTGGTGAGTAATAGCAAATTTGTCTCAGTGGGAGTTGGGTCTCCGACTGAGATAAACGCTCCGCGAGGATGCGCAGTGATTCTGTAAAGAATATGTCAGCTTACGCTGACCAGAATCACGCGCCAAGTCTCACGGACGTTCGACTTGAATACTGTTCACACATATGACCAGCAGCGCTGCGTTCTGTCAATCCTTCCACTCTGGTTCACGGTCTGCCACCACGTTTTCTTACGGCACTTTCGGTTCCAAAAGTGCCTACCCGTGAACAGTAACTTTCTTTCCATCAGCCATCCACCTCAGGCCGTATGCTTGAGCAGATCTTCTATCTTCTCCGGGCAGATCCGCTTCAATTCCTGATAGAGCCTTCCGACCGGCAGCCCCATCACATTCGTGTAAGAACCATCGATTCCGCGGATATGCGCGGCAAAACTTCCCTGAATGCCGTATGCACCCGCCTTGTCCATCGACTCGCCGCAGTCTACATACGCCTCGATCTCCGCATCGCTCATCGGATATACATCCACCCGCGTCTCAACCGCAAAGCAGCTCTCCCGATCCTCAGTCAGGATCGCCACGCCCGTGTATACACTGTGGCTGCGCCCCTGGATCCGTCCGATCATCTCAAGCGCCTCATCCCGATCCGCCGGTTTTCCTAAAATCTCGTCATCCACACTGACAACGGTATCGGAACCAATGATAATCCCGGAAAATAGGATTCCCGTCGTCCGCGCCTCCTCACGCACCTGCGCCATCACATCGCGCGCCTTCTGTCCCGCCAGTTCCATCACAACCTGCGCCGGTTCCGTACAGAGCGGATTTTCCTCCAAAGTGCTCGGATGAATCTCCGGTTTCAGCCCAATCCGCTCCAAAAGCTCCCTGCGGCGCGGAGACGCACTCGCCAGAATTAACCGGCAGGCTGGTTTGATATTTTCTATGTCTCTTCTCTGTTCCATTGTTCTGTTCTCATTTCCTCAGTTTCATTTAACGCTTAAATACACGTTATCCCTATATTTATACCATCTATCAGCCAAAATGAAAAGATCCGATGTTCGTTATATGAACATCGGATCGAGAATAAATGCAATCAAAATGCCTAAAATCGCGCCTGCTGCTACCTGTATCGGCGTATGCCCCACGTATTCCTTCAATTTTTCCTGTAATACCACGCCGTCCAGCTTGAGGAAATCATCGAAAAGCAGGCGGTTCAGAACTCTTGCCTGCTTTCCTGTCTCCTGCCGGACACCGATCGCGTCATACATAACAACCATCGCCAGAATAAAGCTGATGGAAAATTCAAAGCTTCCCACTCCGTACCGCAGCGCCGCCGCCGTTGCCAGCGAACATACAGTGGATGAGTGGGAACTCGGCATACCGCCGGATCCAATCAGACGCTCCGGGTTGAACGAATGGTTCAGCCCGATGTCCAGAATCGTCTTGAGCACCTGGGCGACCACCCACCCGGTCACGCCGGTCATCAGCGTCTGGTTTGATGTCAATTCCTGAAAAAAAGTCATGTTTCTCTCCTGTACTATCTTAATTCCTCTGTTTTCTTCCACACATATGCCACTGTCCTAAATCACTCGGTTCGTCATTAATATCCTATCAGCCAGTCATACAATTCCTGATATTTTCCAGCCGATGTCTGCCAGGAAAAATCAGCCGCCATGCCGCGGTCTACGATCTTGTTCCACTCGCGCTTCTTATTATAATAGATGTATTTTGCATAGCGGATGCAGTCGAGCATCTCATGTGCATTGTAGTTAGCAAAGGAAAATCCTGTTCCGGTTCCATCGTATTCATTGTATGGCCATACAGTATCCTTGAGGCCACCCGTCTCACGCACGATCGGCACGGTTCCGTAGCGAAGCGCCATGAGCTGGCTCAGCCCACATGGTTCAAACAGCGACGGCATCAGGAATGCGTCACAGGCTGCATATACCTTATGCGACATATCTTCCGAATAATAAATATTAGCGGAAACACGATCATTGTACTTCCAGTCATAGTGGCGGAACATATTTTCATACCGTTCATCTCCGGTTCCCAGCACAACCAGCTGTACATCTTCCGTACAGATCTCATCCATCACACACTGTACCAGGTCAAGTCCCTTCTGGTCGGTCAGACGGGAGACGATACCGATCATGAACTTTTTCTCGTCCTGCGCCAGTCCCAGCTCCGCCTGCAGCGCCTTTTTATTCTTGGATTTCTCCTTGCGGAATGTCTTTGCGTTATAATTTTGTACGATCCGTTTATCTGTCTCCGGATTAAATTCATCGTAATCAATACCATTTAAGATACCGCGCAGACTGTTGCTTCTCGCACGCATCAGACCGTCCAGTCCCTCGCCGTAGAACGGAGTCTTAATCTCCTCCGCGTAGGTGTTGCTGACCGTCGTGATCGCATCCGCGTATACGATGCCGCCTTTTAACATATTGCCGTCTTTGTAAGCTTCCAGCTTATCCGGTGTAAAATAGTAGTCCGGCAGCTCAGAGAAATGCTGGATTGTCTTCACATCCCACACACCCTGGAATTTCAGGTTGTGGATCGTCATGACGGACTTGATATCCCGGAAGAACTCGCCGCCGTGGAATTTGTCCTTGAGATGCACCGGGATAAGTCCCGTCTGCCAGTCGTGGCAGTGGATGACATCCGGCTTGAAGCCGATCACCGGCAGGGATGAGAGAGCCGCCTTGCAGAAGAAAGAAAACTTCTCCAGATCGTAATACCAGTCCCCATACGGGCGATCACCCCAGAAATAACTCTCATTATCAATAAAATAGAAGGTCACGCCCTCATATTCATATTCCAGGATGCCCACATACCGGTTCTGTCCCAGATAATCCATATAAAAATGGTTCACATACTTCATTTCATTGCGGAATGACTCTTTGATGCACAGATACTTCGGGATCATGACACGCACATCAAAATACTGCTTATCAAAACATTTTGGAAGGGATCCGACAACGTCTGCCAAACCTCCTGTTTTGATAAATGGAACCGCCTCCGATGCAATAAACAGAATATTCTTCATAGCTACTACCTCCCAACCGTGCCCGCTCGCGATCTGGCACCCTATTAAAATTATTATACAATAGAATCAGGGAATTAGAAAGTAGGCGACAGAGAAAAAAATCGGGAAATATATGACAAATAGTTCCGATTTGCAGACTGTATTTTCTGAATTGGATGTTTTTCATAGTATGAGATAAAAGGCGGAGCCGAAAAGAAAATTATGTTTTCTCTTCGATCCCGCCTTTTGTATAATCAGGGATTGATCTCCCTGTATTTCTTCATCGTCCGCGCAAACAGCTCGCCGTTGGACGGCGGCGTGTACGTGATCGCATTGGCTCCTGCCTCGATCGTCTCCAAAATCGATTCGTTAGTCGGTCCTCCGGTCGCGATAATGGCAACGTCCGGATACTCCTTCCGGATCTCGGCTACCATCGATGCGGTGGCGGCAGCGCCTGATACATTTAAAATATCGGCTCCCGCCTTCAGTTTGCGGCGGACATCCGTGTGAACCGAAGCAATCGTCGCAATGACCGGAATATCGACCACCTGCTTGATCTCCGTGATGACCTCATCCGCGATCGGCGCGTTGACCACTACACCGTAAGCTCCCTGATGTTCTGCCTGAAGCGCCAGACGGACGGAACGCTTTCCTCCGGTCAGACCGCCGCCGACCCCGACAAACACCGGCACATCCGAGATGCTGATGATCGACTGTGAGATAGCTGCCTGCGGAGTAAACGGATAAACTGCGATGATCGCATCCGCGTTGATATTTTTGATGATTGCCACATCCGTTGAGAAGGCGATCGATTTGATACGCTTTCCAAAGATGCGGATTCCTGAACATTCACTGATACAATACGGACACATAATCGTGTGATCCCGCAGGGTTCCATTGTACGCCGGTACTTTTTTTTTCATAGGCAATTCTCCGTTCTTTTAGCTGCTTTCCTGACCTCTCTGTCCAGCTGTTTTATACAGGGGCAGTTTTTCAGTCCTGCATCTTTTATTTCCCCTTTATCTTATCATACACACATTTACCCATGCAATCAGTCACTTTCATAAATGTGTTACAATCGTGTTAAAAAGGCTTACAGCACTTTCGGCTCCAAAAAGCACCGCACGATTTTATACATCCCGCTTATAATCCAGGCAAATCTTATCAACAATCAATGCGATAAATTCCGAATTGGTCGGCTTTCCTTTCCCTGTGCTGACGGTATATCCAAATAGATCGTTGATCGTGTCCATCTTGCCGCGGCTCCATGCGACCTCAATCGCGTGGCGGATTGCCCGCTCGACACGGCTTGAAGTGGTCTGGCGCTTCTTGGCGATGGTCGGGTACAGGATTTTCGTCACAGAACCGAGCATTTCTTTATCACTGACTGACAAAATAATCGCATCCCGCAGGTACTGATATCCCTTAATATGAGCCGGAATCCCAATCTCATGCAGAATCTGCGTCACATCGCTCTCCAGATTCTGTCTTTCATATTCCGCCGACACCATATACGGCTCCACCTTCCGGTTGCCCGCCAGGGTCGAAGCGCGGTTCCTGTAATTCTTCAGGCGATGTACCTTGTCTAAAACCGCCTCCTTCGAAAATGGCTTTACTATGTAATAACAGGCGCCCATCCGAAAAGCATCCGCTGTCAGATTCTCGCTGCTCGCAGCTGTAATCATAACAAAGGAAATGTCAGCTGAACAGTCTTGATTTGTCTTGATGCGCTCCATAACCGAAATTCCATCCATTCCCGGCATCACTACGTCCAGAAATACAATATCCGGCTTTGTCTTTACGATCATATTATAGGCATCGGTTCCGTTTTCCGCTTTTCCGACCACCTGAATCTCCTTATCACTTTCCAGTATATTTCCAAGCATATCCAATGCCTGACGATTATCCTCTGCGATCGCAATCTTCATTTCTGCCATAATATTCTCCTCCTCGGCACCTGTGATGATTAAAATAATTATAAATTCTTTTTTTAACAAGTTTCAACTCGTTTTGATCGCGCAGTTCGACACTCAACGCTCATTTTGTCTATCAATTCTTTTGATGCAAAATAAATTACACAAGATGCAAACTATATATAAGCATGTATTGTAGCTAACCGTATCTGTTAAGATTCCGCTATAAACCTTCTACCGCCCAGCCGCCATACGCCTATCTAACGATCCCTTATCACCACGTTTTACCGATTCCGGTCGAAAGACACACAAAATACACGCAATTAAAAAGCCTCCACGACCGGTTTCTGAACATGAAAATTCCATCTTTGCAGATCAAGTTTCGATAAATTCCTATAAAAAAACAGAGTTACGCCATAGCCATACAACTATAACATACTCTGTTATCGTGTTAATGCAACTGGCTGCCATTTTACAGGCCCTATAGCTTTGCGTCGCAGCTTTTCAACTGTTTTGCCAAATATGTAATTTGCTCTATTATATACGCTTTTTTTATATCCTGTCAATAAAGAGAGCAAAAACTTTGTACTTTGCATGTTACTGTTCACACACGTGTGCCCAGCAACAGGATTTTGCCGATGCTGCGCATTCAAAATCGGCAAAATCTGCTGCCAGAACTGTATCATATGGAATTTTAAGTTCAGAAAATTCCCACCCGTAAACAGTTACTTTGCATCCAGATTCAATGTCCCAGCATATTCTCCACCAGAATCCCATACCCACGCGTCGAATCCTGAATAAAAACGTGCGTAACTGCTCCGATGAGTTTTCCGTTCTGGATGATGGGGCTGCCGCTCATGCCCTGGACGATCCCGCCGGTCAGGGACAGAAGTTCCGGATCGGTTACGCGAATGACCATGTCCTTGTTGTGGCGGTTGGAGGAGTGGTCTATTTTCTGAATCTCAATCTCGTAGTCTTTCAATTCCCCGGACACGCTGCTACGGATGCAGGCACGGCCTTTTTTGACGTCCTGACGGTAACCGATCGGAATTGCAGGGTTCTTTACCCGGCTTAAAAAGCGCGGATTTGCCGTCCCGAAAATGCCCTGATCCGTATTGGCCTCCACACTTCCCAGCCGCGACTGATTTCCATAGTAGATAACGCCCGACATCACGCCCGGCTTTCCGAAACTTCCCTTCTCCACGCCCAGAATCTCCGTATCGTATAGTTCGCCGCCGGAGGTCTGCACCAGAAGTCCCGTGTCGCCATCGCTGATACCGTGTCCCAGCGCTCCAAACGCGCCGTTAGCACATACATAGGTCATCGTACCGATGCCCTGCGTATCGTCGCGGATCCACAGCCCCAGCTTATAGTCTCCCTCCTGCGTCTGTACCGGCGTCATCTGTACATCCATCGTCTCTCCCTCGCGGCGCACTGAAAGTGTCAGAGCCATATTTCCCGCTTCCTTGACTGCCCGTATCATATCTTTCTTGTCCGTCGCCGGCGTCCCGTTGATTGCCTCGATATAGTCTCCAGAACGCAGGATTCCGTCCGCCGGATCCATCACCTCCCCCGTCTGTGCTGTCACCCTTCCGGTTCCGATCACCATCAGTCCGTCGGATTTCATGTAAATACCCACCGGCAGCCCACAGGGAACCGCATACTGGACGTCCGACACATCTACCTCGATATCCTTTAATTTCCATATTCCAAAGAGTTTGAGACTTAAACGGTACGTTCCCTCCTGTTCAGAATAGATGGAAAAGGGCTGGTTGAGCTGCAGATGGATCTGGTCGGATGGAATTTTAGAGTTGCCGTTTAGAAGCACCTCCTCGCTCTCACTTTCCAGCAATGCCCGAAACGGCAGCCCAAAGCGAACTTGCTCCTGCCGGTCCACCACCACATTGATGCGGTCGGGAACCGCGTTCTTCACATATTGATAAGATACGCCGGCAAGCGCAATGACCCCCGCACCAAAGATTATCAGCAGAACACGGCGAAGTTTTTCCTTCCGACTTGTTGTTTTCCACATACTAGGGTTTTTTCGCACGTTTTTTCCTCCTTCTACTCCTATGTACTTCCCCCGTTCCGTAGATTCCACCCTGCGGCGAATTTCAACGAAATGCAGATGTACACTCTGTTTGAATCCAAGAAATTGTTCCATAAAATCGTTTAATCCTAGTATGCGGAAAACCGTAAAATTCAGTCTGCTATTTTTGCGCCATTCTTTCTATTTTTTTCATTCAATTAAAACCCTGGCTTTTTCTCATGGTAAACAGTTACAAAAATTCCATTCTAACGTCAAAAAACCCCGGCTCAGAAGACAGATTTCTCTGTCTCCCAAACCGGGGTATAAAATCATCTTGCGATTCAAGACTTGCGTAAAAGAACGAAGATTTGATACAACTTAAACAAACGAATCTATCTAAATTATACCAGCTCTAACAGAACTTCCATAGCGCCGTCGCCCTTACGCTGACCGATCTTAACGATACGGCTGTAACCACCATTGCGGTTAGCGTACTTCGGTGCAAGCTCATCAAACAGCTTAGCCGGCATATCTACCTTCTTAGTGTTTTTCTTCTTGCCTGCTCTTGCAGTCGGAACGTCTGTTACATCGTAGAGAACCTTCAGCATCTGTCTTCTAGCGTGAAGTCTGGAAGCTTTATCTTTCTTGATCTCTTTCTCTACTTCGTCGTAAACGGTAACTTTCTTGCCGTCAACAACTTCTTTTACTCTCTTGCCGTTCTCGTCTTTGCGAGCTACCTTAGCGGTAACTTTAACGGTCTCGAAGTTATCTTTCTCTTTTACTGCCAGAGCGATCAGACCCTCAGCGATCTTCTTCACTTCTTTTGCTCTTGCCTCAGTGGTAACGATCTTGCCGTTGAATAACAGTGCGGTTACCAGGCTGCGCAGCATTGCTTTTCTCTGACTGGAAGTTCTTCCAAGTTTTCTATATCCTGCCATGATTCTTTCTCCTCCATTTGCGGAAGCCGGCACTCATGCCCTTTGGACTTACTGAATGTCTGCTATATAAAATATAATTGTTTGATGGTTATGCAGGGACCTGTGCCATTCGGACTTACCCGTCCCCGTATCTGCATGAAAGGGACGCACTGCAAAGCACGTCCACCCACGCGGTATCTTAAGCCTCTTCGCTCGGGTTGAGCTGCAGGCCTAATTCTTTCAGTTTTGCAAGAACCTCTTCCAGGGATTTGCGGCCCAGATTTCTGACTTTCATCATATCTTCCGGTGTGCGGTTGCACAGCTCCTCCACTGTATTGATTCCGGCTCTCTTTAAACAGTTGTAAGAACGAACGGATAACTCCAGCTCGTCGATGTTCATCTCAAGCACTTTCTCTTTCTCGTTGTCTTCCTTCTCTACCATAACCTCTGCGGTCTTGGCATTCTCGGAAAGGTCAATGAAGAGGTTCAGATGCTCGCTCAGAACCTTTGCTGCCAGGCTGACAGCTTCGTCTGGTGCCAGCGTTCCATTTGTGTATACATCTAATGTCAGCTTATCATAATCTGTCACCTGACCCACACGGGTGTTCTCAACGGTCATATTGACACGCTCCACCGGTGTGTAGATAGAATCAACAGCCAGAACTCCGATCGGAAGATCTTCACTCTTGTTCTTATCTGCGCTGATGTAGCCGCGGCCCTTCGTGATCGTCAGCTCCATGTAGAATTTGCTGTCCGCGCCGCCGCTTAATGTAGCGATGACCTGGTCCGGATTCAAAATCTCAATGTCAGAATCAGCGTGAATGTCAGCTGCTGTGATGACGCCTTCGCCCTCGAACTCGATATAAGCCGTCTTCGGCTCATTCGTCTCGCTGCTGTTTTTGATCGCCAGACTCTTGATGTTCATGATAATTTCAGTTACATCCTCTTTTACACCAGGGATAGAACTGAACTCATGCAAAACGCCGTCGATTTTCACTTGACTTACTGCTGCACCAGGCAAAGAGGAAAGCATAATTCTTCTTAAAGAATTGCCTAATGTGGTACCATAGCCTCTTTCCAGCGGTTCAACCACAAATTTGCCATATCTTTTGTCTTCGGAAATCTCAGCAATTTCAATTTTTGGTTTTTCAAAATCGAACACGATAGCCCCTCCTTTTGGGAACATTTTTGAGGGTCTGCCATACTCTTGTAGTCTCGGAATCTCCCAAGCAGCTGCCAAAGCAGATACATGGGAGATTCTGGACTAACATAATAGTAATACTTCTTATTATTTGGAGTACAGCTCGACGATAAGCACTTCGTTTACAGGAACGTCAATTTCGTCTCTGCTCGGTAACTCTTTAACAGTACCTTTCAGGTTCTCAGCGTCAACTTCCAGCCATGCCGGTACCATTCTTCCGCCGGTTACCTCAGCGATATCTTTATATCTCTGTGAAGATTTGTACTTCTCTTTGATCTCGATTACATCGCCAGCCTTAACTAAGTAGGACGGGATGTTTACGCTCTTGCCGTTTACGAGAACGTGCTTGTGATCTACGATCTGACGTGTCTCTTTTCTTGTACGGCCAAAGCCCATTCTGAATAATACATTATCCAGTCTGCACTCCAGAAGGATCATCAGGTTAGCACCGACCTGACCATTCATTCTGGATGCTTTTGCATAGTAATTTCTAAACGGTTTCTCTAACACACCGTAGATGAATTTTGCTTTCTGCTTCTCTCTCAGCTGGAGTGCATACTCGCTCATCTTTCTGTTGGCTCTCGTTAATTTTCTCGTTGATTTCTTGTCGATTCCTAAATAAACCGGATCAAGGTCAAGAGATCTACATCTTTTAAGTACAGGAACTCTATCTACTGCCACTTTACTTGCACCTCCTAATTAGACTCTTCTACGTTTCGGCGGACGGCATCCGTTATGCGGAACCGGAGTTACGTCCTTAATGCTTGTTACTTCCAGACCACATGCCTGAAGAGCACGGATTGCTGCTTCACGACCTGATCCCGGACCTTTTACCATAACGTCTACAGACTTTAAGCCATGGATAAGAGCTGCCTTCGTTGCAGTTTCTGCAGCCATCTGAGCTGCATATGGAGTAGATTTCCTTGAACCTCTAAATCCCAGACCGCCTGCACTTGCCCATGATAAGGCATTACCCTGTGCATCTGTTAAAGTAACGATTGTGTTATTAAAAGATGACTGGATGTGCGCCTGTCCGCGTTCAACGTTTTTCTTTACACGCTTTTTTGTCACTTTCTTGCCAGTGGACACTTTTTTAGCCATTTTAAACTAACCTACTTTCTCAAATATTGAATCCTGTTGCTAAACCTAACCTGATTCAGTTTCCTTGTTACTTAATTATTTCTTCTTGTTTGCTACTGTCTTTCTCGGACCCTTACGAGTTCTAGCGTTGGTCTTTGTCTTCTGACCACGAACCGGAAGGCTCTTTCTATGACGGATGCCTCTGTAGCATCCAATCTCCTGCAGTCTCTTGATGTTCATAGCGATCTCTCTTCTCAGATCACCCTCAACCACCTGACTGTCAGCGATGATTGCCGCAAGCTTCTTAACTTCGTCGTCAGTTAAGTCCTTAACACGAGTGTCAGGATTAACTTCAGCTTCGGCCAGGATACGGGCTGCACTTGCTCTACCGATACCGTAGATGTAAGTCAAGCCGATCTCTACGCGTTTCTCTCTTGGTAAATCGACACCTGAAATACGAGCCATGTGTGTAGTACACCTCCATTAGTTTTTCTTACTTCTTCGTTGATAATGTATAAATTTGCTTAAACTACTGAACAACTCATCCGAGTGGTTCATAATAGAAAGCCGCGCGAAAAAATAGGTGCTAAATCAAATTAGCCCTGTCTTTGTTTGTGCTTCGGATTCTCACAGATTACTCTGATACTGCCTTTTCTCTTGATGATCTTGCACTTTTCGCAAATTGGTTTAACCGATGATCTAACCTTCACAGCAATTCTCCTTTCCGTAATAGTCCGTCCAATCTCGGACATACAATTTTTTATAACCTATTGTAGTCCTGTGTCGGACTTACAGGTACAACAGACTCGTTCCATCCCCCTGCCGTGAGAGGACAAAAGGGCGGATCTTACCTGATGCTTCAACAAAGTTCGCTAAAGCATTATAACATTTAAAATCCTATAATGCAAGCGAAATTTACACTTCTCTCAATATTTTTATTGAGAAAAATGGATTGGTCTTTATTTATCTCTCCAAATGATTCTTCCCTTAGAGAGATCGTATGGCGACATTTCCATTGTAACCTTATCGCCCGGCAGAATACGGATGTAGTTCATACGGAGTTTTCCGCTGATCGTAGCAAGTACGATGTGTCCGTTTTCCAGTTCTACCTTAAACATAGCGTTCGGCAGCTTCTCTGCTACTACGCCCTCAATCTCAATTACATCTGCTTTCGACATTCTATATACCTCCCTGCAATGATTTCTGAATGAAATAGCGGATCGCTTCATCCTGGACTGCCGCGCCGTCCGCAAACTGGGCTGCCAGCGCCTCATCCCATTTGTGGGAGAACTGCACGTGCTTTCTCTTCTTGCGTTTCGGCTTGGCGGCGGTTTTAGTGCGTCCGTCTGCCAGATACACGTAGCGTGCATCTTCTCTGACTATAATATAATAAGTGCCTTTGTCGTGGCCCGCAAGTGAGCGGACCAGACAGCCAGTTCCATATTCCGTCATTCTGATCTCCGTTTCTGTAGACAGGTGTTTCCGCTCTCGCCGCAGGCTTCTCAGATTACAGTTTGTTCGCTTGCCTATTTGCTCACTTAGCTCGCAAACAGGGCAAAAATTCATGCAGATTTGTCTTCGACAAAGAATTTTTGCCATTGCCCGCCTTATTGATCGGCTCGGACATCTGCCTCAAGATGCGTACATACTGTAATCGGAAAGCCTGCTTAGGTCTTCGTAAAAACTTCCCCAGCTTACTTCTTCTTTATAAGGAAAGGATCTCAGGTTCGCCCTCTGTAATAAGAATCGTATTTTCATAATGAGCAGCCCAGCCGCCATCTTCCGTCATGACGGTCCAGTCATCATCGAGCCAGACTACTTCGTAGCTGCCCTCGGTAATCATCGGCTCGATCGCGAGCGTCATGCCGGGCTGTAAGAGAATTCCTTTTCTTTTTCTTGCAAAATTCGGAATCTCCGGATCCTCATGCAGATGGGAACCGATTCCATGACCAACCAGATCCCTGACAACACCAAAACCGAAACTTTCGGCATATTTCTGGATCGCTGCAGAGATGTCATTGAGATGATTGCCAGCTTTGGCAAATTTAATTCCCTCAAAGAAGCTCTGTCTGGTAACTTCAATCAGTTTTTTGGCATCATCGTCGATCTCTCCGATGCCGTAAGTCCGGGCTGCGTCTGAGTGGTATCCTTTGTAGATCACTCCTGCATCCAGACTGACGATGTCTCCCTCATCGAGGAAATGTTCCTTGTGCGGGATTCCATGTACAACCTCATCATTGACAGAGACGCAGATCGATGCGGGATAGCCGTTGTAATTTTTGAACGAGGGAATGCAGCCGTAACTCCGGATGATTTCCTCTCCCATATGATCAATATCCCAGGTGGACATACCCGGCCGAAGATTCTTCGCCAGTTCCTCATGCGTTTTGGCGAGAATTCTTCCCGCCTCACGCATCAGTTCAATCTCCCTGGGAGATTTTATCGTCACTGCCATGTTTTAAGCTCCCAAAATATCCGTAATGTTCTTGAATACGTCTTCCATGGTCTGTGTACCGTCTACCGTATGAAGAACGCCCTTCTTCTCATAGTACTCGATCAGCGGGTGTGTCTGGTCATGGTATATTTCCAGACGTTTCTGTACAGTCTCCGGCTTGTCATCATCACGAAGCACCAGCTCAGAACCGCACTTGTCGCAGATTCCTTCTTTTTTCGGTGCTGCGAACTGGATGTGGTAGGTAGCGCCGCACTTTAAGCACGCACGGCGTCCTGCCATGCGGTTTACGATGTTTGCATCCGGCACATCTACGTTGAGCGCGAAATCAATCGCCTCGCCGTTTGCTGCCAGTGCCTCTGTCAGACTCTCAGCCTGCGGGATCGTTCTTGGGAATCCATCCAGAATATAGCCGTTCTTGCAGTCAGCCTCATGGATCCGGTCAAGAAGCATGCCGATCGTTACCTCGTCCGGTACTAAAAGGCCCTGATCGATGAACGATTTTGCTTTTTTACCAAGCTCTGTGCCTGCCTTGATATTGGAACGGAAAATATCTCCGGTAGAAATGTGCGGAATGCCGTATTTTTCTGCAATTCTCTGAGCCTGTGTTCCTTTTCCGGCTCCCGGTGCTCCTAACATAACAATCTTCATAATGGTTACAATCTCCCTATATACAACAGAATCGCCTCCAGGCAGGAGCTGTCTCCGGCCACCTCCAGCCGTAAAGTAAGCAAGCTCCCGCCCAGAAAGCGAGTTGTCTTAGTCGTTTAAGAATCCTTTATAGTTGCGAACCAGCATCTGTGATTCGACTGCTTTGATTGTCTCAAGTACTACACCTACGATAATGATAAGAGAAGTACCTCCGAAGGAGAGACGGCTCACTGAGAACAGTCCAGAGACAATAATCGGAACCAGGCAGACAATGATCAGTCCGCAGGCACCAATCAGTATAATATACTCCAGAATTCCATCCAGGTAATCGGATGTTGGCTTTCCTGGACGAATGCCCGGGATGAAGCCGCCGGATTTCTTCATGTTGTTTGCTACTTCAAGCGGGTTGAATGTAATGGATGTGTAGAAATACGCAAACACAATAATCAACGCGATGTAGACAATTAAACCAACTGAATAAGCCGGACGCTCTGGATTAAACCAGGAGCTGGAATTCAGAGCCAGAAGAATCTTTCCTCCGATGGTGTCATAATTAACCTGGAAAAATCCAGCAATTACCACCGGGAAAGACATCAGGGATGAAGCAAAGATAACAGGAATAACACCTGCTGTATTTACTTTTAACGGGATGCTTGTGGACTGACCGCCAACCATCTTACGTCCCTGCATCTTTTTAGAATACTGAACCGGAATTCTCCGCTCTGCATCCTGTAAAATGATAACAAATACAACCATCGCTACGATAACCGCTACGATAATCACGGCTGTTACAACTGCAACCGCCACGATCTTGCCCTGCAGGAAACGCTCATAGAGCGTAATCATATCGCTTGGCATGGTTGAAATGATATTGAACAGAAGCACGATAGAAATACCGTTTCCGACGCCGTTCTCGGTGATTCGCTCACCGATCCACATCAGCATGGCACTTCCGGCTGTCATTGTCACAATAGCGACAATCACATTCAGGGCAGTAAACTCAACTAAAAGTCCCTTGCCGCCGAAACCGATCGCCATAGCGACGGACTGCATCAGCGCCAGTGCAACCGTAAGGTAACGCGTATATTCCGCAATCTTCTTTCTTCCGTCCTCGCCCTCCTGCTGCATTTCCTCTAATTTCGGAATTGCAATTGTCAGAAGCTGCATGATAATGGAAGAAGTGATGTACGGGGTAATACTCAATGCGAATACCGACATGTTCGTGAACGAACCGCCGGTAATCGTATTGAAGAAACCAAACGCATCATTGGACTGTCTTGTAAACAGTTCCTGGAAAAATGTTGTATTAACTCCGGGAATCGGCAGCTGCGATCCGATACGGGTCACAACCAGCATAAAGAACGTATAGAGGAGTTTTTCTCTGACCTCTTTTATCTTAAATGCATTCTGGAGCGTTTTTAACATATTAGATCACCTCGCAGGTTCCGCCAACGGCCTCGATCTTAGCTTTCGCGCCTTCACTTACCGCATCAACCTTTACGTTCAGCTTTTTGGTCAGCTCGCCATTGCCGAGGATCTTAACGCCGTCACGCGGGTTCTTTACGATGCCTGCTTCGATTAATGTTTCAACCGTAACAACTGTGTCGTTCTCGAATCTCTCAAGAGCGCTTACATTGATACCAACGATGGTCTTAGAATTTCTGTTTGTGAAGCCTCTCTTCGGGAGACGTCTATATAACGGCATCTGACCGCCTTCAAATCCTGGTCTCGGAGCGCCGGAACGAGCTTTCTGTCCCTTATGTCCCTTACCAGCAGTCTTACCGTTGCCTGATGCGTGACCACGACCTCTTCTGAAGCTGTCGCTGTGCTTAGAGCCTACCGCCGGCTTTAAATTGGATAAATCCATGACTGCACCTCCTTGCAAATATCTTAGATTTCCTCTACTTTAACTAAATGTCTAACATTCTGGATCATGCCTCTGATAGCGGCGTTGTCCGGCTGCTCAACTGTCTTGCCAGTCTTGTTTAAACCAAGAGCTGCAACCGTTGCTTTCTGCTTCGGGATAGCGCCAATAGGAGACTTAACCAATGTGATTTTTAATTTCTCTGCCATTTTTATCTCCTCCTATTAGTTCAGAATTTCTTCTACAGACTTACCGCGAAGTTTTGCAACCTCTTCCGGAGTCTTTAAAGAACCTAAGCCTGCCAGGGTAGCAAGAACTACGTTTGCCTTGTTATTAGAACCAAGGGATTTTGTACGGATGTTCTTGTAACCAGCCAGATCCAGTACGGCACGAGCCGGACCACCAGCGATAATACCGGTACCTTCCGGAGCCTTCTTCAGAAGTACGTTAGCGCTTCCGAATTTGCCGAGGAAATCGTGCGGGATGCTATTGTTCTCATCGAACGGAACCTCCATCAGGTTTCTGGCAGCTGCCTCTTTGCCCTTGCGGATTGCTTCCGGAACCTCAGCAGCTTTTCCCATACCAGCACCAACGTGGCCGTTTTTATCTCCAACTACTACTAAAGCGGAAAAACGCATTGTACGTCCGCCCTTAACGGTCTTGGATACACGTTTGATTGCCACTACAGTATCCTCTAACTCGAACTGGTTGGCATCAATTTTTGTACGTTTCATGTGTATGTTCTCCTTCCTACTAGAATTCCAGACCAGCCTCGCGGGCTGCATCTGCTAATGCCTGAACTTTTCCGTGGTAAATAAATCCGCCTCTATCGAAGACAACTTCTTTAATACCTTTTTCAAGCGCTCTCTTAGCGATTACAGTTCCAACGTGAGCTGCTGCTGCAACATCGTTCGTCTTCTCCAGTTCAGCTTTAACTTCCTTCTCGGCAGTGGAAGCTGCTACTAAAGTTTTTCCAACTGTATCATCAATGATCTGAGCATACATATGATTATTACTTCTAAACACTGCTAAACGCGGTCTCTCGGCTGTGCCAGAAAAACGGTTGCGTAATCTAACGTGTTTTTTAACGCGAATTTCGCTTCTTGACTGTTTGCTAACCATCTTCACACTCTCCTTAATTATTTCTTACCAGTCTTACCAACTTTACGTCTGATAACCTCATCGGCATACTTAATACCTTTGCCCTTGTACGGCTCAGGTCTTCTCTTATCCCGAATCTCAGCTGCATACTGGCCAACTTTTTCTTTGCTGATACCTTTAACAGTGATCTTGTTCTGTCCTTCCAGAACAGTCTCAATGCCTTCCGGATCTTCCATCTCTACCGGATGGGAGTAACCAAGGCTGAGAACCAGTTTCTTGCCCTGCTTCGCTGCTCTGTAACCAACACCGTTAACTTCCAGGACTTTCTCATAGCCTTCTGTTACACCATGAATCATGTTGTTAATTAAGGTTCTTGTCAGACCGTGTAAAGATTTCATTTTCTTTAAGTCGTTCGGTCTGGTAACTACGATATGACCATCCTCTTCTTTGATGTTCATCTCAACCGGGAGTTCTCTCTCAAGAGTTCCCTTCGGACCTTTTACAGTCACTAAATTGTTCTCTGCGATTGTTACGGTTACGCCCGCCGGAATCGCAACTGGCATTCTTCCGATACGTGACATGCCTTTTACCTCCTACTTAGATTTTCGGAGAAGCCTGAGCGGCTTCTCTGTTTTCAGTTGTATCTATAATGTTTCGTCCACTCGACTAAGTTCGTCTATCGTCTTCGACTCTGACTCACTAAGGCTCGGGACGGGCTTTCGCACTAAACTCGAAAAGACCTCGTAAAGTGCTCAATGCCTACCAAACAAATGCAAGAACTTCTCCGCCTACGCCGAGTTCTCTTGCCTGCTTGTCAGTGATAACGCCCTGGTTGGTGGAGATGATAGCTACACCTAAACCGCCCAGTACCTTCGGCATATCTTCCTTGTTTGCGTAGATACGCAGACCCGGTTTGGAAATTCTCTTGATGCCGGAGATGATTTTCTCGTTTTTGTCTTTACCGTACTTTAAGGTAATACGGATAGTCTTGAAATTGCCGTCCTCAACAACGTCATATTTCTTGATGAAACCTTCCTTTACCAGGATGTCAGCGATTGCTAATTTCATCTTGGAAGACGGAACATCTACTGTATCATGTTTTGCAGTGTTAGCATTACGGATTCTTGTAAGCATATCTGCAATCGGATCGCTCATTGTCATTTTGAGTGTGCCTCCTTATAATTTGACTACCACTTACTGTAAGTGGGTTTCGGTGGGTTTTGGGAACACTAGGATGTGTCCTCTATAATATAGGCATCGTCCACTCGACTAAGCTCGTCTATCGTCTTCGACTCTGACTCACTAAGTCTCGGGACGGGCTGCCTTTTCAGGCAACCTCTTGCCGTGACGCATCGCTCAACTAGATTCAGCTTACGCTTCATCAAGGTTCGCGATGAGCCTCGCACTAAGTTCGCGCTTGCTGCGCTCACTAAGTTGCTTTCGGCTTACCAGCTTGCTTTCTTTACGCCCGGAATTTCGCCCTTGTAAGCTAATTCACGGAAGCAAACTCTGCAGATGCCGTATTTTCTTAAATATGCATGCGGACGACCGCAGATTCTGCAGCGGTTATATTCTCTGGTGGAGAATTTTGCCGGACGCTGCTGTTTAATCTTCATTGAAGTTTTAGCCATGATAAATCCTCCTATTATTTAGCAAATGGCATGTTGAACTGAGTTAACAGCTCACGTGCTTCTTCGTCGGTCTTAGCAGTGGTAACGAAGATGATATCCATACCTCTTACCTTATCTACTTTATCGTACTCGATCTCCGGGAAGATAAGCTGCTCTTTGATACCCAGAGCGTAGTTGCCTCTGCCGTCAAATGCGTTCGGATTTACACCGCGGAAGTCTCTTACTCGCGGAAGAGCCAGGTTGATCAGACGATCAGCGAACTCATACATCTTCTCGCCACGCAGGGTAACTTTACAGCCGATAGCCATACCCTCTCTAAGTTTGAAGTTAGCGACCGATTTTTTCGCTTTTGTAAGAACTGCCTTCTGGCCAGTGATGATTTCCATATCTCTTACAGCAGAGTCCAGAACTTTAGCATTTTCTTTTGCCTCGCCAACGCCCATGTTGATAACAATCTTGTCCAGCTTCGGCACTTCCATGATATTTTTATATCCGAATTTTTTGATCATAGCGTCTACGATTTCGCTCTGATACATTTCTTTTAATCTAGCCAATTTTAACGTTCCTCCTCTCTGTATTAGTCAATTACTTTACCGGTTGCCTTAGCAACACGGACTTTCTTGCCGTCTTCTACTTTGAAGCCAACTCTCGTAGCCTTGCCATCCACTACCAGCATAACGTTGGAAATGTCAAGCGCGCCTTCCTGATGGATGATGCCGCCCTGCTGATTAGCTGCAGACGGTTTGGTATGCTTTGTTACCATGTTGCATCCCTCAACCAGGACTGTATTCTTCTTTACATTAACGGAAAGAACTTTTCCGGTTTTGTCTTTGTCTTTACCTGTGATAACCTTTACCAGGTCGCCTTTTTTAATTTTATGCACAGCTGACACCTCCTACAGTACTTCCGGAGCCAGGGAAACAATCTTCATAAACTGTTTCTCACGAAGCTCTCTGGCAACCGGCCCAAAAATACGGGTTCCTCTCGGGTTCTTGTCGTCTTTGATGATAACGGCTGCGTTCTCATCAAATTTGATGTAGGAACCATCTTTACGGCGTGCGCCCTTAACGGTACGTACAACAACGGCCTTCACTACATCGCCTTTCTTTACAACACCGCCTGGTGTTGCATCTTTAACGCTGGCAACGATTACATCGCCAATATTTGCATATCTTCTAGTAGAGCCGCCCATAACGCGGATACAGAGTAATTCTTTCGCACCGGTATTGTCGGCAACCTTTAATCTGGTCTCCTGCTGAATCATGCCCAATACTCCTTTCTGATTTAGAAATTATCTCGCTTTCTCGATAATTTCGACGAGTCTCCATCTCTTATCCTTGGATAACGGTCTTGTTTCCATTACCTTTACAGTATCACCGATACCGCACTCGTTGTTCTCGTCGTGTGCTTTTAATTTATAAGTTCTCTTAACAATCTTACCGATTAAAGGATGTTTTACGTGGTTTTCGATAGCAACTACGATTGTTTTGTCCATCTTGTTGCTTACTACCTTACCGGTACGTGTTTTTCTAAGATTTCTTTCCACGGTAGATATCTCCTTTCCTATTTTAGGAATCTATGATAATTAGTTCGCTTTCTCTGTAATAACAGTCTGAATACGAGCGATGTTTCTGCGAACTTCTTTAATTCTGCTTGTATTATCCAGCTGGTTGGTAGCGTTCTGGAATCTTAAGTTGAAGAGTTCCTTCTTAGCAGCTACTAATTCTTCGTTTAATTCTGCAGATGTCTTAGCTTTTAAATCTTCTACATACTTATTAATTTTCACTGTTATCACCGCCTTCTAAATCTGCTTTAGAAGCAATCTTGCACTTGCACGGAAGTTTGTGCATAGCAAGACGAAGCGCTTCTCTCGCTGTCTCCTCTGGTACACCCGCGATCTCGAACATTACGCGGCCTGGTTTTACTACTGCTACCCAGTACTCAAGTGCGCCTTTACCGGAACCCATACGAGTCTCAGCCGGTTTAGCAGTTACTGGTTTATCCGGGAAAATCTTAATCCAAACTTTACCACCACGTTTGATGTAACGGGTCATGGCAACACGGGCTGCCTCGATCTGGTTGGATTTGATCCAGCACGGTTCTGTAGCGACTAAACCGTACTCACCGTAGTTGATTACATTTCCTCTAAGCGCCTTGCCGGCCATGGTACCACGGAACTGTTTACGACGCTTTACTCTTTTCGGCATTAACATTATTTATCGCTCCCTTCCTTATTTCCTTTCGCAGGAAGTACCTCGCCTTTGTAGATCCAAACCTTAACACCGGTCTTGCCGTATGTTGTGTTTGCCTCAGCGAAACCGTAGTCAATATCTGCTCTTAATGTCTGAAGCGGGATAGTGCCCTCGCTGTAGAACTCTGTACGAGCCATATCAGCACCGCCAAGACGTCCGGATACGGAAGCCTTGATACCCTTAGCTCCAGCCTTCATGGTTCTGCCCATAGCGGACTTCATCGCACGACGGAAGGAAATACGGTTCTCAAGCTGCTGAGCGATGTTCTCTGCAACGAGCTGAGCGTCTCTGTCTGGTCTCTTAACTTCTTTGATGTCTACAAAAACTTTCTTGTCAGTTAATTTCTGAACCTGAGCTTTTGTCTTCTCGATCTCTGCGCCGCCCTTACCGATAACAACGCCCGGTTTAGCAGTGTAAAGAATAATTTTTACTTTATCAGAAGCGCGCTCGATTTCGATTTTGGAAACACCGGCGCTGTATAATTTCTTCTTAAGGAAGGTTCTGATTTTGTGATCCTCTACCAGGTTATCTGCAAAATCAGCTTCCGCATACCATCTGGAATCCCAGTCTTTAATAACACCGACTCTTAAGCCGTGCGGATTAACTTTCTGTCCCATAATTGCCTCCTCTTATTTCTCATCAAGCACGATTGTGATGTGGCTCATTCTCTTTTCGATTCTGTAAGCGCGGCCCTGTGCTCTCGGTTTTACTCTCTTCATTGTCGGTCCCTTGTTAGCGAAGCATTCTGCAACGTACAGGTTCTCCGGATTCATCTGGTTGTTGTTCTCTGCGTTAGCAACAGCAGACTCGAGTAATTTTTTAATTAAAGTAGAAGCATATCTAGGATTGTATGTTACAATACCAAGCGCTGTCTTCACATCTTTGCCTCTGATGGCATCTAATACGAAGCATGCTTTCTGAACGGATACTCTGGCGTAAGACAGCTTAGCCGACGGTCTCGTATCCTTATTAGCATTTCTTTCTCTTTTAATCTGGGATCTATGTCCTTTAGCCATTGGTGAAACCTCCTTTCAAGCGTAACTTACTTACGTCCTGCTTTCTTCTCGTCTTTTCCGTGGCCTCTGTAAGTTCTAGTGGCTACGAACTCACCGAGTTTATGTCCAACCATGTCCTCTGTCACGTATACCGGAACATGTTTTCTACCATCGTGAACTGCGATTGTATGTCCAACCATCTGCGGGAAGATTGTGGAACGGCGGGACCAGGTTTTGATAACCTGTTTCTGTCCTGCTGCGTTCATCTCATCTACTTTCTTTAAAAGATGAGCATCTGCAAATGGTCCTTTTTTTAATGAACGACCCATTAGTATACCTCCTATTACTGTTTACCGTTTCTTCTTCTTACGATTAACTTATTAGACTGTTTGTTTTTCTTTCTGGTCTTCAGGCCGAGTGCCGGTTTGCCCCAAGGTGTGCAAGGACCTGGACGACCGATACTGGTCTTGCCCTCACCACCACCATGCGGATGGTCATTCGGGTTCATAACAGAACCGCGGACAGTCGGACGAATACCCATGTGACGTTTTCTACCAGCCTTACCGATATTGATCAGGTTGTGGTCGCCGTTGCCAACTACACCGATAGTAGCGCGGCAGCTGATCGGAACCATTCTCATCTCTCCGGACGGTAATCTAAGGGTTGCATATTTGCCTTCTTTAGCCATTAACTGAGCAGAGTTACCAGCGGAACGAACCAGCTGACCACCCTTGCCCGGAAGAAGCTCGATGTTGTGAATCTGTGCACCAACCGGGATTTCAGAAAGCGGTAAGCAGTTACCAACTTTTGCCTCAGCCTCTGCACCGCTCATAACCTTCTGTCCAACCTGTAAACCAGCCGGAGCAAGGATATAAGCTTTCTCGCCGTCTGCGTAGCAGATCAGAGCGATGTTTGCTGTACGGTTCGGATCGTACTCGATACCAAGTACGGTTGCTGCGATACCGTCTTTTGCATTTCTCTTGAAGTCGATGATTCTATATTTTCTTCTGGAACCGCCGCCTCTGTGACGAACGGTGATTTTACCCTGGTTGTTACGACCTGCGTTCTTCTTTAAAGAAACTACTAAGGATTTCTCCGGTGTGGATTTTGTAATCTCAGAGAAATCAGAGCCGGTCATATGTCTTCTGGAAGGTGTATATGGGCTGTAAGATTTAATTCCCATGACTTTGACTCCTTTCGTTCAACGCCTCCTGGCGTTTCTTCATGTTTTTCACGACATAGTGTTCGTCGTATAATTGTCTATTGAGGATGAATTATAAACCAGCGAAGATCTCGATCTCTTTGCTGTCCTCGGTCAGCTGAACGATAGCTTTCTTTGTTGCAGCTGTCTTACCGAAGGTCATGCCTCTTCTCTTTGTCTTGCCGTCCATGTTCATGGTGTTGACACTCTTAACTTTGGTGCCCGGGAACATCTTCTCAACGGCTTCTTTGATCATAGTTTTGTTTGCCTCGGTGTGTACCAGGAAGGTGTATTTCTTGTCTGTCATAGCATTCATACTCTTCTCAGTTACAACCGGTTTGAGGATTACGTCATAGTACTGTACGTTTGCCATTATGCATATACCTCCTCGATAGAAGCTACAGCAGCCTTGGTTGCTACTACTGTGTTGTATTTCAGGATATCGTAAACGTTGATGGTGCTTACGGAAGCAGTCTTAACGTCTGCCACGTTTCTAGCGGATAATACAGCCTTGTCACAAGCCTCATCCAGAACAACTAAAGCTTTGTTTACTTTCAGGTTGTTCATAACCTCAACAAATTTCTTTGTCTTGATCTCGTCGAAGTTCATAGCCTCAACTACGATGAACTTGTTCTCGTTTACACGGCTTGTCAGAGCAGATTTAAGAGCAGCTCTCTTCTCTTTCTTATTTAAACGGATTGTATAATCACGTGGTGTCGGAGCGAATACTACGCCGCCGCCCGTCCACTGCGGAGCTCTTGTTGAACCCTGTCTTGCATGTCCGGTACCTTTCTGTCTCCACGGTTTCTTACCACCGCCGGAAACTTCGGAACGGGTTTTTGCTTTCTGAGTTCCCTGACGTTTGTTAGCAAGCTGTGCTACAACTGCCATGTGAACCAGATGTTCATTTACTTCTACACCGAATACAGCATCATTCAGTTCTAATGTGCCAACTTCGTTGCCTTCTAAATTGAAAACAGATACGTTTGCCATCTGTATGTTCCTCCTTTCCCGTAAAAGCCTTATCTAGCGACCTTTACTGTCTCTTTGATTGTTACTAAGGATTTCTTCGGTCCCGGTACAGAGCCTTTAACAAGGAGTAAGTTGTTCTCAGTATCAACCTTAACAACCTCCAGGTTCTGAACAGTTACTTTTACGCTGCCCATGTGACCCGGCATTCCTTTGCCCTTAAATACGCGTCCCGGTGTGGTTGCAGAACCGTTGGAACCCTGATGACGATGGAACTTGGAACCGTGAGCCATCGGTCCTCTGTGCTGGCCGTGTCTCTTGATGGCACCCTGGAAACCTTTACCTTTGGAAATAGCAGTTGCATCAATTTTATCGCCTGCTGCGAAGATGTCTGCCTTGATTTCGTCTTTTACAGAATACTCTTCAGCATTCTCTAAGCGGAACTCTCTTACATATCTCTTGTAAGCAACGCCTGCCTTGTCAAAATGACCCTTAACCGGCTTTGTCACAAGTTTTTCTCTCTTGTCTACAAAACCAACCTGTACTGCTTTGTAGCCATCGTTCTCTTCTGTCTTAACCTGTGTAACAACACACGGTCCAGCCTGAAGAACGGTTACTGGAGTTAAAACTCCGTCTTCGTTGAAGATTTGAGTCATTCCGACTTTGGTAGCTAAAATCGCTTTCTTCATTAATCTGACCTCCTGTTTTTCTACAGCGGAACGCGTTCGTCAAACTCCCGCGTTCATCCTAGAACTGTCCAGATGTCTCTATCTAAACTAGTATAGGATTCTTAATTATTTGTTTTTCATCTTTACGTTGATGGACACGCCAGCCGGCATTTCCAGTCTCTGCAGTGCATCAACTGTCTTCTGGCTCGGAGCAATGATATCGATGAGTCTCTTATGAGTTCTCTGCTCGAACTGCTCTCTGGAATCTTTGTACTTATGAACTGCTCGCAGAATGGTTACTACCTCTTTCTTAGTTGGCAGCGGCACCGGTCCACTCACCTTTGATCCGTTTTTCTTTACAGTCTCAATGATTTTTGCAGCGGATGTATCTACCAGCTGATGATCATAAGCTTTCAGTGTGATTCTCATTACTTGACTTGCCATAAAAAAAGTCGCCTCCTTTTCGTACTATTAAGCACGACAAGCGGTGACTGTACACATACCCGTGTGTGTCCTCGCAGTCCACACACCAAATCCGTCATTTGTCTTCAGGATACTCTATTCTTGTACAGTGACTTGTCGCCAGTTTCCTAACTTGACATTCGCTCCGCGGAATAACCTGCTTATCATAAGCAGCAACCTCTCGTTTCATCGCTATCATGCCACAGCTTCGTTATAATAACACAGCTTTCCGGGAAATGCAAGTGTTTTTTTAAGAAAAAATCTATATTTTTCAAGAAAAAACAGGAGTTTCTTCTTCCGGTGGGTAATTACACCTTTTATATAGAAGAAACTCCTGTTTATCCACAAGAATATATTTCCATGCAGAAATTTTATCTCAGTCGAGAAGACTCCCAGCTTTTTTAATTAATCCTCCCAATACGTCGGTTCCACCGGGGTTCTAGCCTCGTCGCTGCCATCGTCGCTTGTGCCGTCCACCTCTGTGACAACACCCGCAGAGCTTGTCTTAAACTTTGTGCCGTTCGCATCCTTCACGGTGCTGGATTTCACTACCTTGCCGCTCGTCGTTACCAGATAGTTTTTGTCATTGACTTCAATGACTTCATACTTAGTACCGCTGTCTGCCTTCTGAAGCTTACCCATGTAGTACAGGAATCCATCCTCCACACCTGAGTAGCCGCGTCCAGCCTTGTTGCCGCTGTCAGTGAAATAGAACTGTCCGGTCGTTCCGTCGCCCTCTACTACATTTCCCTTGCCTTTTACGACTGAGCTGGTCGCCTTGTCCGCGCCGAAGAAATAGCAGGCATACTGACCGCTCGTTCCTACCTCCAGACGTCTCAGACCATAGACCGGGTTGCCCTTCTCATTAAATAAGTAGGTAATATTGTTGATGCGGACCAGGTTGCTCGTCGAAGCGTCAGAAATCTTCGGACCCACCTTCGGCTCGCCGTTGCTTGAAAAATAATACCACTGTACATCGCTGCCGAGATCCAGATTGTAATCATCATCCTCCGGCGGAGTCGTGGAGAGCCAGCCAGTCTGTACCTGACCGTTGCTCTGATAATAACGGTAATTTTCAAATCCAGAGGAATTTCCCATATCGACCCAGCCGGTCTGCATCGCTCCGTTTTCGTCGAAGCAGTAGTAGGTTCCGTCAATCTTATATTGTTTATATTTGGCACTGCCTAAAGAAGGCACATATTTCTTTCCCGAACTCTGAAAGTAGTACCAATGATGATCCTCATCGTCGTCGCCGGGTTTCACTTCATCATCGTCCTTTTTGGTATCATCCGGATCTTCCAGATATGCCCAGCCGATCTGCATGACACCATCTGCATTCGTGTAGTAGGTGTCATCATCCACCCAGCCCGTCTGCATCGCTCCATCACCGTCGAAGTAATAGTACTTGCCTCCGATCTTGGACCAGCCGTCGGATACCATCTTTCCGCTGGTGGAGAAATAGTACCAGACCGTCGTAGCGGAAGTCTCGTTCCATGCCGGATTGCGCTTCGGCAGTTTCAGCCACTTGTCAGTCGCCATGATGCCGGTACTCTCGACAAAGTATTCGTCGTCCACCCAGCAGTTCGACGCGATGTTGCCCTGGGAATCGAGATAGCGCCAGAGATTGTCTGCTCCCTTCTTCCAGGTATTCGTCACCTTGTTGCCATTGTTGTCCACATATATCCAGCTGTTTCCAGACTGCTGCCAGCCTTCTGCCGCGTAAGATGTCAGGGTCGCCGCCCCTATCATCAGCGCTGCGGAAAGGACGCAGACTGCCAGTTTCTGTTTCTTCATATACATGCCCTCCCAGTTCACGATTGATAACGTCTATTCTCCCACCTGCTGCGCATTCGCACACTTCCCGTCGTGTGGAGACTGCATCAGATGCTTATAACGCCTTGTTTTGTTCCAGATACGTGCAATCTATCTTTTACCTAATATACATTTTAACAGGAGATATAGGAATCTTCAAGGAGATTTATCTTTCAATTTATTTACTTTTTTTGGCAGGAAGCCGTTCAAAAGGTTTGACACGCCAATCAATGACCGATATAATTAGGTATGCATTTCAACTGAACCGTTTTTCCGGTCAGACAGACTGCGTTTATGGTTACTGTGCACGCATCGTGCCCAGTAACGGAATTTGCCGTGGCTTCGCCTTTAAATACGGCAAATTCCTGCTGTCACCTCGTTTTCTTACGGCACTTTCGGTTCCAAAAGTGCCTACCCGGGAACAGTAACCATTTATGCCATTTGGATGGAAATGGCTTATGGATAACACCGATTATAAAGGCGGCAGATACCCTTTTCCGGGGTTTGCGCCTCATTTTTTTGAAAGGATAAAATTTTATGTGGATTGCAGATGGATGGAACGATTATGAAGTGATTGACTGCTCCGAAGGAGAGAAACTGGAGCGGTGGGGCGACTATCTTCTGGTTCGCCCGGACCCGCAGGTTATCTGGAACACCCCCAAGACACACCGCGGCTGGAAAAAGATGAACGGACACTACCACAGAAGCTCCAAGGGCGGCGGCGAATGGGAATTTTTCGACCTGCCGGAGCAGTGGTCGATCCATTACAAAGAACTGACCTTTAACTTAAAACCGTTCAGCTTCAAGCACACAGGTCTCTTCCCGGAGCAGGCGGCAAACTGGGACTGGTTCGGTGACCGCATCCGCAATGCCGGACGCCCAATCAAGGTTTTAAACCTCTTTGCCTACACAGGCGGCGCTACCCTGGCGGCAGCCGCAGCCGGCGCCAGCGTGACCCATGTGGACGCCTCCAAGGGCATGGTAGCCTGGGCGAAGGAAAACTCCCGTTCCTCCGGGCTGGAAAATGCACCCATCCGCTGGATCGTCGATGACTGTGTGAAATTTGTTGAGCGTGAGATCCGCCGCGGCAACCATTACGACGGAATCATCATGGACCCGCCGTCCTACGGCCGCGGACCGAAAGGCGAGATCTGGAAGATCGAAACTTCGATTTACCCGTTCGTGCAGCTCTGTACGAAACTGTTATCGGACAACCCGCTCTTCTTCCTCATCAACTCCTACACCACCGGGCTGGCGCCGTCCGTCCTGACCTATATGCTCTCAACCGAAGTTGCCTCCACCCACGGCGGCACAGTGAAATCGGACGAGCTGGGACTTCCGGTTACCCGCACCGGACTGGTATTACCATGCGGTGCATCCGGACGCTGGGAATCTGGTAAATAACACTGGTATTCGGATGACATAGACACCCCATTTTTAAGTTTGATTCCTATTCATTCCAATCCCGGATATCTAACAGCCCCGGGACCAGTTCCCGCGCACTCGTCTCTAATATAATTCGCCCCTTCTCGGCGCTTGCACCAGACGGATCTCCTCCAATTCCAATCGGCGATCCGTCTTTTGTTTTCCAATCCTCCGACACCCAGCCGATCGAAACCGGACCGTATGGCTTCAGGGCGCGGGTCTTCTCAAACGCCGTCGGCTCTCCCGCTTCCGAAAGTTCCAGCTTCACAAGACTCTCATCGACCGCCATTACCATCGATGTCTCCATCTCTCCACCGTGGAAATCCCAGATATTCCCCTTTGAAATCGTTGCTTTTACATCCGGATGACCAAATGCCCCCGATGAAAGGATAAACGGTGCAATCCCCAGCTCACTCCGAAGTTCCCGGCTTAAAACCTGCGCTATCGGCGCATTCCCACCATGGCATACCAAAAAAGCCAGCTTTTTAAAACCGTGATGCGCCAGGCTGACGCATATATCATATAAGAGATGATAGTAAGTGTCCGGCCGGACTGTGACCGAACCGCAGAAATTCTTATGCTCTGTACTTAAGCCCACCGGAATCACCGGAAACAGCAGCATCGGGAAGTCTTCTTCCCCCTCTGCCTCCAGTGCCTTTTTGATCTCCTGACTCATCGCCTCCGCGATAATATCATCCGTTCCCAGTGGTGCCTGATTGCCGTGCTGTTCCAGCGCCCCGAGCGGAATCAGGATAATCGTGTTCTCACGGTCCACCTGCTCCATTTCCCATCTTGTCAAATCTCTATAGTTACGTATCATAGTATCTCCTCCTCTTATAAAAACAGATATGTCTTTGCACGTTCCATCAAACAAAAAGGATTGTCCGGGATTCTTCCCCCAGGCAGCTTTCCCAGCGGTTTCCCGACAATCCTTTCTATGAAATGGTTCTGCCGTTTCACAGCAAACAGCCAAATCCGTCAAACCATTCCTCTTATTTCATTTTATACTGCTTTCGGCACAATCTTCGCCGCACGCAGGCGTACAAACAAAAGCTGTCCAACGATATAGTTGAGTCCCACTTTCAATACGTTGAATGGGATCGTCGCCAGGATGATAAATCCATTCAGGTCTTTGATCGCCGGGTTGACCGACGCTACCATGCGGATCACTTCATCCAGCGGCAGGCTCATCGCTTTCGCATATAACGGAAGCGTAATGTTCGCATTGATAAAGCATGCACACGCGGTGCGGATCACGATACTGAGCAGAAGTGCTTCTACAGCTGCCTTACGGTTAGCGCCCAGCTTCTGATAGAGGAACCACAGCGGCCATACGAACAGGAACGCCGCAATCAGGTTGGCCAGCTCACCGACGTACATCGTGTTAGTTCCGACAGTAATCAGCTTGATTAACAGCTTGATGACTTCTACACAGATACCGGATACCGGTCCCATCAGAAACACGGCAATCACAGACGGTACATCACTGAAATCTACCTTATAAAACGGCGGCATCATCGGAACCGAAAATTCCAATGACATCAGCACGCCAGCAACCGCTGCCAGCATCGCCGTATAAATCAATTTTTGAATACTCCATTTTCCTGTCTTCATCTTAAATCTCCTTTCGGTTTTAAAACTCATTTCTCCGAAGGAGGAGTATGAATCAAGTGCCGGACTAGCTGCATTTGTAAAACTAAAAAAATCCCAGGTTGTTCGGGACCTGGGATAATAAATCGCAACTTAGCCGATGTACACCAGCCTGCTTACGCTCAAACGGTACACTCTCTGACTCCTGCCTCTTCTCTCATCCAGACTATACTGTCGGTTTCGGAATCTCACCGAATCGGCCGCCGTCGCGGTTCGCGGACTATACCGCCGGTAGGGAATTTCGCCCTGCCCCGAAGAAATCATGGTAATTACTCCGTCTTCATACATATAAACATATGAATCTGCGGGGCAATTATCTCACCCGTTCATAGTATCATATACAAACAAGAATTTCAATATTTTTTTAACAATCTTTCTTTTCATTTTTCCCATCGTTACTGTTCACGCATACGTGCCCAGTAACGGAATTTGCCGTGGCTTCGCATTTAAATACGGCAAATTCCTGCTGCCACCCCGTTTTCTTACGGCACTTTCGGTTCCAAAAGTGCCTACCTGCGAACAGTAACTTCCCATCTACGGCATTGCCGCCCCGGCATCCAGCATACCTCCGGTTGCCACCTTGCCGGACAGACTCTCAATCGGCCGCGCCGACTGCAGAATACGGTTTCTCACATCCATAAGCGACAGGGACGCATCGCAGGAGTACAGCATCGCCGCCGTTCCGGTCACCATCGGCGCCGCCATCGATGTGCCGCTCATGTAGGCATAGTCATTGCCCGTGATCGTGCTCAGGATATAATTGCCCGGCGCTGCCAGATCCACGCTTCTCACCCCGTAATTAGACGCACGGTCGAGCTGACCGTCAAAGCGCAGGTTTGCCACGGAAATGATATTGTCCAGTTCAAAGCTTGCCGGGTACATCGGCTGCTCATCGATGCTGTAGCCATTGCCGGAGGCGTCACCGTTTCCAGCCGCCACAATAAACAGCATCCCCGAATCCTTGATCGCCTGATACAGCTCCTCGCTATATTTCATCGTGCCAAAGCTCAGATTGCAGATCGACGCGCCGTTCGCCTGCGCATACCGGATCGCCTTAACCACGTTGCTGACGGTTCCGACACCGGACGATGTTCCAAGCGTCTTGATCACCATGATCTTCACATACGCCGGATCGCAGATTCCAACCGTTCCGACTCCATTTCTCGCCGCCGCGATCGTGCCCGCCGAGTGGGTACCATGATTGTCATCCGTCCCGGTAAATACCTGGGCATTATTATCATAGAAATTCCAGCCGTAAACGTCATCGATATAACCATTTCCGTCATTGTCAATGCCATCGCCCGGGATTTCCCCCGTATTCGTCCAGATCGAACCGCTAAGCTCCGGGTGAGTTATGTCAACCCCTGTATCAATCAGCGCCACAATCACCTGACGTTTTCCACTTTTCGCGTCATATTTCTTCCATGCCGGGACAATATTCATATCGATCCCTTCCAGAGAACGGACCGTTCCATCTGCTGAGAGCGCCGGGCTGCCGGTAATCGCCCCAATCGCCGCATCCACCGCCGCCGTATGGCTCGGCACCAGACGCAGTTCACCTGTATTTAAAAAAGCCCACTGATAGGAGGCATAGGAATCCGCATAGGGAACCGACTCCCGTGACGGACCCGCCGCATATGCCGGAAGCGCCGCGCTCCCTGCCATCATGGCAGCACACAGGGCGGCTGCCAGCCCTCTAAAAAGTTTCTTTTTCAACTTGCTTTATCCTCTTTCAATTCCGTTCTTACAGTTCGCGCGCTGCCGCAACCACAGTCTCCGCTTCCTTTGCCGGTTCTTTTCTGACATTCTGCCGTTTTACCGATTTTACCACTTTCCCAACTTTTTTGCCATCCTTTTCGGATGCCGGACCGGAAATTGGCTTAAAGCCGCGAAATACCAGAATACTCCGCGGCGGAACCATATACTGGCGAAGCTCTTCCTGCGGCTCCTGCCCTGCCTCCAGGCTTTCCGGCGGACAGATTCCGTTATTGTCTGCGTCGTCTGTGTTGATGCACAGAGTCCACTGCATTCCCTTCGGAAGTTTCGGAAGATCAAATTCATGCGGCTCCCAGTGCATATTGTAGGCGACAAAGAAATAGTCATCGCTGGTGCCGTCCGCTCTTCGTCCGTACTCGCCGCAGTAGAGAATGCCGAGCTGGCGGCGGAAGTTTTCAAACTCCGGGCACCATGTTTTGACGCCGTGGTAGGAAACATCCGGGTGTCCGCAGACCAGGTAATCAATATTTTTCGGCTCCACCGGCAGATGGAACACTGGATGCGCTTTGCGGAACGCTATCATATATTTTACAAATTCGTAAATATCCCGGTTCGTCTCCAGCTGATGCCAGTTGAGCCAGGAAATCTCATTGTCCTGACAGTAAGCATTATTGTTGCCGTTCTGGGAATTGCCGAACTCATCGCCCGCTAAAAACATCGGCGTTCCCTGGCTCAGAAAGAGCAGCAAAAATGCGTTGCGGAGCTGTTTTTTCCGCATCTGCACAATCTTCTTTTTCCGCGTCGTGCCCTCGACGCCACAGTTCCACGTATAATTATAATCGCTTCCGTCCCGGTTATTCTCCCCGTTCGCTTCGTTGTGCTTCTGCTCACAGGAAACCATATCCATCATCGTAAAGCCATTTGTCGCCGCCATATAGTTGATCACGCCATACGCGTCCGGATTCCGGCGTGTCTGGTAAATGAGACGGCCGACCTGATCCTCATCGCCCTTTAATACCCGGCGCATATCGATCAAAAATCCTTCATTGTACTCGCCCAGATGCCAGCGGCGCTCCCGCAGCTTCGGTGCCGCTGCCGTTTTTGGCACACGCACGCCATCCCAGGAACCAGCTAATAGCTTCGTATCAGCTAACAGCGGATCCGACGCCAGCAGTTCGGCCGGCGCAAACCCGGACAGGTGCACGCCATCCACATGATACTCGTAAACCCAGAAACGAACCGCCTCCTGCGCCAGTGCCGCGCTCTCCTCGCCGGTAAAATAAAGCTCAACCAGCACTTCGATATCATTTTTATGAAATTCTTTCACCAGATCCTTAAATTCCCGCTCCGGTTCTTTCTCTTTCCCGGATGTGTACGAAGCTTTTGGCGCAAACAGGTATCCCGCCCCATAGCCCCAGTAATTGAGCCGTCCGGTCGGTGTCCCGGTCGCATACGGATTCCCGTCTGCCCCATCCTCCATCATCACTTCCTGAAATTCATTCGGCATCATTAATTCAACTGCTGTGATACCCAATTCCTTTAAATAGGGAATTTTCTCCGTCAGCGCACGGAACGTTCCCCGCTCCCCGGTGCCGGAAGAAGTATGACGGGTAAATCCGCGCACATGCAGCCGGTACAGGATCGTCTCATCATACGGATGTTTCAGCGGCTGATCCATTTCCCAGTCATACGTTTCTTCCGGGAAACGGCAGCGCACCGGACGGAGCGCCGCTTTTAAATCGCCCCAGCGCTCATGTCCTGTATAGATGCGCCCGCACGGATCCGGCAGCTCCCCCTGCTCAGTCTCGATCGTGTATTCCAGTCCCGAAAAATCATCGCCCGCAAGCTCCATCATCCAGAGATCCCCCACCCGTTCTTCCGGGGAAAATGGGATCCGGACACCCTGTTTTTTACCTGTCTCATAAATTGCCAGATGGCAGAATGTCCCCGGTGCCTCAACGCACAAGTGCATTCCCGTCTCTGTCCGCTTGATTCCCGGTGTAAAATCAGGGGTTCTTATCTTCTGTCTCACGATTTTTTCTGCTTTCACCTGTATCCCCTCCACGTTTTCATACGGCACTTTCGGTTCCAAAAGTGCCTACTTGTGAGCAGCCGCCTGCGCCTGTTACAGTCCACCCATATGCAGACTGTAACAGGATTTTGCCGATGCTTCGCATTCCAAATCGGAAAATCCGCCACCTCCACGTTTTCATACGGCGCTTTCGGTTCCAAAAGTGCCTACTTGTGAGCAGCCGCCTGCGCCTGTTACAGTCCACCCATATGCAGACTGTAACAGGATTTTGCCGATGCTTCGCATTCCAAATCGGAAAATCCGCCACCTCCACGTTTTCATACGGCGCTTTCGGTTCCAAAAGTGCCTACTTGTGAGCAGCCGCCTGCGCCTGTTACAGTCCACCCATATGCAGACTGTAACAGGATTTTGCCGATGCTTCGCATTCCAAATCGGCAAAATCTGCTCCCTCCACGTTTTCATACGGCACTTTCGGTTCCAAGAGTGCCTATTTGTGAGCAGCCGCCTGCGCTTCTATTTTCTCCGCCAGATCATTCAGATACATCCAGCGGTCCATCTTTTCTTCCAAAAGAGCTTCTTTTTCCTCTTTTTCCTTTATGATGCCGTTCAGAGCCGTATAATCGCGGGCAGAGTCCTGCATCTGCTGCTCCAGATCCGCGATTGCCTCTTCCAGCGCCGCGATATCATCCTCGATCGTCTCCCACTCTTTCTGCTCCATATAACTGAATTTGAGCTTTTTCTCGCGCTGGCGGCCGCGGTTTTTATCCTTTGCCGTCTCCGCTGCATCTGACGTTCCCGCACCAGAAGCGCCTCCGATCTTCTGGCCTCTGCCGTGTTCCTGACCGGATTCCTCCATCTCTGCCGCTATGCGTTCCCCACAGGCTGCCTGATAGTCGGTATAGCCGCCCTCATACTGACGGATCGCGCCGCCGCCCTCAAAGGCGAAGATCCGGCGCACTACGCGGTCAAGGAAATACCGGTCATGCGATACCGTAATCACGATCCCCTGGAAATGATCAAGATAATCCTCCAGAATCGTCAGCGTGCTGATATCCAGGTCGTTGGTCGGCTCGTCGAGCAGAAGGACGTTTGGCGCGCCCATCAGGATATGGAGCAGATAGAGTCTGCGCCGCTCGCCGCCCGATAGCTTGCCGATCAGCGTGTACTGCATATGGGACGGGAACAGGAACCGTTCCAACATCTGGGATGCCGATACCAGCCCGTCCGCCGTCCGCACGTACTCTGCCACATTTTTAATGTAGTCGATCACGCGCATCGACTGATCCATATCTTCGTTTTCCTGTGAAAAATAACCCATTTTTACGGTCTGGCCGATGATCGTCTCGCCCGAATCCGGTTTCACCCAGCCGGTAATCATCTTCATCAGCGTCGATTTTCCGCTACCGTTCGGTCCGATGATGCCGATGCGGTCATCCTTCAAGAAGATATAGGAAAAATCATCGATCAGGAGGCGGTCACCATACGCCTTATGAAGATGGTGTGCCTCGACCGTGGTTCGTCCGAGACGGCTGGAAATCGAGCTCATCTCCACATTTCCATCTACTTTCGGCGCTTCCACCGCACTCAACGCCTCGAAGCGCTGAATACGCCCTTTCTGCTTCGTGCTGCGTGCCTGTGCGCCGCGTCGGATCCACGCCAGCTCCGTCCGCAGGATATTCTGGCGTTTCTGCTCCGAGCTCACCGCCATTGCCTCGCGCTCTGCCTTTAATTCCAGATAGCCCTCATAGCCGGACTGATAACTGTACAGCTTTCCCTTGTCCAGTTCGACGATGCGGTTCGTCACGTTATCAAGGAAATACCGGTCGTGCGTGATCATCAGAAGCGCGCCGCGGAATTTTTTCAGGTACTCTTCCAGCCAGTCCGCCATCGCACTGTCCAGATGGTTCGTCGGCTCGTCTAAAATCAACAGATCCGCCGTCGATAACAGCACCGCTGCGAGGGCAACGCGCTTTCTCTGTCCGCCCGAAAGTGTCTCCACCTTGGCACTATAATCGGTGATTCCAAGCTTATTCAGCATGGATTTCGCATCGCCCTCGAGATCCCAGGCGTGCTCATACGCCATATTTTCCCGGATCACGCAGTCTAAGACGGTCCGTCCCGCTTCAAACTCCGGATTCTGAGGCAGATAACGGATATAGAGATTTCGTCCCTTTACTACCGTACCCTCATCCGGCTCTTCCAGACCGGCTACAATCTTTAGAAGAGTAGATTTTCCGGTTCCGTTGATGCCGATGAGACCAATCTTATCACCTTCACCGATGGAAAATGCCACGTCATCAAAAAGCAGCCGTTCCGTATATGATTTTTTCAGATGTTCTGCTGTCAGTAAATTCATGCCTCATCCCGATCCTTTATCTGTAATTCTACCGGGCAGTGATCCGAACCCAGTATCTCCGTATGAATCTGTGTGCCCGCCAGCCGGTCCTTCAGGCTCTTGGAAACACAGAAATAATCAATCCGCCACCCAGCATTCTTCTCGCGCGCCTTAAACCGGTACGACCACCAGGAATAAACGCCCTCTTTATCCGGGTAAAAATATCGGTACGTGTCGATATATCCAGAGTCCAGAAGCTCCGTAAACTTGTTTCTCTCCTCATCCGTAAATCCGGCATTTTTCCGGTTCGTCTTTGGATTTTTCAGGTCAATCTCCGTGTGTGCCACATTCAGATCCCCACAGAAAATGACCGGCTTTTTCTCCTCCAGCTTCTTCAAAAACTGGCGGAAATCATCCTCCCACTGCATCCGGTACGGAAGTCTCGCCAACTCATTCTGGGAGTTCGGCGTATAGCAGGTCACCACATAATAATCCGGGTACTCCGCCGTAATGACGCGCCCTTCATGATCGTGCTTCTCAATGCCAAGACCGTAGCTCACGCTAAGCGGCTCCTCCTTCGAAAACAACGCTGTTCCCGAATATCCTTTCTTCTCCGCATAGCTCCAATACTGATAATACCCCGGAAGCTCCAGATCAATCTGCCCTTCCTGCAGCTTGCTTTCCTGAATACAGAAAATATCCGCATCCAGCTCATGAAATACATCCAGAAATCCCTTTCCCACACACGCCCGCAATCCGTTTACGTTCCAGGAAATCATTTTTTTCATTCTATCTCTCCTTTTTATCAAATAAGGTTTTTCCGATACATAAAAAGACAGCAGGCAGGTGGCAGACGCTCCGAAACTGGTCTGTGGATGCAGAGCAGGCTTTCGCCTATCAGTTGTACGCATCTTGAACACGCTTGTCCGAATGGGGCGGACGCAAGTCCGACACAGACGAACAAGTGTAGTGAAAGCAAGCGGGCAACGATAGTGCGAAGAGCCAGCGGCATTCACAGACCTGTTTCGGGGCGGCTGCTGCCTGCCCCACCTCTCTCATTTTTATAAATCTACGTGTAAATCCTGATGTTTAATCCCATGTCTCTCCACATATCCCGTCAGCATCAGGGTCAGCGCGCCATCGCCCGTTACATTGCAGGCAGTACCAAAACTGTCCTGAAGCGCAAAGATCGTCAGCATCAGCGCCGTTCCGGTGGCATCGAAACCGAGGACACCGGTGATCAGTCCCAGGGACGCCATAACCGTACCGCCCGGGACACCCGGTGCACCTACGGCAAATACACCTAAAAGAACACAAAACAGAACCATCGTCATCATATCCGGGAGGGCGCCGTACAAAATCTTGGATACCGTCATGACAAAGAATACCTCGGTCAGAACCGAACCGCACAGATGGATATTCGCAAACAGCGGAATACCGAAATCAACCATATCGTCACGAAGCGGCTCCGCCTTTTTGGCACAGCTAAGCGCCACTGCCAGGGTTGCCGCAGACGACATCGTACCGACTGCCGTCAGATATGCCGGACCATAATGCTTGATAACGCCTCTCGGGTCACGGCCAGAGTAAATACCAGCCAGTGTATACAGCAGAGCCATCCAGATATAGTGACCTGCCATAACAATCAGGATAACCGAAATGAAGATCGGAGCCTGTTTTGTGATGGTTCCCTCATAGGCCAGAGAACAGAACGTAAATGCGATGTAAACCGGAAGAATCGGAATGACAATCTTCTGTACAATCTCCAGAACGATCTTCTGGAACTCGTCTAACAGTTTCGTTACTGTCACTGCCTTGGTCCAGGTCGCTGCCAGACCAATCATAACGGAAAATACCAGCGCACTCATGACGCCCATGATCGGCGGAATGTCCATTTTAAAGACAACCTCCGGCAGACTGCGCAATCCATCGACTGCCGACTGAATCGACATGTGCGGAATCAGCGTATATCCGGCAGCCATCGAAAACAGCGCCGCGCCAAGAGACGATGTATACGCCAGAACCAGCGCTACTCCGAGCAATCTGGAGGCATTCTTTCCAAGCTTCGTGATCGACGGGGCAATAAAGCCGATGACGATCAGCGGTACACAGAACGATATAATCTGCCCAAAAATATAATTCAGCGTTACAACGAGATTCATAAAACTTTCATTTGCTATAAGACCGGCAATAATACCGATCGCTACACCCAGCACCAGCCGAAACGGCAGGCTTTTCATCAACTTGCTCATCCCCAGTTTTCCCTCCTAATACCTATCACTTCATTCTTACTCTTCCCAAAGTTTTTTCGGATACAGACCGCTGTCCTTCATTCCCTGGATCGCGTCTGTCACCATCTTCTTATCTTCCTTGTAGGTCACGCCATACCAGCGATCCACGCTCTTTAACACAGTCACCTCGGCTTTCCCCTCTTTCAAAAGTTCATCCACCACAAACGGGAGGAAATACTCACATTTGAGTGGATTTACCGACAGGTTTTTCTCCAAAAATGGAACAAAGCGCGCCTTTAACTCCTTTAAGATGCTGGAAGTAAAGCCCCAGAGGTTCATCGATACAAGCGTATCCTCCCCCAGCTGCTCCCAGGTTGCGCCGTCATCCTCGGTATATTCCGCCTGATCGCCGTGCTTCTCGATGCGCGTTCTCTCGTGGATATCCGCCAGATGTCCATCCGCATCCACTGTACAGACGCCGCGCGCCACATGACCGTTTTCCGTCAATGTGTTGTAGAGATGATAGGCAACCATCGCATACTGATATTTGTCATCATCACCGCAGGATGCCAGACGATCATAGATCGCCTTGAATGCCGATTTTCCATAGTAATCATCCGCGTTGATCACCGCAAACGGTCCGTCGATCACCTCGCTGCAGCAGAGAATCGCATGACCGGTTCCCCACGGTTTGACGCGTCCCTCCGGAACCTCAAACCCATCCGGAAGACGGTCATTTTCCTGATACACATACTCCACCTGCACGTGCTTTTCCATGCGGTTTCCGATATGTTCCTTAAACTCTTTCTCAATCGATTTCTTGATAATAAATACGACCTTTTCGAATCCAGCCTCGACTGCGTCGAAGATCGAAAAATCGATGATCAGATCTCCTTCCCGATCGACCGGATCAATCTGCTTCAAGCCGCCGTACCGGCTGCCCATACCAGCCGCCATGATCACCAGAACTGGCTTCTGACTCATGAAAATTGTCCTCGCTTTCTGTTTCTTATCCACAATCCTGCCGTTTTCATTCAAAGCAGAATTGCCTGTTTCCTTTTATTTTAAACTAATTCGGGCAGACTGTAAACAGTAAAACAAAAACCCGGCTGCCGTTTTATTCCATAGAGCGGATATTCTTTTTTGTTTACATTTTTATAAATGTATTTTTTACTGTTTCTACACCAGTTAATTGTATCTTTTAGTTCTGCGCATACTTGTATGATAGATTGTTTTCACAAATATTTGATGTATGCGGGAGGTGCTTTAAATGATTGCTGCTGGTGACCGGCTCCGTGATTTACGGGAGGACAAAGGAAAAACGCAGGCGGAAATTTCCAGTCTGCTGGGTACAACTCAGCAAATCTATTCCCGCTATGAAACAAACCGGACGGATCTGCCTCTTCGGCATCTGATAAAACTGGCAGATTATTACCAGGTCAGCGCCGATTATATTCTCGGTCGAACCTCCTACCCGAAGAATCCGCCCGAAATGGCGAAACCATTTCTTAAAAATGTCACCTATGGAGAGGTCAATGGGCGTATCTCATCCTTCCAGACTTCCACGAAAAAGCAGTTGATCGAATACATCAATTACCTGGTTTATCTGGAATCACGCCATAAGAAGGATTGATCGCGCTAAAAACGGGACATTGACACCATAGATGTGCAAAAGACAGCTCCAGGCATCGCTCACATGCAGCGTCTGGGGCTGTCTTTTATCTTTCAGACTTTTGTCTAAATCACTTTGATTCCAGCTCTTAGTCGTCCTCTTCCTCACTATCCGTAACAGTAAATACCTGACGTTTTCTCGCCATCTCATCGTTTGCCAGATACTCATCGTAAGTAGTAATCTTATCGATCAGCTTGCCGTTTACGATTTCCATGATACGGTTTGCGGTCGTCTCAACGATTTGGTGGTCACGGGAGGAGAATAACAGCACGCCCGGGAACTTGATCATACCGTTGTTCAGAGCGGTAATGGACTCCATATCCAGATGGTCGGTCGGCTCGTCCAGAATCAGGACATTGGAACCGGAGATCATCATCTTAGAAAGCATGCAGCGCACCTTCTCACCACCAGAAAGAACGCGGACCTTCTTCACGCCGTCCTCACCGGCAAACAGCATGCGTCCTAAGAATCCGCGGACATAGGTCACATCCTTAACCGGAGAGTACTGGGTCAGCCAGTCTACGATCGTGTCGTCGTTATCGAACTCTTTCGAATTGTCCTTCGGGAAATATGCCTGACTGGTGGTCAGACCCCATTTATAGGATCCCTCATCCGGCTCCATCTCGCCGGAAAGAATCTTGAAGAGAACGGTCTTTGCCTGCTCGTTCGGTCCTACAAACGCAACCTTGTCCTCGCGTCCGAGAATGAAGGAAATATTATCAAGAACCTTCACACCGTCGATTGTCTTGGAGAGATTCTCAACGCTTAATACCTCATTACCGATCTCGCGCTCCGGGCGGAAGTCGATGTACGGATACTTACGGCTGGACGGTTTGATCTCATCTAACTCAATCTTCTCCAGAGCACGTTTTCTGGAGGTTGCCTGCTTAGACTTGGAAGCATTGGCAGAAAATCGCTGGATGAACTCCTGCAGCTCCTTGATCTTCTCTTCCTTCTTCTTGTTGGCTTCCTTCATCTGCTTGATCATCAGCTGGCTGGACTCGTACCAGAAATCGTAGTTTCCGGCATAGAGCTGAATCTTGCCATAGTCGATATCTGCGATCTGGGTGCAGACTTTATTTAAGAAGTAACGGTCATGGGATACCACGATAACCGTATTCTCAAAGTTGATCAAGAACTCCTCGAGCCATGCGATCGCATCGAGATCCAAGTGGTTTGTCGGCTCGTCGAGAAGCAGGATGTCCGGGTTTCCGAACAGTGCCTGTGCCAGAAGAACTTTGACCTTCTGGGCACCGGTCAGATCTGCCATCTGTTTGTAGTGGAGATCCGTCTCGATTCCCAGACCATTTAAAAGGTTCGCCGCGTCGGACTCTGCCTCCCAGCCGTTCATCGTGGCGAACTCGCCCTCCAGCTCGGCAGCCTTGACGCCGTCCTCCTCGGAGAAGTCTTCCTTCATGTAGATAGCTTCCTTCTCTTTCATGTTCTCGTAGAGTCTCGCATTTCCCATAATAACGGTATCAAGTACCGGATATGCGTCATATTTAAAGTGATCCTGCTGTAAGAATGAAAGTCTCTGTCCCGGTGTGATGATAACCTCACCATTGGTCGGTTCCAGCTGTCCGGACAGGATTCGTAAAAAGGTAGACTTTCCGGCACCGTTGGCACCGATGAGTCCGTAGCAGTTTCCCTCAATAAATTTAATGCTTACGTCCTCAAATAACGCCTTCTTTCCTACTCGCAGTGTTACATTGCTTGTACTAATCATGGCAATTTCCTTTCATACTGTTCAAATCGTTCATACTCCCCAGGTGCATCTTTGCCCCGGGCGGGTGCAATCCATGTATATTTTACAGGTTTTTCCCGAATTTGCAAGCATTTTACGGGTTTTTATTCCCATCCGCCAAAAACTAAAATCTTCCGAACGTATCCACCAGCCAGGACAAATAATCTGCCCGCTCATCCGTAAACTGCCCCGGAACCAGACGCCAGCGCCAGTTTTCCCCGAGGGTTCCCGGCGTATTCATGCGCGCCCAGTTATCGAGCTTCAACACATCCTGCATCTGGAAAATGGCAACGCTCGCGACTGAACCGTATGCCGCGCGGAACACGCGGTCTACCACCTCACTCTGGTGTGCTGCACCGAGGTAATCGGCAATGTACTGAAGTTCCCACCACTGACGTTTTTCCGGTTTGAAATACCCCGCCAGCGTCTCATTGTCGTGCGTTCCACCGTAGACTACGGAGTTCGGGTCATAGCAGTGCGGCAGATGCTCGTTGAAACGGTCGCCACTGAACGCAAACTCAATGATCTTCATGCCCGGATAGCCCGTCTCTGCCAGCAGATCCTTGACCTCCTGACAGAAGACACCCAGATCCTCCGCGATGATCTTCGTCTCGCCTGCCGCCTCGTCAAGTGCGTCGGTCAGCTTTTTGCCCGGACCTTTCTCCCACTCGCCGTCTTTCGCAGTCACAGCGCCATACGGGATTGCATAATACTGCACCACGCCGATGAAATGGTCGATTCGCACCGCATCGTAGAGCTTCGCGGACGCTTTCATCCGGCTTCGCCACCAGGCAAAATCGGTTTGTTCCATTTTCTCCCAGTCGTAAAGCGGGTTGCCCCAGAGCTGTCCATCCTCTGAAAATGCATCCGGCGGCACACCCGATACCTTGAGCGGCGTCAGATTTTCCTCGTCGAGCTGGAACAGCTCCGGGTGGCTCCAGACATCCGCGCTGTCGAGCGCCACGTAAATCGGAATATCGCCGACGATCCGAAGTTCTTTTTCTTTTGCATACTGTTTTAATTTTTTCCACTGTTCAAAAAACTTAAACTGTAAGAACTTCCAGTAATTTATTTCTTCTGCCAGCTCTTCGCGGCATGCCGAAAGCGCCTCCGGACGGCGGAACCGGATGTCCTCGTCCCAGTCCATCCAGCCTTTTCCTTCATATTTACCCTTGACTGCCATGTAGAGCGCATAGTCGTCTAGCCATTCTTCATTTTCTTCCAGAAATGCCTGATATTCCACACTTTCCTTATGGCTGCTCCGCTCATACGCCTTGCGCAGAAGCGGAAAACGGTAATAATACAGCGCGTCATATTTGACCTGATCCTGCTTGTCGCACCACCAGCAGGCGTCTATCTCATCCTGGGTCAGAAGTTTCTCGTCTTTCAGCGTATCCAGATCAATAAAATACGGATTTCCCGCAAATGCAGAGTAGGACTGGTACGGGCTGTCCCCGTAGCAGGTCGGTCCCATCGGAAGCACCTGCCAGTACGTCTGGCGTCCGCGTTTTAACTGATCAATAAACTCATACGCCGCCCGTCCGAACGTACCGATTCCATACGGCGACGGCAGGCTGAAAATCGGCATCAGCACGCCTGCGCCGCGTTTTAACATTGTCTTCATCGCTTCGTTTCCTCCTATTCTGCCCGATATACTGTCTCACCGCTGCAGATGGTATAGTGAACCTTTCCATAGAGCTTCGCTCCCACAAACGGGGAGTTAGACGCCTTGGAATGGAATTTTTCTACGGTATATGGTGTCTGGTCGTCAAAAAGAACCAGATCCGCCATGCCGCCCTCACGGATGCGTCCCGCCTCCTTCATCCGGTACAGTTTCGCCGGATTCAGGCTCATTTTCTCAAACAGAGTCAGATAATCAATGTGACCAGCTTTTACCAGCCTGGTAACCGCCAATGACAGGGAGGTTTCCAGCCCGATGATGCCGCTCGGCGCCTCGGTCAGCGGTTTTGCCTTCTCCTCGGCGCTGTGCGGTGCATGATCCGTCGCAATCATATCAATCGTGCCGTCCTTGATTGCCTCAATCAACGCCTCGCGATCCGCAGCACTCCGCAGCGGCGGATTCATTTTCGCCAGTGTTCCGTACTCCAGAACCGCCGTCTCGTCCAGTGTAAAATGATGCGGTGTCACCTCCGCCCAGACATGCGCGCCCAGCTTTTTCGCCAGACCGACCATCTGCACCGCATTACGGGAACTGATGTGCTGGATATCCACATCTGCGCCCGTGTGAAGCGCGATCATGCAGTCGCGCGCCACCATCGAATCCTCCGCCAGCGCCGGGGAACCACCGATTCCCAGCTGCTCGGACACCGGACCGCGGTTGATGCCGTTGTTGAAAATAAATGCCGGATCCTCTTCATGGAAGCTGAGCGGCACATTGAGGCGTTTCGCCGTCTCCATCGCCTCTTTGACCAATTTTTCGCTCATCAGCGGGATTCCGTCATCCGTAAATCCGATCGCACCCGCCTCTTTGAGGGCGTCCATATCGGTCAGTTCTTTTCCCTGAAATCCCTTTGAGACTGCCGCGCAGGTTTCCACATGAATTCCCGTTTTCGCGCCCTTTTCCAGAATATACCGGACAATCTCCGGCGTATCGGCAACCGGTTTCGTGTTTGCCATACAGACCACCGTCGTAAAGCCGCCCGCCTTTGCAGCCGCCGCGCCCGTCTCGATGTCCTCCTTGTAGGTCAGACCCGGATCGCGGAAATGCACGTGGACGTCCACCAGTCCCGGCGCGACGATCAGCCCTTCTGCGTCCAGCACCTCGGCATCTGCCGGGATGGACGGTGCGTCAGATGCCCCATCTGATTCTGCTTTTGTATCTTTTTTCACGATTTTCTGGATTTTCCCATTTTCAATCCACAAATCTGCCCTTCCGTCGAATCTGCTCTCCGGATCGATGACTCTGCCGTTTTTAATTATTTTTACCATTCTAACCCCTTTTTAACTCATATGTTAAAACGTAACTGTTCAGTACTTTCACAGTCACGTCAAAACATTTTTTCAGACAAACTCAGCCCTTAACTCCTCTTTGCCGGCACGATCTCCAGCCAATATCCATCCGGATCGTTAATGAAATAAATACCCATCGCCGGATTTTCAAAACAGATGCATCCCATTTCCTTATGTTTGGCATGTGCCGCCTCCATGTCTTCCGTCTCAAATGCCAGATGGAACTCATTGTCGCCCAGGTTGTAGGAGTCCTTCTCCCAGTCGCGCAGCCAGGTCAGCTCCAGCTGGTAGCCGGTCGTGGCGTCGCCCAGATAAACGAGTATAAAGCTTCCGTCTGCCGCCTCCTTGCGGCGTACCTCCTTAAGTCCCAGTGCTTCCTCATAAAATTTCAGTGACTTGTCCAGATCGATGACATTGAAATTGTTGTGTGCAAATGTAAATTTCATCGGATAAACTCCTCTCCTTCCTTGTGAATCTCTACAATCCGATCCCGCCAGCCTTCACTGGATGGATGTTCGATTAATTTTGGTATAATCGTATAATCTTCCCAGAAATGCATCGGGAAAATCCATTTTGTGTCCGCCTGCTCCATAAAACCGGCAGCGCCCAGATAAAACCACTGCTCCTGCCTCGGATCGACCGGGATAAATGCCAGATCCGCCGTGCGCCCGGAAAGCTTTTTCATCTCCTGTTTATAAGAAGCCGCCATATTCCGGTTCCATGCCATATCTTCGCCTTCCCACCACCAGTTATTTAAGTCACCGGCGTGATAAATCTCCTTTCCTTCGCAGGAGAGCCAGAAGGCGACGCCCTCGTCGGTGGAATGGAACGTCTCGACGATAAGGCTTTCTTCAGAAATATTCAGGCAAAATCTTTCTCCTGCCTTTACCAGCCGTATCCTGTCTTTATATCGTTTACGATATTCCTCCGGTATCTTTTTCCCAATCTCTTTTGAGAGAATATAAAAAACATTTTCCCGTTTCTCTCCCAGCTGAAAGATTACCGGAGCATAATGATCGGCATGGAAATGGCTCGCAAAGATAAAGAGGGGCTTCCCTGCCGGGAACTCCGGGAGAGTTCCCTTAAAATAATCAAACAGAATCACGGCATTTTCAAGCTCAACTGAAAACGAGCTGTGATGAATATATGTGATTTTCAAACGAATTAATTCCCTTCTATAATGAAAAAGAATGTGCCTTGGCACATTCTCGCGCCGAGCGCGGTCGCTTGCGACATGTTTCTGCTTCGCGCGAGTGCGCATCATTGGCACGTTAGTGCCTTTTTGTGTAATAGGAAATTTCAAGGAATTTCCTATTACACGAAACAACAGCCAGCCAAAAGTATCCCGCATACGATACTCGCAGCGCTTTCAGCCGGCTGTGCTCTCTTCGCAACCTTTAGTTTTCTTTCTTGCTCTGTGCTTTTGCTAAGAATTTCTCATTTTTGATGATGAAACGCTCATGTGTGCCGCCGCCGATGGAACCTTTCGCGTCAAATGCCTCTACCTTAAATACGAGACGTCTGCCGTCTACTTCTACCAGCTCACTCTCGCACCAAACCTGCATGCCGACCGGGGTCGCTGCATTATGGGCAATTTCCAGCTTTGTACCAACGGTTCCCTCACCGTCGTTTAAGTACGGAGCCACGCTCATCCACGCGGTTTTCTCCATCAGTGCAACCATCGCCGGAGTTGCAAACACCGGTAACAGACCGCTTCCCACTGCTGCTGCGGAATTTTCATCCGTAACCATAACTTCCTGTCTTCCCTTGATACCAGCTTCTAACATATTGTCTGCCTCTCTTTCTTTTTTGCGCCAAAATCTGCGCTGTATCAAATTTTTGTAACCGTCCCGTGCTTCCACAGCCGCCATCACTCTTTTAGCGGTATCCGTCTGTATTTTCCCGCCTTACAGCGGTTTGCCGCACTTTGGACAGTACGAAAAATCCTCATCCGTCTCAAATCCACAGGACGGACAGACCTTATGACGGTGTGATGCATCACTTCCCGTCCACGGATTTCCATTTCCATCCTGCCGAAGTGTCAGATCGCTTTCCGTGATCTCGACCTCCTCGCCCCGAAGCAGCCTCTTTCCCACCTCCGGATCCAGCTCATAGACCGCACCGCAGCACGACATTTCTACGAAAAAGCGCCGGTTCCATTTAAAAATCGGGATAAAAAAGAAACTAAAATACATATAGGTCATGTACACCTGATACCGCCCATAAGCGCCGCAGCGCCCGCAGATCACTGTTTTCAGGTACTCCAGCGGCTTTACGCCGGAACTGATGCCACCGATAAAAAACATCCGTCTCCCCTCCTGCCATAGAACAAAGAATGTGCCCTGGCACATTCTCGCGCCGAGCGCGGTCGCTTGCGACATGATTCCTCTTCGCGCGAGTGCGCACATATATACATCATACCTAAGTAGCGCGTCTTTCGCAAGATTTTTTTACGCTCTGATGCAATTCTGATGCAATTCTGATGTAATTCCTTTCTGATAAAAGGTAACCGTTTGCAGTCAAAGGTCTTCTATGCTATGATACGTCTCATAAGAATTACATGATTTGATACTTTATGATTCAAGGTTTTATAACTTGATATTCCATTGATATAAGCAAAGAATATTTGTAACTCTTCAGTAGGTCTGCGCATTTACTGCGCTGACCGTACGAAAACATAGGTCAGCAGGCAAAAATTCCATTGCCGTAGGCAATTTTTAATGAATTTTTGCGCGTGACTGTGAAGGTACTGAACAGTTACGAATATTTTAAAAAAAGAGGATGCCCTGCCATGAACACACATACAACAAACCTGCCTGCAATCGAAAAGCACAATTTTCCCAACTCCCACATCATCTCCTGCCTGAACCTGAACCTCGCCCAGATCGCCGCCTCCGGTCAATGTTTCCGTATGCTTCCGGTTCCGGAAAAACCGGGGATCTGGTCACTCATCAGCGGGACACACTATCTGGAAATTTCCGGGACGCCGGACGGTTTCTTCTTCGACTGCCCGGACGAAGCGCTTCCTTTCTGGAAACAATACTTCGATCTCGGCACCGATTACGGCTCTTTCATCGCCTCCATCCGCGCAGACGATGCCTACCTCGCGGCGGCGGCAGACGCCGGTTCCGGCATCCGGATTCTCCGTCAGGATCTCTGGGAAATGATGATCACCTTCCTGATCTCCCAGCAGAAAACCATCCCAAAGATCCGCGAAGCCGTCGAAGCCCTGGCAAAAAAATACGGTGCGAAGAGAACCGCCGCCCTGTCCGACGGTTCCATCCGCACCTACTATTCTTTTCCCTCGCCCGAAGAACTGGCATCTGCCAGCCTGGACGACCTATTAACCTTAAAACTCGGCTACCGCGCCAAATACATCCACCGCCTCATCCAGGATGTCCTCGCCGGAACCGTATCCTTAGAATCCCTCGCAGCCCTGCCGCCGGACGAAGCCATGACCGCACTTACCAGCCTCTATGGCATCGGTCCCAAGGTCGCCAACTGCGTCTGCCTCTTCGGACTCCACCACATCGACGCCTTCCCCGTCGATACCTGGATCGAACAGATCCTGACCAAAGAATACCTTCCCAAACACCCCATCCGCTACCGCCGCCTTCCAAAAAGCCGCCTGTACACTACTATTATCCAGGATTTTTTTGGAAGCTATAAAGGATACGCAGGGGTAATGCAGCAGTATATCTTTTATTATGAGCGCAGCATCCGAAACGGAAAATTCTAAAGATTCAGCAGCGCCAACGCCACCAAAATAATCCCGCATCCCCCAATCTGTCTCCGGCTGATTGGATCCCCGAGCACCAGCACGCTCACAAGGCTGACCACCAGGATCGTACCGACACTAAAGCTCGGATACACGATAAACGCCGGCAGTCTCGACACACTCGCCAGCAGCAGCGAGGTTGAAAAATAGTTTGGAAATCCGACTGCCACACCACTCAAAAAGTCCATCTTTCCAATCTTGCGGCGGGTTCTCTGCTGCTCGAGAAATGCCAGAACCACAGTCAGAACCAGTGCGGTCAGGAACGTATAGAACAGAAACAGCGCATCAAACCGTCTCTCGCCGATCCTCTCCGTTACCTTGGACATCCCGTCTGCCATACCGCTGACGACAAATAAAACGAGCAGAAGTCCCGCCGAACCCATCCTCCGTCTGCGTCCGCAGCCGCGGTCCCCCTCGCTGTTGATGACCCAGATCGCCACAATAACCAGCACAATTCCCACCAGCTGGAACAGCGTCGGGATCTCACCTAAAAACAGGATACTCGCCGTGACCGGAATCACGATACCAAGCTTCGCAAATGCCGACGACAGAACTGCCCCATTTTCACGGATGCATTTCTGCATTAGAACCAGATTTCCTGTAAACAAAAATCCATTCACGATTCCCGTAAGAACCGCCGTCCGGCTGCCTGCCGCAAAGATATTTTTATCTGGAAGCAGAACAAACGCCACCACCAGGCAGGTCACATAATTTCCAACCAAAATCCCATATCGGTTATCGCTGAACGTCTCACTGATCCGCAGCGCCAGCGCCAGGGACGCGCTGAAAAGAATCGCAAAAATCAGATAAATCATACCTACTTATAAGAGATCGCCAGTCTCCCGGAATTTCCGGTAATGATGCGTTCTCTTTGCCTCCTCCAGTTTTTTAAGCATGGCCGGGATATCCCCGTTTAAGGTTCCCGCCAGAATCACGTAGTTCGACGCATGGTTCGTCCGGAATACAGTGCCCGGAGAATCCACATTTTTCAGGAAAATTTCCATTTCATCCACAATTTCATCCGGGGTTATCCGCTGGAACCGCCCTTCCACGACATCTGCATACATCGGCGTGCCCTCGTACAGGCGCAGCGTCAGGAAGGATGCGTACTCCGGGTTCATCGCCGTGATGAGCTTCGCACAGGACAGGGCATGTTCTTCCACCTTGCTGCGTCCGCCAAGCCCCGAAATCAGCGTCACTGAGGTCGCGATGCCGCAGCGTTTCAGCTTCTGCCCTGCCTCAATGGTCTGTTCCGCCGTCACGCCTTTATTGATATATTTTAAAATCTCATTGTCGCCGGATTCCGCGCCCACATAGACGATTCCGAGTCCCGCCTCGCGCAGGCGGATCAGCTCTTCTTCCGATTTCCGCAAAATATCCTGTGCCGTTCCGTAGGAAGCCACCCGCTTCACGCCCGGATACAGGCGGTGGATCGCATCCAGAATTACCAGAAGATCCTCTGTTTTCATAACCAGCGCATCGCCGTCCGCCAAAAATACCTTCTCGATATACGGCGCATACGGATTGTGCGAAACCTCCGTCAAATCTGCCAGAATCTCCGCCAGGCTCCGGATCCGGAACTTCTTTTCTTTATACATATTGCAAAAGCCGCAGGTGTTGTGTGCACATCCGATCGTCACCTGAATGATCAGGCTGCGCGCCTCACTCGGCGGTCTGTATACAATTCCCTCGTAGTCCATATGATTCCTCCTTTTTCTGTATCTCCTCTGCCGGACTGCCCGCATCTGCTCCGACAGTTTCCTCTTTTTCTGCATTCTCCGGGTTTTCTATCGTCTCCCCCGGCAGCGGGAAATCCACACCCGCTTTCAGCTCCAGCACCGTGTTGTCCGTCCGGGCATCGTGCAGGATCGCCTGCAGCCTTGCCAGCCAGAAATCATTGCCGCTGTAACGGATCCAGTACTGATATGCCTCGCTTTTTCTGATCTTTGCCACATCAATCTTCGTGCCCGAACAATAATCACGGTTCATATCGGCATAGAGCCTTGCCATCTCTTCTTTGATATCCTTTGATGCCGACTGCAGCGCCTTAAACGCCTGTTCCGAAATCACATCTACCAGAAACTGATCCGCATAAGCATCAAAATTGAGAAGATTCTCGTCTTCTTCCCCGTAGCGCTGCGCCCAGCCTGCTATGTCTACCTTTTTTGTATGGTAGGACAGACTGCCATCCGCCTGCCAGTTTAGGATACTGTACTGGCACGGCGCCATTGGAAGCGGGGAAGTCACTATCTCCCGGATTCCATATCCGCCCGGTGTGTTCAAATTTGACGTATGCTTCTTGATTCTCTGCAAATGCAGATGCCCGCTCAAATACACCGGAACTCCATATGTTTCCAGAAGCGCGGTCACTTCTTTCGTATTTTCAATCGTGCATTCCTCCGGATAGAGTGTACTCTCATCCAACAGATTGTGGTGTGAAACCGGAATGACCGTCACACCCTGTTTTTTCGCCTCCTCCAGCTGCGTTTTCATCCACGCAACCGTCTCTTCGCTTAGCTTTCCGCCCGTCTCATGGACCGGTTCACATATGCAGCTGTCCAGCATCATCAGCCAATATTTTTCATCCAGGCGGTAAACATAACTCAGCGAATCCGAAGCCCGGGACACCGCCTGATCATAGCCAAACTTATGGTAAATCTGGTAAAACTCTTCCGAACTTGTTCCCTCTGCCGGGGATACCTGATCATCAAAATACGTTGCCGCCCACGGGTGGTTAATATCATGGTTGCCCGGAATCACCAGCACCGGAATTCCCGCTGCCTGCACCCGCTCTAGCTTCTCTGCAAGCGCTTCATGGTTTGCTTTCTCACCATTCTGGGAGAGATCTCCACTCAAAACCAGTGCCGATGGATGCGCCGTCCGCACCTCCTCCAGAAATGCCTCCGTAATCTCATCCAGATACGGCACGATCGTCCCATCATTTCCCATCGTATAGGTATCAAACGCCGACTGGAAATCTGTCATCTGCGGGGACTGATAGTGAAGATCCGTCGCCAGCCAAATGGTCGGCGGCATATAAACTGTCTCTTCCTGTGCCTTCTGGGGCTCTTTTTTTCTTTTATACAGCTGTTTCCGGGAAGTCCGGCGCTTTAAAGCCGTTTCTCCATCCGAAGCGTTCTCATCTGCATCATCCTGTATCACTTCCCCGGCGGATGATTCATCCTCCTCCAGATTCCCGGCGGCTCTATTTTTTTCATTCTCCGCCACATCGCCGCCATCTGTCTCAGCTTCCGAAGCTTCCGTCCCGGATGCATGCTTTTTCCCTGCATCCGGCACCAGCCATACAACCAGAAAAAGTGCGAGGACCAGCAGCAGAAGCTGTGCCCCCCGCACCAGAATCGACATCTGTCTTAACTGTTTCATGGCTGCTCCGGTTTCGGCGCATTGCTCTTACCTGTCAGAGTTTCCACACGCAGGCAGAGGACGGTGGTTCTCGCCGCTACCTCCGGAGCAAACTCATACGGTCCGCCCTCCGGGTCATACTGCTGCATGATCCTTGTCAGTGCCTCTCCTTTCTCCCCAGGAGCAGCCACACGGGATAACCGTCCAGTCCCGCAGACACTCTCATAAATCATCGTGCTTCTGCATGCCGGTTCCAGAATCTTTATCTCTTTTTCATTCTGCACACAGAATGCCACCCGGTTGTCGCGCTCCATATGCTCAATCTTCGTTCCCACCGGAGCGCCGTGGAAATACAGCACCGGCATCTCCTGGTCTTCGTTCCACACAAAACCATAATTTAACGGGATCACATACGGGTATTCATCCCCAGAAAAGGCGAGACTACACACCCGGCAGTGTTCCAAAATGGCTTTCTGCCCGTCTTTCGACTCAATCGCACGTTCTCCTCTTCGCATTATTTATCCCCCTTCTTATCCGAACCTTTCTTCTCCTGATTCTCTTTCTCCCGTTGCTCCCGTACCTTCTGGAACGCCTCGTCGCCAACTGCCACGCGGATAAACTCCTCCATCGCCTTCGTGAGATACTTATTTCTCTTCTTGTACAAATAAACGTAACGGACCGCCAGCTCTTCATTCATCTTGTAAAAGCACAGCGGCACTTCATATGGAAGATTGACGATCAGGCCATCCGGGATGAAGGTCGCGCCCACGCCCCGTCCTGCCATGTTGAACGCAGAGACAACCTGGTCCGGTTTCATGATAATATTCGGCGAATAATTCTGGCGGCTGCACATTTTCATGCTGCGCTTGTAAATGCTGTTTTCCTCTTTGACGAAGATAAACGGAGTACTCTTTAAGAGCGGCAACGGCAGTACCGGAAACTCCGCCTGACTGTGGCGTCCTGCCCGGATATCTTCCGCGGTAAGCTGATACTGGGTCAGCTCCTCATTGATCGGAAAATTCTTCGGAACAGCCAGAATAATTCTCTCCGTGCTATAATAATACTTTTCATAATTTTTGTCATCCAGTTCCGAGTTATCGATCAAAAGATCCAGTTCCTCGGCAACCAGCTTATCGGTCAGCTGTGTGGTCGTGCCCTCCTGCAGATCAATCTTGATCTGCGGATACCGATGGGAAAACTCGCTCAACACGCCCGGAAGTACAAACGAGGTAAAAAAGATCGTTCCGCCAACCGACAGCTTGCCCGCCAGAAGCCCATTTAAGTTATTCAGTTGATTGAGCGTGTTCTGTTCCAGCGCAAACAGCTTTTCGATCGCGTCGATATAAACTTCACCGCCCGGCGTCAGTCCGATCGGAGAGGTGCTCCGGTCAAAAATCGGAGTTCCTATCTTTTTCTCCACCTTCTTGATCGCCGTGCTTAACGCCGGCTGCGTAATATACAGTTTCTGCGCCGCCTTCGAAAAACTCTTTTCCTCGTAGACCGCGTATACATACTCTTTTCCGTCGAACATGTTTCCTCCTATGTACCCTGCTTTTTCTCATCGCTGCATCCTGCGGGATATTTCATCCCGAAACTTCCCGCCCGTGAACATTCTCATTCTGTTCCATTCTTTCCCCTTTATCTACAGGGTTTCCGGCACTTTTGTCCACTTATGATTCTATAACAAAAAATTTATAATAATTATCTTCTTATTTATATTTGATTATATACGATGAATGATATATAATCAAGTTAAAGATAAGGAACAAGAGAAAATAATTCATCTTCTTATCTTTCTGGCATAACCAACCACCCCGATTTTCCCCAAAATCGGTTCCCATATATTGATTATTCCTCATGAGCACGCACTGCAGAACCCTCGTTCCCCAACCAACCCGCAGTTGCGTGCTTATTTGTATGTAATTTTTACCCCGTCCAGCTCAGTTTCTATCAGCTCGTCCCCATCATATGACAATTTCAATGAAAAAAACGTATCCCTTTCAATCAGAAGCTTCAAAAAGATCCGATCGCCATCCCAGAGCCGCAGAGCCGATACATCCTTTTTCGCCACCCAGGCAAGCTCGCCCTCGTCACATTCGCGAAGCGTTCCCTCAAATCCATCCGCCGTGTACAGGCACATATATTCCGTCGGCCAGCCTTTCGCGATAAACGTCACGATTCCGCGGAAGCGCCAGGAAGTCAGAGTCAGCCCTGTCTCCTCCTTCACTTCGCGCAACAGGCAGTTCTCCGGGCTTTCATTCTCCTCAAAATGTCCGCCGACGCCAATCCATTTTCCTTCATTCACATCCTGTTTCTTCTTAATGCGGTGCAGCATCAGATATGAATCGTCTTTTTCAATGTAGCAGAGCGTTGTCAGCGGCGAACGCTGTTTTTTTGTCTCTCCCATGCCTCCTGGTACCTCCATTTTTATTTAATGTACGCTCGGAATCTTCAGATGCCCGTAGTCCTTCGCCTCGTCCTCCAGGATATTCTGCAGAAAATCGCTCAGTTCGCTGACATAGCCGATCTTGTTCCAATCTTCCAGCACTGGATTTTCCTTTGCGGCTTCCTCGATCTGGTACATCCGTCCTTCATAATAATTCACGCACAGATCCGCGTAGTACGAAGCCATTTCCTGTTTCTTCTCGTCCGTAAAAAATGCATGGCGATCCTCGATATGGCGATTCAGATCCCGAATTGCATCGCGGATTGCCGCCCGACGCAGGATCGACTCCGAATAAGCCGTAAAATCTGCCAGATCTCGGTTGTGGTACGAGTGGCGTATCGCCCAGCCGTCCACATCGACAGGTTTCGCATCATACTGGTAGGTCCCGTCGTTCCAGATGCGGACAATCCCGTAATGGCACGGAGCCATCACCATGGAACCCGTCACAACCTCATAGATGCCCGTGTCCTCGTCTTCCTTATAATGCTGGATATGCAGATGTCCGCTCAAGTGCAGGCGCACGCCATGATCCGACAGCATCCGCACCAGTTCCTCGTTGTGCTCGATCGTACAGTTGTCATAAAAGGTCCGGCTCACTCCGCTCTCATCCAGCAGGTTATGATGGCTGACGGATATCACGCGGGCGCCTTCCCGCTCCGCCTCTTCCAGAATCGGCTCCATCCACTCATACGTTTCCCGGCGGATCATGCCGCCGACCTCATTTTTCGGTTCATACTGACAGGAATCCAGCATCAGCACCCAGTTTGCACTGTCTATCTTATAAAGATAACTCAGCGATGCCGGATCCCGGCTGTCCGCCGCTACATAGCCAAAATCAGCATAGATATCCCGGAACTCGTCCGCTGTGATGGACTCCACCTTTTCCGCTCCATCCGCCGTATAGCGGCGGGCATCCGGGTTATTGATATCGTGGTTTCCCGGTATAACCGCGACCTCAATTCCCGCCTCGCTGAGTCCTTCCAGAAGTTCTGCCAGTTCCTCATGGCTCGCTTTCTCTCCGTCCAGCGTCAGATCTCCGCTCAGAATCAGGAGGTCTGGATCTTCCTTCTTCATATCATCGAGAAAGGCGTCCATGACCTCCCAGCCGTACTCCAGCACACGCCCGTCTCCGCCCCTCGCCATTCCGACAAAGGAATCACAGCGGTTTCCTGCCAGTTTCTCGGCAAAATAGTGCATATCCGTTGCCACCACGATCTTCTTTTCCACGAAATGGTCCTCGGTTTCCTCTTCCCCGCTTTCTTCGTCTTCGGCAGCCTCATGGCTCTCCTGTGTCTCCTCTGTCTCAGCTGTCTCAGTCTCCGACTCCTGTGTGGCACCCGGACTTTCCGTTTCCGCCTCGCTGGAAACCTCCGTCGCGTCTGCCTCCTTCGATAGAAACGAACAGCCGCCAAGCAGCGCTGCCAGAAGGACTGTTGCCATCACTATACATCCTTTGTTTCTTCTACCTTTTCTCACTGTACCTATCCGCTCCTGTTTTCTCTCCATCTTTCAATTTCTATTTTCACTGCTGTTTCTTGCCTTTACCGCTATGGTTTGTACCAATTCTTCGTACATAATCTGCCCCGGCGCGATATATCTACGTCTCGTCATCCACCGGAAGCTCCGTCCGTCCCAGCGCTGCCATCGCCTCTTTTTCCTTTTTGGTCAGTTTCTTGATCGCTGCCTCCCGGCGCATCGCCTCGCTGCGCGTCGCATATTCTTCATAGTATGCCAGCACTACCGGACGGCGGGTTTTCGTGTATTTTGCACCTTTCCCGGCATTGTGCGCCGCCACCCGCGCTGCCAGATGGTTCGTCCACCCGCAGTACAAGGTTCCGTCCGCGCAGCGCAAAAGATATGTATAATTCATGTCTCATCCTGCCTTTATGGTTCGCACTCCCGACAAAAATTTCTCAGTACACAGGAAAACGCATCCGGATGCCCTATGTAAACGGCGCCGCGCCTTGCAATGCACGGACACCGCCCGGTTCGGGAAACTCCTTCCCCGGATCTATCATCAAGCACCGGCCGGATGCGTTTTCCTGGCTTACAAGGCAAAAATCCTTTGTCAAAGTCAAATCTGCATGGATTTTTGCTTGTAACTGTAAAGATATTGAACCGTTACAATAATAGTATATAAAGTTTTCCCCCAAATGCAACCATTCCGGCTGGATTTTTTGTTACTGTACACGCATACGTGTCCAGTAACGGAATTTGCCGTGGCTTCGAATTTCAATACGGCAAATTCCTGCTGCCACCACGTTTCCTTACGGCACTTTCGGTCTCAAAAGTGCTCACCCGTGAACAGAAACGATTTTTTCTCTCTAAAATTTCTACCTATGAACAGTTACCCGCCGTTACCTCTTTGATCAGAAGCAGCCGCGCCCCTGCACCGGCTTCCTCCCCGTCGATTTCATTCATTTCCCGCACCTGATCCACCGTCGTGTGGAATTTTTTTGCAATTTTCCACAGAGAATCCCCCGGCTGCACAATATAACCCACAATCCCTGGCTGCTGCTCCCAGCGCTTTAAATCGAACGGCTGTGTCTGCACGGATGTAACCACCTCTTCCTGCATCGGCTGGAATACAAGCAGTTCCACCGTGAGCTGCGCCTTGACCTCCGCCTCACCACCGCCCAGCATCACCGCGCCGAGCTGTTCCAGCCCCAGATTCAACTGCCAGACGCAGTCTTCCCGGATCCCCTCCGCCTCGACCGTGCCGGAAAATGGCAGAACCTCAGAAATTGCCCCGACCGGCGCCGCGTCATCATCCGTCAGATACAGGAGACTGACTTCCAGCACTCCCTCGATCGCCAGACCGTTTTCTGACGGGCGGCTCTCATCCAGCCGGACAATCCCACTGCTGTGGCAAATCTGCAGAATTCGCTCCGGTTTCTGAAAAGAAACGCTTCCCCCCACCCGCATTTTGCAGCTGTTGCGCGTCAAAAGCCGGTCAAAGCACACCTCCCCCTGCTCGCTCACGACCTCGCAGCCGGTCGAATAGAGATCGCTTAAAAGTTCCACTGATTCTTCTTTATAAAGGCGGATGTCCAGCTCCAGCACCGCCTCCACTTCCACTTCGCGCATCTCCCCATCGCTGTCCGGCTTTTTGCCCGCCTCTGCATGAAGAATCCGGACCCCGACCGCCGGGATCATCTCCTCCACCGCCTCCGAGAGTTCCACCTCACCGGAAAACGGAATACTCTCCTCCAACCACTGAACCGGCGTGTGCTCGCCCTCGCCGCTGTAAATCAGGAACACCGACAATTCACCGTCCAGGTGCAGTTTTCCATCCAACGGGCGCACCGAAACATCCCGAAGACGCATCTCCTGCCAGAGAATCGTCTCAATATTCGGCTTATTTGCCGATACGCTTACTTCCTCCCGGACCCGGTAGATATCTTTGCGCCGCACTGCAAGCGTCGCTGCCGGAACGCTTCTCTTCAGGACTTGCAGCCCCACATCATCCGTCTCGACGTCCGCGGCAGCCTGCGCATCGACGCGGCTTTCCGCCCGCACCGTAAGCGTCAGCACCGCTTTGGCGCTCAGCTTGCGCGAATGAATCATGGTAATATTCAAATCTTCGATATTCCATACGATCTGCGTATAGTCGCGCTCCGAAAGCTCCGGCACATTGACCGTTTCCTCAAATGGGATCTCCCCGCCCATCGCCTGCAGCCCGCCCGACTCCCGGCGGTACAGCACCCGGAACACAAGCTTTCCCCGGATCAGCACCTTTTCTCCCTGAATCCGTGAATTCTCTATCTGAACCTCCCCGTCTGACAGTAGTATCTGCACCGCATCATCCAGCGCATCCGGCACAATAAAATCATCATCCAGCGTCAGCTGCGACACCGCCGTCCCCCTCTGCCGGTTCATATGTATCTCTTTTTTGATCAGCTCTATCATAAAAAACGCCCCTTTCCAAACCGCACGCATTTCTCTCAAAGAAATTTATGCAGCCGAAAGGGGCGTTATGAATAATTTTGTGTCAGGCTTTCTCCTGTCCTGCCCGCACTGCCTCCAGTTCCTTCCGCAGATTTGCCGACTCTTCTCTAAGTTCCTGAAGCTCTTTCCGGAGCGCGTCGATCTGCTCTAAAATACGCTGATCGTCCTCGCCGATGATCATCTTCTGCTTCTTCGGCAGCGCCACGCCGTCCTTCTTGACCGGACGCGCCGGAATGCCGACAGCCGTGGTATTTTCCTCGAGCGGGCGGAGCAGAACCGCATTTGCCGCTACGGAACAGTTATCACCGACCTCGAAAGAACCGAGAATCTTTGCGCCGGAACCGACCGTCACATTATTTCCCAGCGTCGGATGACGTTTACCCTTCTGTGTTCCGACACCGCCCAGCGTCACACCCTGGTAAATCGTACAGTTGTCGCCGACCACCGCCGTCTCACCGATGACAACGCCGCAGCCGTGGTCAATCAGAATACCGTGTCCGAGCTGTGCACCCGGATGAATCTCAATCAATGTAAAGAAACGTGCCACCTGTGAAATCAGGCGCGCAATGAAAAACATATGGTGCTCATAAAACCAGTGCGCCACCCGGTGCCAGATCAGGGCATGTACGCCCTGATATAAAAGTAGTACCTCCAATGCATTTCTCGCAGCCGGATCTCGCTCCTGAACCGCTTTTACATCCATCCAAATATCTTTTAAAATCATGTCTCTTCCCCTTTTACTGAACTGAATGACCTTTCCGTTTCCGCAAAATCCCAGAACCTATCGTCCTTCTCTTCTCCGACAGCCATTCTTTCTGATTGGCTGCTGCAGTTTCTCATTGTCATCCTATGTTGTTTTTATGCTGCCGTTCATATTTTTTGTAAACTACAACACCCTGCGATCCCGCCAAATACCTTGACGCAGAGACGCACATATTCCTGATATTCCGGTGTCTCATTCAAATCCTTCAAAAGGTCTATCATCGACGTGTAATACCACGCCTGTTTCTCTCTGTCCTTCATATTAAACCGCTGCCAGAGCTCCTCCCCGACCAACAGATAGTCACGCGCCATGCTGCGGATATTGCTCAGCTTGTCCGCCATCGTCAGGATCTTCTCCGCCTGGCTCGCTGTTTTCAGATGTTCCAGCGTGTGCCCCTTGCGCTCAATCCAGGTTTTGGACTTATCCTCGCTCTCCGCCAAGACCAGATCCGCAACCCGGGTGCCAAACTCCTGTTTCAAATCCTCGTAGGTCACACCCGTGTCCTCGATCGTATCATGCAGAAGTGCCGCTGCCAGTATCTCCTCATCGTTCGTCAGCATCGACGCAATCAGCGCCGTCTCCAGCGGATGAACGATATACGGAATTCTGGTTCCCTTCCGGTGTGCGCCCTTATGCGCCTGTTCTGCGAATTTTGCCGCCCTGTCAATCATGGTTGTTCCTCTGTCTATATTGCTTATACTGTTTAAACGATTGCTACTGTTTTAAATGTACATCCATCTTGTTGTATGGAATTTCGATGCCCGCCTCGTCAAATGACAGCTTGATCCGTTCCAGAATGTCCCATCTCGTCTGCCAGTAATCGGACGTCTCTACCCAGCCCCGGATACCAAGCACCACGCTGCTGTCGCCCAGGCTGTCCACAAATACCTTGATGTCCTCGTCCTTCTTCACCATCGGATGTTCCCTGTAAACGCGCTCTAACACCGCCTTTGCCGTCCGGATATCTGCCTCATAGGCGATACCGACCTTGAGTTCCAGCATCCGCTTGTCCATCGCCGTCACGTTGGTCACGGTTGAGTTTGAAAGGGTGCCATTCGGGATGGTAATTGCTTTATTGTCGGTTGTCAGGATAGTCGTGTAAACCAGCCCGACCATCGAAACCCTTCCCTCCCCGGACGGGGAAATGATATAATCCCCCACCCGGAACGGTTTCATAATTAAAATCAAGAGTCCGCCCGCAAAGTTTCCAAGACTCTGCTGGAGCGCCAAACTCAGCGCAAGACCTGCCGCGCCAAGAACCGCCACAATCGAGGCGCTGTCCATGCCAAGCTGCCCTGCAATCATAAAAAGCAGGAATACATTCATCACAAACTGGGTCAGCGCCCGCAGGAAACGAGTCACACCCACATCCATACCGGCATGCTCCATCGAGCGGGACAGCATCTTCTCGATCATCGAAATGACCTTACGTCCAATCAGGAAAATGATGAGCGCCACCAGTACCTTCTGTCCCAATGCCATAAGCCCCGGGCCAATCCGGTGCATGATCGCAGCCATCGTATCCACGTTCAAATTTGCCGGATCCGATAGTGACTCTGCTACCGCCGCGATCTCCTCGCCTGTCAGCTCTGCCGCTGTTGCCATCTATTTCATTCCTTCCTGTACTTACTCTTTTCCCACCTTTTTATCCAGACCTTCTTCCAATCCCGCCTGTCGTCTCGCAATCGAGGACAGACTGATAATCTTGGAGGAAAGCCCCGCCTTCGCCTCTGCCAGCTTATCTGAAATACCCGCCAGGCGTTCTGCTGCCGCAGCAGCTGTCCCCCCGGCTTTTCCATTGAATGCCGCCGCTGCATCCGCCATCATGCTCTGGAGATCGGTTTCAGCCTTTTCTTTTACACTCTTAGTGCTGTGGGTCGTCTTTTTCGTCTTCGCCGGTTTTTCTTTCTTCTCCGGCTCCGTCGGCGTGCAGTTGAAGACGCTGATGCCAAGCGGCGCCAGCTGGATCGTGATGGAATTTTCCTTTCCATCACATTCCTCTGCCTTCGAGGACTTCATACGCGGATTGACCTTTCCGCTTCCGCCGAACTTCTCCGCATCGCTGTTGAAAATCTCTTTGTATTTTCCCTTAAACGGTACGCCGACCGTCAGCTTCTCATGCAGCTGCGGGGCAAAGTTGCAGACAAAGAGCAGTGTCTCATCCGCGCCGCGCCGGAGAAATGCAATGATATTGTCCGCTGCATCCATGCAGTTGATCCACTCGAAGCCTTCCGTCTGATAATCTTTCTGATAGAGTGCCGGATGGCTGGTATAAAAGTGATTTAACTCCTTCACATACTCCTTCATCTGGCTGTGGATCGGATACTGCAGCAGCTCCCACTCGATCGATGCATTCTCATTCCACTCATCCATCTGGGCGAAATCCTGTCCCATGAAGAGGAGTTTCTTGCCCGGATGTCCCATCATAAAACCGTATGCCGCCCGCAGGTTCGCAAACTTGTCCTCAAACGTCTGTCCCGGCATCTTATTGACCAGGGAACCTTTTCCGTGAACCACCTCGTCGTGTGAGAAGACGAGGACGAAATTTTCACTGTAGGCGTAAATCATGCTGAAGGTCAGCTCATTGTAGTGGTGGCACCGGAAATATGGATCCTGCTCCATATAGCCCAGAAAATCGTTCATCCAGCCCATGTTCCATTTATAATCAAAGCCAAGACCGCCGTTCTTCACGTCACCGGTAACCTTCGGCCATGCCGTCGATTCCTCGGCAATCAGAATCGCGCCGTCCTTGCGTCCCCTGAAGACAGAGTTCAGATGCTTTAAGAACTCAACCGCCTCCAGATTCTCATGACCGCCGTACATATTGGCAATCCATTCACCCGGATTCTTGCCATAATCCAGATACAGCATCGACGCCACCGCATCAAACCGGATGCCGTCCGCGTGATAGCGGTCCGCCCAGAACATCGCATTCGCAATCAGGAAGTTTGAAACCCCCGGTCTACCGTAGTTGTAGATCAGCGTACCCCAGTGCGGATGCGCCCCCTGTCTCGGATCCTTGTGCTCATAGAGGCAGCTTCCGTCAAACTGCGCCATGCCCCATGCATCACGTGGGAAATGTGCCGGAACCCAGTCAAGGATAACGCCAATCCCCTGTCCGTGCAGGTAATCCATAAAATACATGAAATCATCCGGTGTGCCGAAGCGGCTGGTCGGTGCGTAATATCCCGTCACCTGATAGCCCCACGAAGCATCCAGCGGATGTTCCATGACCGGCAGAAGTTCCACATGGGTATACCCCATTTCCTTCACATATTCCGCCAGCTTGACCGCGATCTCACGGTAATTGTAAAACTCTGATCCGACAATCTCGCGTCCTCTCTTATCCACCTCGGTCGGTTTTCGCATCCAGGAACCGAGATGCACCTCATAGATCGACATCGGCGCCGTCTTCGTGTCGAGCGCCGCCCGTTTCTTCATCCAGTCCTGATCGTTCCATTTATATTCGTCCAGATCCCAGACGATGGATGCCGTGTTCGGTCTAAGTTCCGCATAGTTCGCATACGGATCCGCCTTCAGCGCCGGGTCGCCGTTCTTGAACTTAATTTCATATTTATAAACAGCGCCCTTTTTTAGCTCCGGGATAAAAATCTCAAACACGCCCGAATCTCCCAACCGCCGCATCTGGCTGCGTCTGCCATCCCACAGGTTGAAATCACCGACAACACTCACGCGCATCGCTTCCGGCGCCCAGACTGCAAAATAGACGCCGCTCACACCTTTGACCGTCATCGGATGCGCGCCCATCTTATTATAAATGCTGTAGTGGACGCCCGCCTCAAATTTCTTCAAATCCGATTCCGTAAACTGCGGTGCAAAGGAATACGGATCGTGTATCTCGCTTAACGTACCATTATCATAAAACACAAGGAGGGTATAATCCGCCAGAGTCTTGCGCGGAATCAGCGCCGCAAAAAAGCCAGTCTCGTCCGCCATCTCCATCTGGTACTGCTTGCCGGTTGCCGAAAGTTTGACCGTAATATCGCGCGCCGTCGGAATAAACGCCTGTACCAGCATTCCCTCCGGCGTCATATGGGCTCCCAGCATCCGGTGCGGGTTTGCCGCTTCCGAATAGACAATTTCTTCAATTCCAGCCCAGTCCATCAGATCGTATAATGTTTTATCCATACATACGCCCCCTTGCGTTCCTTTGTGGTTTTTGGTTTTAGCTTCATTTTAGCATCCCGCGCCCAATAATACAATCATACACTTCAAAACATTTATGAATTTTCCCGAAATTTCGTGAAAAAACTTGATAAATCAAGGCATCTCATATACACTATTATGGCAGAAGGTTACCATTTACAGTAGCCTATTACTGCTCATGCGTTGCACAAACGTTACTGCCGTAGCAGACACCTTTGGAACTGAAAGTGCCATAAGATAACGTCACACAGACAGCAACAGCAGAGAGAGGAGATATATATGGAAGATCAAGATAGAGACCATATTTCGTCCCGAAGCAATTTCTCCGGGCGTTCCGATCAGGAACTGGATGAGATGCTCGATGAACTCCGCGCCGGAAAAATCGGCATCAACCAGCCAGGCCAGAACTCTTCGGAACACGATTTGGAAGATACGCCCGAAGAGAACGACAACGCTTCAGGTACCGGAAATGCCGCAAAATCCAAGAAGGGCAAGAGCCGCAAGGAAGGCTTCAATCTCAAGGACGAGGTCATAAGCTGGATTCAGGTCCTGGTTGCCGCCGCTATTATCGCATTCTGCGTCAACCATTTCATCATCGCCAACAGCGAAGTCCCGACCAGCTCGATGGAAACGACCATCATGGCTGGCGACCGCGTCATCGGCTCACGGTTAAGCTACAAATTCGGAGATCCGCAGCGGGGTGACATCGCCATTTTCATTTATCCGGATGATGAAGCGAAAGGCATCAAAACGTACTATGTCAAACGTATCATTGGTATGCCGGGCGACACGATCGACATCGTAGACGGCAAGGTATACTTAAATGGTTCCGATACACCGCTCGACGAACCGTATCTGCATGAACCGATGGAACCGGAGGAACCGCAGCACTACGAAGTGCCGGATGGCTGCTATTTCATGCTGGGCGACAACCGGAACTATTCCAACGACGCCCGCCGCTGGACGCACAAATACGTCAAGCGCGACAAACTGGTTGCCAAGGTACTGTTCCAGTATTTTCCGAAGATCCAGAAACTGAATTAACCCAATATTTACTTTAGGAAGGAACAAAGAACATCATGAAGAAAGTAGTAAAGTTTGGCGGAAGTTCCCTCGCCAGCGCAAAACAGTTCAAAAAAGTCGGAGATATTATCCGTGCTGATAAATCCAGACGCTACGTTGTACCGTCTGCTCCGGGCAAACGCAACAAAAATGACACCAAAGTAACCGATATGCTCTATGCCTGCTACGAGGCAGCTTCCACCGGCGCAAGCTACGGCAAGCTTCTCTCCGCCATCAAAGAGCGCTATGAGCAGATCATCGACGGTCTGGAGTTGAATTTAAACCTCGATTATGAGTTCAAGACCATCGAGGAAAACTTTATCGCAAAAAAAGGCAGCGATTACGCAGCTTCCCGCGGTGAGTATTTAAACGGTATCATCATGTCCCATTACCTGGGCTATGAGTTCATCGATGCAGCCGAGGTAATCTTCTTTGACGAGAATGGTACATTCCTGTCCGAGAAAACCAATGAAGAGCTGTCCGAACGCCTCGCGCACACTGAGCGCGCCGTCATCCCAGGCTTCTACGGGTCCAATCCGGACGGCACGATACACACCTTCTCCCGCGGTGGTTCGGATATCACTGGCTCCATCGTAGCCCGCGCGATTCACGCAGACCTCTACGAGAACTGGACCGATGTATCCGGTTTCCTGGTAACCGACCCGCGCATCGTGGAAAATCCGGTTCCGATCGAGACCATCACCTACAAAGAACTGCGTGAACTGGCTTACATGGGTGCCAGCGTCCTTCATGAGGATGCCATCTTCCCGGTACGCCGCGAGGGCATCCCGATCAACATCCGCAACACCAACAAGCCGGAGGATCCGGGTACACTCATCGTCGAGAATACCTGCCGGAAGCCGAAATACACCATCACCGGTATCGCCGGAAAGACTGGTTTCTGCTCTGTTACCATCGAGAAAGCGATGATGAACTCCGAAATTGGGTTTGGGAGAAAAGTTCTGGGTGTCTTCGAGGACTGCGGTATTTCCTTCGAGCATATGCCGTCCGGAATCGACACGATGACCATCTTCGTACACCAGTCCGAATTCGAACAGCATGAGCAGTTCGTTATCTCCAACATCCACCGCGCGGTACAGCCGGATTCCATCGAGCTTGAGTCCGATTTAGCACTCATCGCCGTCGTAGGACGCGGCATGAAGTCCACCCGCGGCACTGCCGGACGCATCTTCTCCGCTCTGGCACACGCCCGCATCAACGTCAAGATGATCGACCAGGGTTCCAGTGAACTCAACATCATCATCGGCGTGAAGAACGCAGATTTCGAGGCGGCTGTGAAAGCGATTTATGATATTTTTATTACGGCGGAGCTGTAAGAGCAAATTTTAAAGTTATTAAGATAAAAAGTCATCTTTGAGACAAACAAAACATCTCAAAGATGACTTTTTATAATTTTATCTTTATGATATACTAATACAGCTACCACCCCTAGACAGGTGCAGAAAGGGGGTGTGCCATTTTGAATATATTTCTGTCTTTTCTTGTGTCCGTCGTGGCAAGTGTAATCGCCTATTACATATGCAAGTGGTTGGACGGACATCGTTAGGTAGTCAGCCAGAGGCTTAAGCCACCTCGCCCAAATGGAATAAAATCCCTCAGGTGTGCCCGCACCTGAGGGATTTGTTTTTGTGCCACTTTGAACACTTTTGTCTTTTCGCCTAATGGCATTATAGCATATGCCAAATATAATTTCAATATGCTCTTTACTTCCGGTTCGCCTTCTCCATATGCACGTTCTTGCCCTTGATCTTCGCACCGCGCATCGCCTGCAGTACAACGTCCGCATGCTCTCTCGGCACCTCGACGAATGTGTAATTATCGAACATATCAATACTTCCGACCATACGTCCCGGCATGCCGGATTCTCCGGCGATCGCACCGAGGATATCGCCCGGACGGATGCCCTGGTTCTTTCCGATGTTGATGAAGAGACGCGCTACGTCCTCATTTCTGCCACGGCTTCCTCTGCCGTTTCTTCCACCACGGCTGCGGCGGCTCTCATCCTCGAGATCCTCCAGCTCACGCAGCGGGCGGTTCTCCTCTAAGAGCTCCTCGCCCTCTTCGCCCATCATCATTTTGAGCAGCGCTGCTGCCAGATCGAGCGTCGTGTAGTCCTCTTCCAGCACACGTTTTTCTACAATATCGATCACCTTGCTCAGATCGCTGTCCTGCAGCACCTCGCCCACCTGGTCGAGAATCTTATCTGCCTTGATGGAGGTCACATCGTCCAGAGACGGAATCGCCTGCGGAATGATGCGGGTCTTGCAGTAGCGCTGGATCTCGCGCAGCTTGTAAACCTCTTTGCCGACTACGAGGTTAAACGCCTTGCCCTCGCGTCCGGCACGGCCGGTACGTCCGATGCGATGTACATAATACTCGTCATCCTGCGGTACATCATAGTTGAATACCGCCTCAACATCATCGACGTCGATACCGCGGGCTGCCACATCCGTTGCCACCAGAATGTCCGTCCGTCCGGTACGGAATGCACGCATGACACGGTCACGCTGCTCCTGTTTCAGATCGCCGTGAAGTCCTTCTGCAAAATAACCGCGTCCCTGTAAGCCCTGTACCAGCTCATCGACCTGCTTTTTCGTGTTGCAAAATACCACTGAGAGCTTCGGATCATAGAGATCCAGCAGACGGCACATAACCTCCAGCTTATTCTTCGGTTTTACTTCATAATAATACTGGGTTACCTTCGGAACGGTCAGCTCTTTCTTGACCACGCGCACAATCTGCGGATCTTTCTGGAAGTTCGTCGCGATCCGCTGAATCGCCTGCGGCATCGTCGCTGAGAACATCAGCGTCTGTCTCTCCTCCGGCAGTGCGCTTAAGATGGTTTCCATATCCTCTAAAAAGCCCATGTTCAGCATCTCGTCCGCCTCGTCGAGGACAACCGTGTGGATCTGATCCATCTTGACGGTTTTGCGGCGCATGTGATCCATCACACGCCCCGGCGTACCGATGATAACCTGCACACCATCCTTGAGGGAACGGATCTGACGTCCGATCTCCTGTCCGCCGTAGATCGGCAGAACCTTGACACCGTGCATGTATTTTGCCAGGCGGCGGATCTCCTCAGATACCTGGATGGCAAGTTCACGGGTCGGGCAGAGAATGATCGCCTGCGGCTTCTTATTCTTCGGATCGATCTTCTGTAACAGCGGAATACCAAACGCAGCCGTCTTACCGGTACCGGTCTGTGCCTGTCCGATGATATCCAGTCCCTGCAGTTCCAGCGGAATCGCCTGTCCCTGAATCGGAGAAGCCGCCTCGAACCCCATATCGGTGATCGCACGCATGATCTTTGCATCTAACTCTAAATCTTCAAATCTGATTGTTTCCATTCTATTCCTTTCATTGTCTGATTAACGGTCTGCACATTCCGGAGATACATTTCATATATCATATTAGTTATCTTTTTTGCATTCTTCCGGAATATTTACAAAAAAAGAAAGAGGCAGTTTGCCCCTTTGCAATACGCATAGCTATCACTATACCAGATCATAGTGTGGATGTCAAACAGATGGAGAAAAATTTGACATCCACCCCATTTGGGACTACACTAACAGTTGATTTCATACAGTTGCTGCATGCTCTATGAACCTGCCGGACTGTCACTGCATTTCTTATTTATATACACCCGAAGTTTTGTTGCACCGGATTTTCTCAAAACTTCCAGACATACATCACAGCAGAAAGGAGGACAGCGCCGTTCTTTTTCCAAAAGGTTTTTGATACAGGCGCCTGTTATCATTATGAAAATCATTGATTCACATTTGCACTTTTGTCCCGGTTACCCGCATTTCGATGAGATTGCCATCGAAGCCGGTCATATCAATAATGAAGAGCATCTGCGGGAATGCTTTCAGAAATATAATATCGTCGGCGGCATCGTCATGGGAAACCGCGGCGTTCACCCGGATAATCACACATACCCGGATTTTCTGCGCTATTGCGTCGGCGTCGAAGCACGAAAACTGACGCCGGAAAAGATTCAGAAGACATGCGATCTTGTCGAAGAAAACTTAAAACGGAATACCTGCGTCGGCATCAAACTCTATCCGGGATATGATTCCATCTACGTTACCGACGAGCGCTTCGAACCGATCTACGACCTCGCCAAGGCGTATAAAAAGCCGGTTGCCATCCACACCGGACAGACCGCCGGTTCCAAAGCATTCATCAAATACAGCCATCCGCTGACCCTCGATGAAGCCGCCGTCCGCCATCCGGATGTCCAGTTCGTCATGTGCCACTTCGGCAACCCGTGGCTGATGGATGCCGCCGCCGTTGTCGAGAAAAATGAAAATGTCGCCGCCGACCTCTCTGGGCTTTTAGAGGGCAAATTTGACATTCCGGAGTTTCTGGAAGAGCAGAGCGGGTATATCAGCACCCTGAAAACCTGGCTTGCCTACATCCGCGACTATGATAAGCTCATGTTCGGCACCGACTGGCCGCTCGCCAACTATGAAGATTACATCGAAATTACGAAACGGCTGATTCCGGAAAAATACTGGGAAACTGTGTTCTATCAGGCGGCGGAGCGGATTTATCATTGCAATTTTTAATGGATTTTTAGAAATCATAGCTCTTTTAAACCATAAAAAAGATACTGAAAACGGCTTATTTCAGGCTGTTCCCAGTATCTTTTTTATCTCAAAACATCATTCTTTCCCGGCACCTGTCACATCTAAAAATACATCCGCCACTCTTTCCATCCCCAGATACGCATACGGCAGCAGCAGCATAAAATACACCACCGAATACTGCCCCTTTGCCTCCCAGACCAGATGGAACAGGAATCCCCCAATAAACACGATTCCCGGAAGCAGCATCCCCCATCTGTCCGTTTCTCCACGTTCCTGCCTCTCCCAGACCGTTTCCATTCCCTGTTTTTTCACAGCTTTCACAGTTTTTTCTGCCTTTTCTGCTTCTATCCTCTTTTCCCATGTTCGGTTCATCAGGACATGCTTACTTCGGCTTCCTTTGGCACTCATCCCGGCAATCACCCATACACATGCCATCGCATACACAAACGTCTGCACCAGATTCGCCGCAAAAACATAGAGCCGGTTCAGACCCCCTTCTTCCTTGAAAAGCTCCCATGGCGGGCTTCCCTCCGCCCAGGAGGTATTTCCCACCTCCTGGATCCAGAGACTCTGAAAGGTCGGTTCCGCCCAGATTGACTCGATCTTCCGAACAAAGAAATCAGCGGCTTTCGCCGGTTCCTCTGCCATATCTGAAATCGTTTTCCGCAAATCTGCCTGCGCCCATGCGGCCGCCAGATCCGCATCCCCATCTGCCTTCTGAAAGAGTTTTACCTGATAGCCATTGTACCAGCCCGGTCCACGTTTGCTCTCCTCCAGTCCCATCTGCACCCAGGCAATCATCGGCGCACCGTCCGATACCGTGCGTCCGGTCACAGAAGAAATTCCTGTTTGAATCCCCCGGTTTCCAATCACATACACTGTAATCAGAAGCACCGCTGCCACCAGCAGGCGTGCTTTCCTTCGAAAGACTCCCGAGGATGCCAGATACAAAAACAGCGCCACCAGCACAATCTCATAATTCGACTTGAGGATCACCGCCGCCGCTACTGCTGCCGCGCCAATCCAGAAGTCTCTTCCCCGCCCCTCTTCCACATACCGCACCAGACGTTCCATCGCCAGACACGAAAGTCCAAATCCTGGCATCGTGCCGTACACGAAGAGGATATAGAAAGAAAATGGCAGACAGCACGCCATCCACAAAAGCAAGCTGCACCTTTCGTTTCCCCAGACCGTCATCCGCTGCAGGCTCACGATTCCCAGAATAAAAAATCCGATATTTAAAATCTGGAAAACTACATACGCCGCATCTCCAAAGAAAAATGCCAGCACTGCCATATAGAGAATCAGCCCGTTCTGAGACGGGTAAGTGTACGCATACCCAAGCGGTCCTTCCGCTGTCCCATATGAATACGCCACCGGCTCCCAGGCGCTGAAATCGCCCTGCAGAAGTCCTTGCGCGGACGCCATACACTGATGGGAGTCAGAACCGCCCCAGGACGGGACAAGGAGAATCCAAAAAAGATAGGCAGCAGCCGCTAAAAGAAGCCACTGGTTCTTCCGGCACTTTCGTTCCTTTCTCCGCCTGTAAAACACCGTCAGTCCAATCACACCCGCACCAAAAAACAGGTGCAGAAACAGACTGTCCCTTCCATACTGTACAATCTCAGAACCTCCATAGACCCGGCAGGTCACAACCGCGCTGAGCAGTGTCATGAAAAAAAGAATTCCTCCCAACAAAATCCGCACCAGCCCGACACAAAATTTTTCCAGCATTTTCTTCCTCACTTCTGTCATTTCTGTCAAATTCAGGTTTCATCATTACTGTTCAAGCATCGTGCCCAGCAACTTTTTATCCCTTTTTCATTCCCATCTGCCCTAAAACTTTACTCATTTTATCAAGTCATTTGCCAAATGTCCACTCTTTCCGGCACTCTTTTTGTTACTATGAACAGCTACGGATTTGAACCGTTACCTCTTCCCCAAAATATAGCTTGACATTCCTCTTCGGTTCTGATATATCTTAAACATAGCAGTCATACAACTGACGGATAAGTGGATTAACCACATGAAGTATGACTGGAAATTGCCGACCGTCTGGGCGTCACAGCACAGACCGTGGGTATTTTTTTTACTTTTTTTCACTCTCACTGTCTCTGCTGGGATCGAAATTTTTCAACCAGGAGGGAAACACATGTCTGCTATGTATCAAACATTCCAAAACACACCTATCTTCCAAACGGCCTGGAGAGATTTTCTGGGCTCCAAATGGACCGACGAAGTGAACGTCCGCGATTTCATCCAGAACAACTATACGCAATATGATGGCGATGAAAGCTTTCTCGCTGCCCCGACCAGTGCCACTCATCTGCTCTGGGAACGCCTTCAAAAGCTTCAGAAGGAAGAGCACGAAAAGGGCGGTGTGCTCGAATGCGAAACTGAAATCGTATCCAGCCTGACCGCCTACGGTCCGGGATATATCGATCCGGAGCTTAAAGATCTGGAACGCATCGTCGGACTTCAGACCGACAAACCACTCAAGCGGGCATTTATGCCATTCGGCGGAATCAAGATGGCGGAGGAAGCCGCCAAAACCTACGGCTACCATGTCAATCCAAAATTTCATAAAATCTTTACCGAATACCACAAAACCCACAACCAGGCCGTCTTCGATGCATATACCCCGGAAATGAAAGCCGCCCGCCACTGCCATATTGTCACCGGGCTTCCGGATACCTACGGACGCGGCCGAATCGTAGGCGACTACCGCCGGATCGCCCTGTACGGAATCGATTTCCTAATTCAGGAAAAGAAAAAGGATCTGGAACGCTGCGGAAATGGTGCCATGTTTGATGACATCATCCGCCAGCGGGAAGAGCTCGCCGAGCAGATCCGCGCTCTAAAGGGCATTCAGGAGATGGCTGCCATCTATGGTTTTGATATCTCCCGTCCGGCTTCCAATGCCAAAGAAGCCGTCCAGTGGCTCTACTTCGGTTACCTCGCTGCCGTTAAGACCCAGAACGGTGCCGCCATGAGTGTCGGACGCGTTTCCACCTTCCTTGATATCTACATCAACCGGGATTTAACAGAAAAAACACTGACCGAAGCCGAGGCACAGGAATTAATCGACCATATGACAATGAAATTCCGCATGGTAAAATTTGCCCGGATTCCATCCTACAACCAACTTTTCTCCGGCGATCCGGTCTGGGCAACGCTGGAGGTTGCCGGTCTGGGACAAGACGGGCGTCCGATGGTAACGAAAAACGATTTCCGCTTTTTACATACGCTGGAAAATATGGGACCGTCCCCGGAACCAAACCTGACCGTCCTTTACTCTTCCCGCCTGCCAGAGGCATTTAAGAAATATGCTGCCAAAATCTCCATCAACACATCCTCGATCCAGTATGAAAACGACGATGTCATGCGTCCCATCTGGGGGGACGACTACAGTATCTGCTGCTGCGTCTCCGCCACCCAGACAGGCAAGGAAATGCAGTTGTTCGGTGCCCGTGCCAATCTTGCCAAATGCCTTCTCTATGCCATCAACGGAGGCAGAGACGAGAAATACACTACCAAAGACGGACGCCCGATGCAGGTTGGTCCGGCGTATGCGCCGATCACATCCGAATACCTCGATTATCAGGAAGTCATGCATAAATACGATCAGATGCTGGACTGGCTGGCGGGCATTTATGTGAATATCCTCAATTTGATTCACTATATGCACGATAAATATTACTATGAATCCGCTGAGATGGCGTTGATCGACACGGATGTCCGGCGTACCTTTGCCACCGGAATCGCCGGTTTCTCCCACGTGGTCGATTCTCTCTCCGCGATCCGGTATGCAAAAGTGAAGGTCATCCGTGATGAATACGGCATCGCCCGCAAGTTTGAGACAGAGGGCGATTTCCCACGCTACGGAAATGATGACGACCGCGCCGATGAGATTGCCGTATGGCTGTTAAAAACCTTTTTACATAAAGTAAAAAAATACCACACCTACCGGAATTCCGAGGCAACCACCTCCATCCTCACGATTACCTCCAATGTTGTATATGGTAAGGCAACCGGCGCACTTCCGGACGGACGGCCGGCATTCACCCCGTTTGCCCCAGGCGCAACTCCTTCCTACGGCGCAGAGCAGAACGGTCTGCTCGCTTCTTTAAACTCGGTCGCAAAGCTTCCATATGAATATGCGCTCGACGGCATCTCCAACACAGAAACGATTGCACCGGGGGCGCTCGGTCACTCCGAGACAGAACGGAAAAACAACCTGGTTCACGTCCTGGACGGATATTTTGATCAGGGCGCGCATCATTTAAATGTAAATGTCTTTGGAATCGAAAAACTGAAAGACGCGATGGAACACCCGGAAAAACCGGAATATGCCAACTTCACCATCCGTGTTTCCGGATATGCCGTTAAATTTATCAATCTGACCAGAGAACAGCAGCTCGACGTGATCGCCCGTACCTGCCATGAGGTGCTGTAACGATGCATACCGGTTATATTCATTCCATCGATACCTTCGGCTCCGTAGACGGTCCCGGTGTCCGCTTCGTGGTATTCATGCAGGGCTGTCTCATGCGCTGCCGCTACTGCCACAATCCGGATACATGGGTACTGCCAAAGGGACTTTCCCTCCCGGACGCCTCCACCCGCACTTCCGGCGCATCCGCTCTTTCCGAAGGTGTTTCTTGTCCATCTAAACACACCAGTTCGCAGGAAATCATCCCGGAAGCACTTCTTCGCCAGGCACTCCGCTACCGGAGTTACTGGCGCGGGGGCGGCGGCATCACCGTCAGCGGCGGAGAACCGCTCCTTCAAGCTGACTTTTTGTGTGAATTTTTCCAGCTTGCCAAAGAACAGCACATTCACACCACACTGGACACCGCGGGACAGCCATTTACCACCGCCGAACCTTTCTTTTCCCGCCTGACCACGCTTTTAGAGCACACCGATCTTGTTATTCTGGATCTGAAACACATCGATCCAGAAAAACATCGTCTTCTGACTGGGCACTCCAACGAATCCATTCTTTCCTTTGCCCGGTTTTTAGACCAGATTCATAAGCCCATGTGGGTCCGGCATGTTTTAGTCCCCGGCATTACCGATGATCCAGCCAACCTGCATGGAATCCGTGCATTTCTGGACACACTTTCAAATGTGGAAAAGGTAGAAATTCTCCCCTACCACACGCTCGGCATCTATAAATGGGAAACGCTTGGCATTCCCTATTCCCTGTCCGGCATCCGTATCCCGGACGAGAACGATCTGAAACAGGCAGACCAAATCCTGTTGGGATGAAAAAGAATGTGCCTTGGCACATTCGGGCGTCTCGCGCGGTCGCTTGCGACATGTTTCTGCTTCGCGCGAGTGCGCATCCTCGCGGAGCATTTTATATTTCATAGGACGCAATTTCCTATGAAATATAAAACGGCCCTTGGAAAGCGCTCCTGTTTGCGTTTCCCAAGGGTCGTTTTTATGTGGCTTATCCAGTCATCAGACTTTAAACCGGTATCCAACGCCCCATATCGTCTCAATATACTGCGGTTTCGCCGTGTTGAACTCGATCTTCTCACGGATCTTCTTAATATGCACGGTAACCGTCGCGATATCTCCCAACGACTCCATATCCCAGATCTCGCGGAAGAGTTCTTCCTTGGTAAATACATGGTTCGGGTTCTGTGCTAAAAAGGTCAGCAGGTCAAATTCCTTCGTCGTGAAGTTCTTCTCCTCGCCGTTGATGTAAACGCGGCGGGCAGTCTTATCAATCTTGAGTCCCCGGATCTCGATGATCTCGTTTTCCGGCATACCGCTGCCGATCAGGCGCTCATAACGCGCCAGATGCGCCTTGACACGCGCCACCATCTCGCTCGGACTGAATGGTTTCGTGATATAATCGTCCGCGCCCAGTCCCAGACCGCGGATCTTGTCAATATCGTCCTTTTTCGCAGATACCATGATGATCGGTGTGTTTTTTACTTCCCGGATCTTCTTGCAGATCTCGAAGCCATCGACCCCTGGCAGCATCAGATCAAGAATCAGAAGGTCAAAATCTTCCTCCATGCCGCGTTTCAGTCCCGTTTCTCCATTATTTTCTATCTCAACCTCAAAACCAGAAAGCTCCAGATAGTCTTTTTCCAGCTCTGCAATACTCTCCTCGTCTTCTACGATTAATATTCTGCTCATCTGTGAATTCCTCCTGCTGTTTTTATTTAAACGACCAAACTTCAAATCACTATGCCCCGACATACTTGCGCAAAACGAAATGGATCTCCGTTCCGATGCCTTCCTTGCTGGTCGCCCAGATGCGTCCGCCGTGATCTTCGATAATCTTCTTTACGATCGAAAGCCCGATGCCGCTGCCGCCCTTGGACGAATTTCTCGACGAGTCCGTCCGGTAGAAACGGTCGAAAATATACGGCAGATCTTTCGCCGCGATTCCCTTTCCGTTGTCCTCGATGATGACCTGGATAAAATCGCCGTCATCCTTGATGCGGATATTTAAAATACCCTTTTTCTTGTCCAGATATTTGAGCGAATTTCCGATAATGTTGTTGATCACTCGCTTCATCTGCTCCGCGTCCGCGATCACGACCACATCCTCGTCCACATAGTTGAAATATCCCAGCTCGATGCCGCGCGTCTCCATATCCAGACCAACTTCCTCAACACAATCACCAAAATATTCCGCCACATTGATCTTTGAAAAGTTGTACGGAATCTTGTTCGTATCAATCTTCGAATAGAACGTCAGCTCGTCAATCAGTCGATCCATATCGTTTGCTTTATTATAAATCGTCCGAATATATTTATTCAATTTCTCAGGTGAAGAAGCCACGCCATCCTGAATGCCTTCCACATACCCCTTGATCGCCGTGATCGGAGTCTTCAGATCATGGGAAATATTGCTGATCAGCTCTTTGCTCTCCTTGTCGTACTGGAGTTTTTCTTCCTGCGATTCCTTGAGACGCAGACGCATCTCCTCGAAATCCTGGCAGAGCATTCCGATCTCATCTTCATCATCCACATCGAGCGTAAAGTCCAGATTTCCATCCCGGATCTGCTTGGTCGCCTCCTGCAGCTTGTGCAGCGGACGCAGCAGAGAACGGTAGATCCACATGATCAGCAGACCGCCCATAAAACTGATGATCAGCACGCCAAGAAGCAGCATCTCTCCGAGCAGCGCCTTGATCTCCGGCACATAATCCCCGACGTTCGTCACGATGAACACACTGCCCTGTGAATCATCTGAAAACCGGAAATCGATCTGTTTGACCAGATGCTGTTCCTCGCCATCCATGTAAATACTGCCTGCCATACTTCCCTGATCACCGTACGGCGCCAGCCGTTCGCAGAGCTCGCGTCCATCCTCGCTTCCGCAGAATGTGATGTCCTTGCCCTTGCGGATGACCAGATACGAATATTTATCGCGCAGTTCTTCATTGACCTTGCTCAAATAAGCCGGTTCTTCAAATAAATCTGTATTTTCCCCGACCGCCTCGCGGATCTCCTCCTGGATTCCCTGCGTCAGCCGGTTAAACACCTGTGTCTGATTGCCGGAGAGCAGATCGATCTGCTCCGACAGCCCGTATGTTTTCTGAAACAGATGCTCCTGATAGTTTACGAGTCCGAACGCCGCCACAAATATGAGCACAATCGGAACGACCGTAATCGTCACAAAAGCAATCGCCAGACGTGTGCGTATCTTCATCCTATTTCCTCCAGTCATTGCCCGGTCTGATACCAGATTGCCCCTACAAAAATCCTCCCGCAAAACTGCGTCGGACTTCTGCGCTTTTGCTCCTGATATCTTCCACAAATAGTGTATCATATTTTGCAGATTACGTTTCTAAAAGTATTATAAATAAAAAAGCATGTGCCTTTTTGTGTAATAAAAGAGACTGCCGCAAAAGCGGCAGCCCCCTCGTTCTGATCTTATGATTTTTTACGGGCAGATATCCCAGCAGCGTTTCCTACTCTTACAGATACGCCTTTAATTCATCCACCTTATCCAGCTTCTCCCACGGAAGATCCAGATCGTCGCGGCCGAAATGTCCGTATGCAGCCGTCTGTTTGTAGATCGGGCGGCGCAGGTCAAGCATCTTGATGATGCCAGCCGGACGCAGGTCAAAGTGCTTGCGGATCATCTCAACCAGCTGATCCTCACGCAACTTGCTGGTTCCGAATGTATCTACCATGATGGAGGTCGGCTGTGCAACACCGATCGCATAGGAAAGCTGAATCTCACATCTGTCTGCCAGTCCGGCTGCTACGATGTTTTTCGCAACATAGCGGGCTGCGTATGCAGCAGAACGATCCACTTTTGTGCAGTCTTTTCCGGAGAATGCGCCGCCGCCGTGACGCGCCATGCCGCCGTAGGTGTCCACAATGATCTTACGTCCGGTCAGGCCGCTGTCTCCGTGCGGACCGCCGATAACGAAACGTCCGGTCGGATTGATAAAGAATTTTGTATTCTCATCAACCATCTCTGCCGGCAGAATCTCGTCAAATACATATTTTTTAATATCCTTATGGATCTGCTCCTGGGTTACTTCCTCGTCATGCTGGGTGGAAAGAACCACTGCATCCAGACGGGATGGTTTGCCGTTCTCATCGTACTCTACGGTTACCTGTGTCTTGCCGTCCGGGCGCAGGTATCGCAGGGTTCCGTCTTTGCGGACCTTGGTCAGCTGGCGTGCCAGTTTGTGTGCCAGATAAATCGGATATGGCATATATTCATCCGTTTCGTTGGTCGCATAACCAAACATCATACCCTGATCGCCGGCACCGATTGCCTCCAGCTCCTCGTCGGTCATCTTGTTCTCTTTTGCCTCCAGCGCTTTATCAACTCCCATCGCGATATCCGGGGACTGCTCATCCAGTGCCACGATCACGCCGCAAGTATCACAGTCAAAACCGTATTTCGCACGGTCATAACCGATCTCACGGACGGTATTGCGGACTACCTTCTGGATATCCACATAGCCTTTCGTTGTGATCTCGCCCATAACCATAACCAGACCGGTTGTCGTCGCCGTCTCACAAGCCACACGGCTCATCGGATCCTGCTCTAAGAGCGCGTCCAGAATCGCATCGGAAATCTGATCACACATTTTATCCGGATGTCCTTCGGTTACTGATTCAGATGTAAAAAGTAATCTCTCCATATTTCCTCCTTTGATAAGTTTGTCGTAAGACATAAAAAAAGTCCGCAGCAACACGGACTTGATTATCTCGATCAAATCCTCTTATTGCTCGATAAACCGATCTCCCGGTTCCTCGCTCAGGCTGGCACCTTCCGTTCCCTGCTGAGACCAATTTTCAGTCCCATGTAACGGGGTTGCCGTGACTTCATAGATCCTTTGTATCTCCATCACTCTGAATAAGGGATATATACGAACTTTTTAATTGTTAAAAGTTTCAACAGTACGATAACATACTCCGCGGTGTCTGTCAAGCAATATGTGACACCGCATTCTTTTTTATCAGCCCACTTTGAGTCTGAACTTCTGCGCCTCTTTCTCGGAATCGACTTTCTCGATCACCGCGCCAAGTCCCTGCAGCTTCTTCTCAAAATGCTCATAGCCTCTCTGGATATAACCGATCTCATCGACAGTCGTATATCCTTCCGCTGCCAGCCCCGCAATGACCAGGGCAGCGCCTGCGCGCAGATCTGGTGCCTCCACCTGTGCTCCAGTCAGCTTCTTCACGCCGGTAATGATCGCGGTATTGCCCTCAACCTTGATGCGTCCACCCATACGGGCAAGTTCGTCCACATATTTAAAACGGTTTTCAAAAATACTCTCAGTCACCACACTGGTTCCCTCTGCCAGTGCCAGTGTCACAGTGATCTGCGGCTGCATATCAGTCGGAAATCCCGGATACGGAAGTGTCTTGATATCGGTATGCACATGGCTCGGGCGTCCCACAACACGAACCGCCTCATCAAACTCCGTCACCTCACAGCCCATCTCGATAAGCTTCGCAGAAATTGCTTCCAGATGCTTCGGAATGACATTCTGTACCATCACGTCGCCGCGGGTGATCGCTGCCGCACACATAAATGTACCTGCCTCGATCTGGTCCGGGATGATCGAATATTCGGTTCCATGCAGCTTGTGGACGCCGCGGATGCGGATCACGTCGGTTCCGGCACCCTTGACATTGGCTCCCATGCTGTTTAAGAAGTTCGCCACATCGACGACATGCGGTTCTTTCGCCGGATTCTCGATGATCGTCTCGCCCTCTGCCAGCGTCGCTGCCATCATGATATTGATCGTCGCGCCGACCGACACCATATCCAGATAAATATGGGTACCAACTAAATCAATCGCATGTGCGAGCACCGCGCCATTTTCCACCTGTACCTTCGCACCGAGGGCACGGAAGCCCTTTAAATGCTGGTCGATCGGACGGCTGCCGATGTTGCATCCGCCCGGAAGCGGAACCTGTGCGCTTTTATACTTGCCAAGCAGGGCGCCAATAAAATAGTAGGAAGCTCGGATCCGGCGGATGTACTCGTCATCCACATGGATCGCATGAATCCCCTTCGCATTGATGCGGACAGTGTGCCGGTCAATCCGGTCTACCATCGCGCCAATCTCCGAAACAGCCTCCAGAAACACGTTGATATCACGCACGTCCGGCAGATTTTCTATTAAAACATCCTCGTCCGTCAGAATCGATGCCGCCAAGATTCCCAGCGCCGCATTCTTCGCTCCGCTGATAGTCACTTCGCCTACCAGCGGATTTCCGCCCTTCATAATAAATTGTTCCATTCTGCACCTCAAAATCTATTATCTTACGATACTTACACGCGCCAGACGGCGCCTCAAATCTTTAATATTTTCTTAAATTTATATCATGTTATCTACATGATTATATCATAACATCTCAATTTGTAAAGCACTGGCTTTCCGTTTATTACTGTTCACGCATATGTGCCCAGTAATGGAATTTGCCGTGGCTTCGCATTTTAATACGGCAAATTCCTGCTGCCACCACGTTTTCTTACGGCACTTTCGGTTCCAAAAGTGCCTACCCGTGAACAGTAATTTCCGTTTTTCCCTTAATTGGAAAGGAAACAAATGAAATCATTGCCTCCGTTTCCCTCGAAAAATGCCGCTGCATCGTTGAGTCCCATCTTATCCGTGTAGGCAAATTCCGTGCCCGGATACCAGAGACAGGAGATGTTGTACGCGTCGTATCCACAGATCAAACCATAGCTTCCGTCTCCCAGATATGCCACCACCGGCATGCCCGCGTAGACAAAGTAGAGGATCTGGTTCAGCGTCAGCCCGCGTGCGTCGATTAACTCTGTGCCATCCGAGGAGGTCGTCTTTCCGTCCGCCATATCCGACAGATAGCGGCTGACGGTTCCCGCCATATTCTGGACGTTGCGGATCGTCTTCGCGTCGCTCCGGTTTGCTCTCACCCAGACAACCCGGTCATTTTCATCCGTTACGAGTCCCATGCCATCGTAAGCTGCCTGCACCGCGCTGGAAAATTCCGCATACGAGCCTTTCAGGCGTCCCTCGCTGTAGGCACTGTAAATCCGCTGTGCAGCCGCGCCATTGTTCTGAAGCACAATCACATCATTTTCTTCTGCTGCCACCTGCTTCGGAACATGCACCTTCGTGCTCCGTGCCGTCTTGCCTGCATCCAGCTTGACGCAGTAGAGACGCCCCTTTGCGCTGTCATTTAACGTAGCGATTCCATCCAGTGGATCTTTCGACACTTCCTCATTACAGACCAGCGTGTCCTCGTCCATCGGCTGATAGCCGCTTCCTATCTGGTGCATCCGTGACAGATGAACCCGGCTGTCCTGAATCCGCACATCCACCAGGCTGACACCCGGCTTCTCATAGCGGGTCTCCATCTCCATATTGCTGCCGACGATCTCGACCGCATACAGCGGAAGCCCCGTCACGCGTCCGTCCATCGTAAGCTGCTCGTTCGGATGGGCAAGCCCGTAGACTAAGTCGGTTCCGACAAATCCGATCAGCCGGATCACGGTCTGCTCCTGGAAGGAAATCTCATCCTTCTTGCCTGTCTCCAGATTCATGACATGCAGCTTGGTCGAACGGTAAATATCCGCCCCATCCTGCCACGCAATCCGGGAGGCATCCGTGCTGACTGCAAAATTTTCCTCCGTCAGGCCATCTGCCACCACCATGTACTCTTTTCCCGTCAGATCGACACTGTAAACCGCATGGTTCATCAGCACATACAGCGTCTGCCCGCCGCTTAAGTAGCACAGCTGGTTGATATCCTGGCGCAGGTTGCCGTAATCGGTCGATGCCGGCAGATACAGCCGCTCTGTCAGGGCATTTCCCGCACTCTCATAGCGGTACAGCGCGATTCCCGTCGTTCCCTCGTGGTTACCGCGGCTCATATAGCCGTACACGGCAAAATCAATCTGACCTGCCTCGCTCACATCCAGAATCTTGATTCCGTAGGTATCATAATTGACCCTCGTATCATTCTCGCTCTTGCGGAACGCAAATACCTTTGTGCTCTCTTTTTTTCCTGTATCATAAATCCAGAGCGCCCGGTTTGCCACAAAGGCACGGTATTTTCCCGCTTCATCCTGCATCGACTGCAGATCCTCCGCATCCGAAACCCCCAGCTGAATCCGGTCGCCAGAATAGGCGCTGCTCTCCCCCGTAAAAATCTGGTCCGCGCGGCGGTCATAATTCATCATGTAGATGCGCTGTGCGCCCAGCTTCATCGTGAAGCTCTCGATCACATCGTAATAAGCAGCCGCCTTGCCATCCTTCATCTCACTTACAACATACTTTAAATCGATCGTCCCAATGATGCCTTGCAGCTCCCGCAGATGAATTTCCGGTTCGCTGACCCGCTCCATCGAAAGCCCTTTCCAGGTCAGCTGGCTGAAATCGCTTTTTAACGTCACATGTCCCAACGAACTGTTGTCCGCATTCGGATCCGTCTCCAGATAGGTCGTCAGCTCCCTCGCTGAATCATAATCAAACGTCTTTTCAGAAAAGGACACCGCCAGATCGACCATCTCCTGCACACGGCTCTCCTGCTGCCACATCACGCGCGTGTAAAAATAGATCGCCGGGTGCTTTTCCGTCGCGATCGCAATCGTTAAGCGGTATTCGCTTTCCTCCGTCAGAAGGTTCTGGATCGGAAGCTCCGCAGAAACCTCTTCCCCTGACTGTTCCCAGTGGTCAAGCGTTGTCCGTTCTACCAGACGTTCGCCGTCCAGACTGCGGATCTCATACTGCATCCCCGTAATCTGGGAGTCCAGCTTGTCGATCGTCACCGACAGTTTCCGGTCTGCCGGAAGCAGCGTCAGATCCCCGCGTCCAGCCGCTTTCTGGCTGTCCTCCACGAAACCGTCCAGCTCGTTCATCCGCCGCCCCAGAATATTCACATAAGCGACTGGAAGGTTCGCGTCCTCAATCGAAGTATAGACTGCCCCATCCTCCCGCAGCTGCATCCAGGACCAGGTAAAATAACCGGCTGCTGCCAGCACAAATAAGATCAGTAAAATCAGTATCTTTTTCAGGTTTTTCTTCATATATCAAATCAATTCCTTTTATCGCTCCACCATACCAGTTCCGTATCTTCACAGGTACAGGAAAATCTACCCGCCGAACTGTTTCCGTTTTGTCATGCACGCCAAAAACTGCCGCAGGCACCCATCTGTCCCGGCGGCAGCCTTTGTTTTAGTATAACACAAGCAGGCTTCAAATTCCAGAATTTCTATGATTTGTAAGAACTCCGATTGTGTTACTGTTCACACATACGTGCCCAGTAACCCGATTGTTCTTTTTCCAAATCGGTAAAATTCGTTGTCACAACTGGATGTTACCGCATTTTAATTCAAAAAATTTACACCTGAAAATTGCAATTTCAGCACTTCCGACACCGTCTTCGCTCCTGCAGCTCATTCATTAATAAAACCTGAAGAAAATCCTGAAGCGGCGCTCCCCACGGATTCCCCGGTCTCCCCGGGCGCGATCCCGGCGGCGGGGGCGGCGGTCCCCACGGATTCCCCGGTCCCCCCGGGCGCGGTCCCGGCGGCGGACTCCATGGACGGCGCTCCTGCGCGGTCAGATTCGGCTCATCCGCCTCCCACACCATATATCCAGCGTTTCCGCCCTTCTGTTCGCCCCGAAGTGGTCCATACCATACATCATTTCCAGGAAGATGCGGCTGTATGCTGGTTCCCGCCAGATTCTCTTCTCTTTCTCCACCAGGAGAATCTATTTTCAGGGAATTTTCCACCATCGCCGTTCCTTCTTCTGTGGATACGGTGCCCACGTCCGCCGCCTTTATATAGGTCGTCAGTGTATCCGTCCTTTCCGTTCCAGCCAGATAAACCTTCTGCCATTTTTCCAGTGCCCGTTTTGTCAGTTTTTCCAGAAAGATCCGATCCGGATATTCATCATAGATGGGACTCCCCTCATACTCCAGCTCATCACAGACCGCTTCCACGCAAAGCTGCATCTGCTTACATGCAGCCGGATAAAGACTCTTAAAATATGCAAAATCCTGCATCGGACTGCCATTCCCCCTTAATTCAAGGCTTACATGGTATCCTATGCAGGATTTATGCGTATCATGTTATTCTCACGTACCGTTTTTCACGTTATCCTCTGCACAGCCGAATCAGCTGCACCATTTCGCAGTATCGTTCTCATGATGTTTTATCTTTTCAAATAATTCTGTTTCTTTAAACTGTTCCTCAAATTATCAAAACAGTTTTTCCGGGTACACGCCATCACGGATCAGCGCCCGGATCGACTCCGTCACGCTCTCCTTATCCTCACGGTAGGTCACACCAAACCAGCAGTCGTGCGTCTCCAGAAGTTTCACCCTTGCGCGCCCGTCGTGGATCATCTGATCGATAATCGTCGGAAGCAGGTACTCCGACTTCACGTCGCCCTCTTTCAGCCCCGCAAGAAACTCTGGAAATCCTTTTTCCAGCTCCTCCACAAAGCCCGGTGTGAGTCCCCACATATTCATCGATACATGCTGGTTCTCCTGAACCGAAACCGGATTTCCCTCTTTGTCCGTCGCCGTCATGCCGTCCGCTGTCTTCTGGATATTGTAGGTTTCGGTTACGCGTTTTAAAATCTCTCCCTCACCCACCTCACAGACGCCGCGTGTCACGCCGCCGTTCTCGCTGAGCGTATTTGCCAGAATAAAGCCACCCATACAGATATCATACACCGGTGCGTTCACGTCCATCTGTTTCACCATGTATGTATGAATCTTTCGGAACACTTCTTTTCCATAATAATCATCCGCATTGATCACCAGAAATGGCTCTTCGACCAGTCCGCGGATGCTCAAAATCGCCTGTCCGGTTCCCCACGGTTTTTTCCGATCTGCCGGGACACTGAATCCCTCCGGTACATCCGAAAGCTCCTGAAATGCGTATGTCACCGGCGCAATCTTCTCAATCCGGTTCCCGATCACTTCTTTGAAGTCCTCCTCCAAATCATGGCGGATCACAAAGATAATCCGGTCAAATCCCGCTTCCAGCGCGTCATGGATGGAGTAATCCATAATGATCTCCCCATTCGGACCCACCGGCTCCAGCTGTTTGATCCCTCCGCCAAAACGGCTTCCGATTCCGGCTGCCATAATGACAAGTGCTGTTTTTTTCATCTTCCCTCTCCTCGTCCGTATATTTGCTGCCATCTGAACATTATGTGAACAACAACATTTTTACTGCAATCGTATATCTAGTATAGCACAGAACCCCTGTGGTTGCAATCATCCACAGGGGTTCCCATTTTCTTCAATCATTTCTGTTTTACGGTTCGCACACATGACCGGCAACATTTTTGTTGCCATTTCCACAACAAGCTATCATGGAGCGCTTAATGGAACAGCGCCGTCACGTTCGCCACTTCCTCCGCTGCCGCCGCACGCGTCAGGGACGATAAATCATAGAAGCAGTAACCGCTCACCTGTCCGGTTGCCCGTCCAGCCTGCACCTCGCGCTTCATGATATCATGATACCGCTGCCACTCCGGCACCTCGTTGCCGTCCACTGCATCTGTTCCGGTCTTATAGAGCGCCAGACCGACATACAGCTTCACATTGCCCTTCTTTTTCAGCGTCACCCACTCATTCAGGCAGTTTGCAAACGCATAGCCCGCTGCCTGGCCGTTCTGCTTCGCCTCAAATCCCCAGTAAATCTGCGGCATCAGGTAATCCACATAGCCGCTCTGGGTCATCCACGCATCCACATCTGTAAACTGGCGGGTATCTTTTCGGAGGTTCTGTAAATATCCCTCCGGGCTGATACCGAACAATGCATGCGGACGGATCGACTTGACCGCACTATAAACGCCCCTTACCAGCTCATTGACATTATTCCGTCTCCACGCCGCCACACTCAGCGATGTGCCGCCCGCCTGGTACTCTGGATAATCAAACCATGTTTCCGCCTTGCTGTCATCGAGATTCGGATAGAAATAATCATCAAAATGGATGCCGTCCACCTCATAATTCGTCACGATCTCTTTCACACCGTCAATAATCAGCTGGCGCACCTGCGGAATCGCCGGATTGTAATAATACTCACCATTCTGGCACAATACCCACCGGTCATTCGAACTGTCCCCGTCCTTCGCCCACGCGATCGCCGGATTTGACGCACACAGATCCGAATAACGGTTCAGATACCCCGTGATCCGGTACGGATTGATCCACGCATGAAGCTGCAAGCCCCGCTGATGCGCCGCCTGCACCGCATATGCCAGCGGATCATACCCCGGATTCTTTCCCTGTTTTCCAGAGGCAAATTTCGACCACGGGAAATACTGTGACGGATACATCGCATCTCCATCCGGGCGAACCTGTAGGAAAACCGCATTTAACCCCTTCTGTACACAGAGGTCCAGTGTCTGATCCATCGCTTTCTTATATCCAGCCTCATCCTTCGCCCATCCATTCCAGTCCAGATACGAAACCCAGACACCTCTCATCTCTCCACTTCCAGGACTGCCGCCCGATACCGGACCCGCATACGCCTTCGAAACCGGCAGGAACAACATCCCCACCGCCAAAAGAAATGCTGCCACCCAGCCGATCGCCCTCTGTACCTGCTTTGCCATGCAAAATTCCTCCCCTCATTTCCTCCTATTCTACCAAATATTTCCAATAAATACTTTACTTTTTTCTGTCTCTTTTATTTTTCCAATACACAGGGACGAGCCCGCGAGGTCCGAACCGCCTTTCATATATCTTTGTACGCATCTTGAACACAGGTGTCCGAACAGGACGGACGCAGTCCGTCATGGGCGAACATCTGTAGTGAAAGCAAGCGAACAAAGGTATATCGAAAGGGCGGTTCGAACCTCGTGGGCTCGTCCCGTCATTTTCACAACTATGTGCAAAAAGCCTCCCCTGACAGCCCTAAAGCCGCCAGAAGAGGCATTTTCATCATCACGAACAAAGCTCCCGCTTCTCCTTATAATGATGCTTCTCCTCCAGCATCATATCCTTCACCTTCATCAGGCGGATCTGCGTGCTTCTCTCATTTTCATCCAGCTTCATCGTGATATATTTGATATTTTTGCGCGCCTCCGGAATAATTACGTGTTCCAGCGCATTGACTCTCCGGCGCGTTTTCTCGATCTCGGCTGCCATGAGCTGGCAGGCTTTCTCTGTCTCAGACAGCCGCAGCATATCCGGCAGAATGTCCGCCAGCGACTTGACTGCCCCGTCCAGATCGCTCGAAGTAAACGCAAATCCATACGAGTAAATATCGTTCTCATCCGCCGTCCGGGTCTTATAATGGAACACCGGAATATCGACGCTCATTACGTTTTTCTTGTCTGCTTCCAGATAAACCGCCTGTTTCGGCGCGGCAAGCGCGGTATTTAACGCCTGCTCGGACATCCCGGCTTTAGCGATGACGAAATTCACATTCGCACTCCGGATGCCCGACTCCACTTTCTGGCGCAGCGCCATATTTTCCCGGACCAGATCCAGGAACTGGCGCATCAGCTCATCCCGCTTATCCTTCAGCAGTTTATGTCCCCGCGTGGCTGTCGCCAGCTTCTTTTTCAGCCTCGTAAGCTCCATTCGGGTCGGGTTGACCTGTGTCGATGCCATGCGTACCACCTCTCTCCTGCAATCACTTTGTCACGACAGATCCGCCAGCTCCCGCAGCCGCGTTATGACACGCCACTTTCGTTTTCAAGCGCATCCGCCATGCACAGGCATTTTTACTCTTTCCCATAATACAGATCCAGATACTTCTCATCGATACGTTTCAGCTCGCTTCTCGGCAGGATGGAAAGCAGTTTCCAGCCAATCCGCAGCGTCTCCTCGATATCGCGGTCCATATTGTAGCCCTGTGAAACATATTCTTTTTCAAAGGCGTCCGCAAATTTTGCATAGATTAAGTCAACATCGGACAATGCCGCCTCGCCCAGGATCACCATGAGTTCCTTCGCTTCCTTGCCGCGCGCATACGCCGCAAAGAGCTGGTTTAAGGTGTTCGAATGGTCGGCACGCGTCTTGCCCTCGCCGATTCCCTTATCTTTCAGACGGGACAGCGACGGAAGTACGTCAATCGGCGGTGTGATGCCCTTACGGTACAGATCACGGCTTAAGATAATCTGTCCCTCGGTGATATATCCGGTTAAGTCCGGGATCGGGTGCGTCTTGTCATCCTCCGGCATGGTTAAGATCGGAATCATCGTGATCGAACCATTCTTGCCTCTCTGGCGTCCGGCTCTCTCATACAGGGATGCAAGATCCGTGTACATATATCCCGGATAACCACGGCGTCCCGGAACTTCCTTGCGGGCAGCCGAAATTTCTCGCAGTGCATCCGCGTAGTTCGTGATATCCGTCAGGATAACGAGAACGTGCATATTTTTCTCAAATGCCAGATACTCGGCAGCCGTCAGCGCCATACGCGGGGTCGCGATACGCTCAACCGCCGGATCGTTTGCCAGGTTGATAAACAGGACGGTACGGTCGATCGCGCCCGTCTCCTTAAAGCTCTCAGTAAAGAAATGCGCTTCCTCAAAGGTGATACCCATCGCCGCAAAGACAACGGCAAACGGTTCGTCCGTGCCGCGCACCTTCGCCTGTCTCGCAATCTGGGCTGCCAGATTCGCATGCGGCAGACCGGACGCCGAGAAAATCGGCAGTTTCTGACCGCGGACCAGTGTATTCAGACCATCGATCGCGGAAACACCCGTCTGGATAAACTCCTGCGGATAGCTTCTCGCCGCCGGATTCATCGGCAGACCATTGATATCGCGGCGTTCCTCCGGCAGGATCTCCGGACCGCCGTCGATTGGATTGCCCAGACCGTCAAAGACGCGTCCCAGCATATCCTCCGATACGCCAAGTTCCATCGTTCTTCCTAAAAAACGCACCTTACTATTTGAAAGGTTGATACCCGTGGAACTCTCAAAAAGCTGTACCAGCGCATTGCCGCCGTCGATCTCCAGCACCTTGCAGCGTCTCTTTTCGCCGCTCGCCAGCTCGATCTCGCCCAACTCGTCATAGGTAACATTTTCCACGCCCTGCACCAGCATCAGAGGACCTGCAACCTCCTGTATGGTTCTATATTCTTTCGGCATTTAGAATGCCCCCTTTCCAGCCGCATCGGCAACCTCTTTCGCAAGTTCATCGAGGACCGCCTGATACTCTTTCTCCACGTCTTCTGCTTTCGTATATTTAAAACGTCCGATCTGCTCGCGCACCGGCATCTTGATGAGATTCTGGATGGAAGCGCCGCCTTCCAGCGCTTTCTTCGACTGCTCATAGAACGCCAGCACCAGCTTCATCATGCGGAACTGTTTCTGCAATGGTGTATACGTGTCAATCTCATGGAAGGAGTTCTGATGCAGGAAATCCTCACGGATCGAGCGCGCCGCTTCCATTTTCAGGCGGTCGATCGGGGACAATGCATCCATGCCGACCATCTTTACGATCTCCTCCAGCTCTGCCTCTTCCTGCAGAAGGCTCATAAGACCCTGGCGGCAGCTCATCCACTCATCCGATACATTCTCATCAAACCATTTTCCCAGATTGTCCACATACAGGGAATAGCTGGTCAGCCAGTTGATCGCCGGGAAATGGCGCTTGTATGCCAGCGCTGAATCGAGTCCCCAGAATACCTTGACGATACGCAGCGTCGCCTGGGAAACCGGCTCGGAAATATCGCCGCCTGGCGGGGATACGGCTCCGATTGCGGACAGGGCGCCCTCGCGTCCGTCCCTGCCAAGGCAGATGACATGACCTGCACGCTCATAGAACTGTGCCAGACGGCTTCCTAAGTAGGCCGGATAACCTTCCTCGCCTGGCATCTCTTCCAGACGGCCCGACATCTCTCGCAGCGCCTCCGCCCATCGGGAGGTGGAATCCGCCATCAGTGCCACCGAATAACCCATGTCGCGGAAATACTCTGCGATCGTAATACCCGTGTAAATTGATGCCTCGCGGGCTGCTACCGGCATATCCGAAGTATTGGCAATCAGCACAGTCCGCTGCATCAGGGAGTGCCCGGTCTTTGGATCCTTTAACTCCGGGAACTCATTTAAAACATCCGTCATCTCGTTGCCGCGCTCACCGCAGCCGATGTAAACAACAATGTCCGCCTCTGCCCATTTCGCTAACTGATGCTGGATGACGGTCTTGCCGCTTCCGAACGGTCCCGGCACCGCTGCCACGCCGCCCTTGGCGATCGGGAAAAATGCGTCAACGACACGCTGTCCGGTGATCAGCGGTTTTATCGGCGGCAGCTTCGTCTGGTACGGACGTCCGCGCCGAACCGGCCATTTCTGCATCATCGTAAGCTCTTTTTCGCCGTTTTCCGTCTCAATGAGCGCTACGGTTTCCTCCACCGTAAATTCACCGCTCTTGATCTCTTTGACCGTACCTTTTACACCATACGGCACCATAATTTTATGCTCAATGATCAGCGTCTCCTGCACGGTACCGATGATGTCGCCTGCTTCCACGCTGTCGCCCGCTTTCACGGTCGGCACAAACTGCCATTTCTTATCACGCTTTAAGGACGGAACCTCAACGCCGCGCTTTAAGTTGTTGCTGCCCGTCTCCTTCATGATATCGTCCAGCGGTCGCTGGATTCCATCGTAGATACTCGTCAGGAGTCCCGGTCCCAGTTCAACCGAAAGCGGCACATCCATCGACTCTACCGGCTCGCCAGGTCCTAAACCGGAAGTCTCCTCATATACCTGAATCGACGCTTCATCTCCGTGAATCTCTATGATCTCGCCAATCAGACGTTCGTCGCTGACGCGGACGACGTCAAACATATTGGCATCCCGCATCCCGCTGGCGATAACCAGCGGTCCTGCTACCTTCTTTATCGTTCCTTTGCTCATTGGAAGGTTTCACCCACCTTTCTATCATGCATCTCCAAACAGAATATCCGATCCAACTGCCTGTTCCACCGAATGCTTGACCGACTCCACGCCTTTTCCCGTATTCCCGGAAATCCCCGGAATCAGGATCACGGACGGAAGCGGCTGTTCCCGGTAGCGGTCGATGGCTGTCTCAATCCCGGCAGCCGCCGCCTCGGTGATATAGATCACCGCGTAGGAACCAGAAGCCAGTTCCAGAAATACTTTCTCCGTCTCATTTACATCGGACACCGGAAATGTCTCCAGTCCCAGCGCCGCAAATCCGTAGATGCTGTCGTAATCTCCGACTACTGCAACCTTATACATACATCTCCCTTATCCTTTCCCGAATCTGTTCCTCCTCAAGACCGTTCAGACGGGCGGTCAGGATGATACGGACCGTTTTGATCTCATTTTCCTTCGCCAGTATATAGGCAACCAGCGGTCCCGCCGTAAACGGGTTGTATTTCTGCGGCTTGATCGTCTCGATCAGCTGATTGTCACACCACCGCTCAAACGCCGACGGCGATTCCTTTAATGCCTGCGCGCCGCCCCCATAGCGGGTTCCTTCCAGATACTCGCAGATCGCGCCGACACCGCCAAGAGCCGCCTGTGACAGGCGCTCGATATTCAAGCTATCGCACGGTGCCATCGCGCGCCGCATAAAATCCAGATGTTTTCCCGTCTTCTGGGAGCGCACCGCTATCTTGATATCCGCCACCGCGACCGTTGTCTCGGCATAATCGCGGATGATCGCGTCGGACGCATTCTTTCCGCACTCATAGATAGCTGCGAGCGCCGACCGGTCAACAATGATATCGCAGAGCTGCCCGTCGCCCGTGTGCAGAAATGTCTCGCTGGCTTCCTTCGCCGCCTCCCGCATATGTGCCGGAAGCGCCTGCCAGTCCTTCTCCGCCACGATCTTCGACATCCGCGCGCCGTCCACCTCGCAGTCGTCAAAATAGACATTGCCGTGGCTGCCCGGCGCCGCTGCATCCTTGATCGCCGCCTTTAAATTGTGGTAGAGATCCCCGTAGGAAAGCACTGCCAGGATCGCGTCGTCGCCCTTCAAAAGGTCGCGGACCGTCTCCCAGGATTTCGCCTTCTCCCGGGTCAGGATCGCCTCCGCGCTGAGCGGTGTATCTGCATCCCCCCAGCCGTGTTCGGTCAGGAAACGCAGCGCCCCCTCGTAGCTTTTTACGGACAGCAGCTGTTCAATCTGTGCGGAGGAAAAAAGCCCATTTTCCAGTGCCCGGATCCGGGCGACCGCGTAGGCATATTTTGTATCAGACATATAAGCCCTCCTTACCTTCTCCCGCCGTTATCCAAACAGCATCGCATGTACCTTGTCCGCCAGCTCATCCCGCTGCGACGCAAACAACGCCCCGGCAGAACAATTTTCCTCGACACCGCCATACACCAGAACAAAGCCCCCGTCGATCTCCCTCGGTTCTTTTTTCAGTACCAGGCTTCCGCCCTTTTCCTGCGCTGCCTTCTCTATCTTTGCCGGAAAATCATCCGGCATCCGCTCTAAATCACGTTTTGAAACATAGATTTCTCCTGCCCGATCCGTCACGAACCGGGAAAGAAGCTGCTCCATCCATGCAAAATACGCCTCATCCGGCTTTGCCAGCAGCTCCTTGTGTGCCGCCGCAAGCATTTCCTCGATGATCGCCTGCTTTTCCGCAAGGATCGCCTGGCGCTTCTTTAGCGCCGCCGAAGAACGAAGCCGTTCCTCATAGCTTTTTTCACGCTGCGCCGCCGATTTCGCCTGCTCTTCCTCCAGCTTTTTTACCTTTTCACCGGCTGCCGCAAGAGTCGTCTCCGCTTCACCGGCTGCTTTTTCCCGAATCGCAAGCGATTCCTGCTTTGCATCGTCAAGGATCTGAGCAATAATCTTATCTAATCCATTCATACGCTTCACTCCTTAACTGATTTTGATTCTTTCCGCCGTGCCAGATTACAGTGCATTGATTGCCAGAATCGAAACCAGAAGTGCCAGAATCGCATAGGTCTCAACCATCGCCGGGAACAGCATCGCTTTACCAAACTGTTCCGGTTTCTTCGCTACGATACCGATGGAAGCAACCGACGTTCTTCCCTGATGTCTCGCCGATACCAGACCAACCACGCCGATCGGAAGGCATGCTGCCAGATATAAGAGTCCCTGGGAGATCGACATGCTCATGTCAGCGCCGCCGCCAAGAAGACCAATCTTAGAAAGAGCGATGAAACCAACCAGCAGACCGTAGATACCCTGGGTACCCGGAAGCAGCTGGAGCAGAAGCACCTTCGCGAATTTATCCGGATCCTCGGTTACGACTCCGGCTGCTGCCTGACCTGCCACGCCTACGCCGTAGGCTGAACCCATACCTGCAAGAATAACCGCCACTGCAACTCCCAACAATGCAAATACAATTCCGCTCATATTTAATCCTCCTTGATTTCCACGTATTTTGTTATCTGCTTAAACGGACGGAACGCCTTTCCGCCACCCTCATAGAACTTTCCGAAAAACTCGACGTACTGCAGACGGCAGGTATGCACATACGCGCCGAGCAGGTTGATCGCCAGGTTAAACAGGTGTCCGAAGCAGAATACCAGTATAAATACAATCACGCCAAATACATTATTTCCAACCATACTTCCCATCTGGTTGATAACCGATGCGATAACGCCGGTTGCCAGTCCGAGCGCCAGAAGGCGCGAGTAGGAAAGCACATCCGACACCCATCCGGTAATATTGTACAAATCATATGCGCCAAGCGCCAGCCGCAGGAGCGGATTCTTCTTGTCGCGCGCCGACATCACCAGAATTCCCAGCGCGCCCACGATCGCCATTCCCTTTGCCAGCGAATTAAGCACCGGCGGGAATACGATATTCATCTGCGCGATGGAACCAAACAGTTCCGTCGGAAGCAGCATCAGGATCAGCCCCAGAAGCAGGAGGTACCAGAGTACCACGTCGCAGATAAAATCCACAACCTTGCCATCCTTTAAGAGCATATATCCTTTCAGTCCCAGCCCCAGGAATAAGTGAATCACGCCAAATAACATCGAATAAACCAAAAGCTTCATCGGGTCATTTAGCGGGACAAACCAGAGCGCCGGTATCGTCACCGTATGTCCAAAATATGTCCGGCTCACGATGTCCACCGCATCTCCGAAATAACCGCCGAACATGACGCCCCAGAACAGGGTCGAAAGTCCGCAGTACATAAAGAGCCGCAGTGATTTCCGCAGGTTTTCTTCCATCCTTGGGAATTTCTTAAGTGCCAGGAAGCACATCAAAAATACAATAAATCCGTATGCCGCATCTGAAAGCATCAGACCAAACAAAAATACATAGCACGCTGCCATGATGCCGGTCGGGTCCATCTCCCCCTTCGCCGGTAAGCCAAAGGACGCGGTCACGCCCTCCGCCGACGCCGCGAAGGTTCCGTTGGAGAGAAGCACCGGTGCTTCCTCATCCTCCGGCACATCCGAACTTTCCACTGCAAGTTCAAACCGGCTATTCAGCTTCTCCTCCAGTCCTTTCGCATCGCGCTTCGGGATAAATCCCGTGATCATACACGTTTTTTCCGACTGTAAGATCTCGCCGAGCGCCTCATACTTCTGTGCCCGCAGGCGGTAATAGTCGGATAACAGTTTCAAATCTTCCCTCGCCGGAGCGCACTGTTTCAGTTCTTCTTCCGTCGCCGCCGCGCGTCCCTCATGCTCTGCCGCTTGCGCTTTGAGTTTCTTAGCGTAAGCTGCCGGAACTTCCTCCACCGGACGCGCCGGACGGGCAAATCCAATCGACCGGAGTGCTGTCTCCAGCTTCTCCTCGTCCTCTTTCAGGCAAATTACCGCAATGCAGGTCTGGTCGGCATCGCTTCCGACAACCTCCAGCTCCCATTTTTCAAGCTGCGGCTCCTGTTTTGCCACCGAAGCGTAAATTTCTTCCTGCGTATAAGCGCCTCCGCCGACCGCGCCAGCTAAGATAGCACACCGTTTCGTCTCCTGATACGCAAGTGGAATCTCCAGCTTCTGCCACGGTTTCAGGCTTTCCGCCTCCGCCAGCAGTCTAAGCGCCGCAGTCTTTTCCTCCGTGATCTGCTTTTGCAGGTTCAAAATGCGTTCCGCCTGACCTAAAAGCGCCTCTGCGTTCGCCTCCGTCTCCCGGTACGCGCCTGCCTTTGCAAGCGGCTTTCCGGCAAGCCCAGCAAGCATCGATGTTTCCTCCGGAACCACCGCGGCAAGCACTTCCAATGCGCGATCCGCCGTCGCCGCATTCCGCTCAAACTTCTGCCGATCCTCCAGCGTGTCCGTCCGCTTAAATACCTCGTCCGGCTCCGCCTCCGCAGAGAGCTCCAGCACTCCGGCAGCCTGCAGAAACTCCATCAGGGACTTACGGTCCTTCTTCAGGGCACAGATACATAGCTTTTGCATCTGCAATACTGCCATATCTACATCCCTCCATTCACTAGACCAGTTCCGCTATGAGCCGGTCAACCACCTCCGGTTTCCGTCTGTCCGCCGTCTCTCTGAGCGTCTGACACTCCGCCTCAGCTTCTGCCAGTGCCTGTTTTACGTACTCCTTCCCTCTGAGAGTCAGTTCTTCTTCCTGCTTCACAGCTGCTTCTTTCCCCCTTTTCTGTGCATCTGCGAGCATTCGATCCGCTTCTGCCTCCGCCTCCGCCTTAACGCGGCGTGCATCCTCCGAAGCCTGCGCGACCAGTTCCGATGCCTTCGCCTCTGCGTCCTCGACCGCCTGGATCGTCTCCTTGATCATTGAACCACCACCTTTTCCCCTAATTTTTTTCAACAATAATGCAATATCCTTATTATGTTTCACATCCTCCCATTCCATACAATTCGCTGATTCGAAGCATCAAAAGCACATGGAAAATAAATAAGTTTTCTCGCATTTGTATACTATTATAACTTTTTCAATCAGTTTTGTCTATTAAATGTTTTAATTTTGAAAAGATTATACATACATCTTAATTTATGAAAAAAAATTTCGGTTCTCATGAAAAACAGTGTTTGTTTCCACAAAAAAAGCTGCCAGACAATTGTTGCTCTTCCACAAACCACTGTCTGGCAGTCCCCTATTATATATTTATTTTTATGCGAGCCACCCGATCGAATTAAGGAAATAGACCCACAAAAAGATCGTCACAACCGAGGCGACCGTGCTCAACACGACAAACTGTCCCGCCAGCTCGCCGTCGCCGCCCATGTTCTGCGCCATCGCATAGGACGCCGTCGCAACCGGAGTCGCGTACATTTCAAAGTAAACAAAACGTTCCACACCGGAAAAGCCGAGCAGCGTCGCAACCGCCAGAATCACTGCCGGCAGGATCACCATCTTGAAGGTCATCGACGGAACCACATATTTCAGATTGCCGCCGATCGCATTGAAATGCAGCGTTCCGCCCAGTACGAACAGTGCCAGCGGCGTTGTCAGATTGGCAAACTGCTTGATCGGTCCTTCCACGGAAACCGGAAGTTTAATTCCTAATATATGGAAGATAAAGCCCAGGAGCGCGCCGCGGATCATCGGATTTTTCAGGATATTCTTAATCAAAACAGAAACCGGGACCTTGCCGCCCCGGAACAATTCCAGAATCACGACCGCCGTTATGTTGTAGACCGGAATCACGATCGCCACCATCATCGTCGCCAGCAGTGTTCCCTCCTCACCGAACACGCTGGTTGCCAGCGGAATGCCGAACAGGACGAAATTGCTGCGGTAAATCGCCTGGATGATAACGCCGCGCCGCTCATTTTCCTTTACCAGACGCGGAACCACAGCAAGCAGAACCGCCTGCAAAAGCAGCACGCTGATAATGGCGACTGCCACCAGGCGCAGATTTAATGTCATTCCCTCCGGAATGGAATACAGGTTGTTAAACATCAGAATCGGAAAGAATGCCTGAAAGATCACCTTATTCAGGCGCTTCATAAAATCCTCATCCGCCAGCCCCGACATCCTGACTCCATATCCAAATGCGATATAGAGCAGAAACGGAAGGACTGTATTAAGTGCAAATAAAAAATTTTCCATATAATTCCTGCCACTTTCTTCTTAATTGCTTTGTTCTGGACGCGGTTTCTATCCAGTCAGGCCGCACCCCTTTAATCACCAGATTTATTATATACCCCATCCAAGAAATCGACAAGAAAAATTCAAGCGTGCCAGCCTCATAAACAGTTCCGAAAAAGTTTCGAATTATGTAATACTCGTTTAGATTTATTTTAGATATTGGTCAAAATATGGACACAATTATCCAGTATTATAATGGCATAACATCAATGAGGCAGATGACACTACAAGATGCGCGCAATCGTTATCTGGCTCGACTAACAACAATTTCCTTTATATAGATATTTCTTCGCAGTCTTTTATCCCCCTTCGGCTGTGAAGAACCCCCACCTTGGGTACAAAAAAGAGACGGTTTGACGCCGTCTCTTTTTATGTACTCTGCAAACTACCAGGAAAGCACCTCATGGCCATCCTCGGTTACCAGCACCTGAATCTCCCACTGGGCGGATGCTTTTCCATCCTTCGTGTATACACTCCAGTCGTCATCGCCGTCCACGAATACTTCCTCGGTTCCCTCATTGATCATCGGCTCGATCGTGAACATCATGCCCGGTGCAAACATCATGCCGGTGCCTCTCTGGCCAATATATCCAACCCACGGATCCTCATGGAACTCGATGCCGACGCCGTGACCGCCAATCTCACGAACCACAGAATAGCCATTTTCTTCCGCATGCTTCTGGACCGCTTCCGCCATATCGCCCATGAAGCCCCACGGTTTTACCTGCTCCAGACCTAATTCCACACACTCTTTGACAACATCCACCAGTTTTTTATGTTCCGGGCTGACATTTCCGATGCAGAACATACGGGAAGAATCCGCATAATAGCCGTGATAAATGGTCGAAACATCCACGTTGATGATATCGCCATCCTTTAATACGACATCCGCTGACGGAATGCCATGGCAGACCTGGTCATTGATGGATGTGCACACGCTCTTCGGGAATCCTTCATAGCCAAGCGGCGCCGGAATTCCGCCCATGCGGGTCGTCTCATTGTATACCCACTGATCGATCTCCTCGGTTGTGACGCCAGCTTTGATATGCTCAGCCACATAGTCCAGAACTGCCACATTGATCTTGCAGCTCTCGCGGATCCCCTCGATCTGCTCCGGGGTCTTGATCATGTCGTGATCCGGGATCTGATATCCGGCATCCGCCGCCTCCATCAGCTTCTCATCAAATGCCTCATGGCAATGTTTGTACTTCTTTCCACTTCCACACCAGCACAGATCATTTCTTCCTAATTTTTTCATCTTATTTTCATTCCTTTCGCCCTGCACTCCGGCAGCCCGTTTGTCACTCTCTAACAGGCGGGTCAGCCTGCTTCCCTCAATCGGGAGACTGTTTGGAGTTTAACACACTGACGCTGAAAATGCAATGAAATCGCCCTTATCCAGCCAGATTCTCAATAATTGTGTTACTGTTTTTATCCCAAATTTTCACGATTTTTTCAACTTTTTAACAGTCTTCCTCTCTATTTTTCAGAAGAAACATTGTATAATAGAAGCATCCATATGAATTTTTTGAAAGGAGACTTTCTTTATTTAAATGAAACATTCAAGTAAACCTTCTGTTTCTGGAACTTCCAATGAAACTTTCCTGAAAACAGAATCAGCCAGCAGCCTTCAAGGTTCAGCCGAACCCAGCTCTCCGGATACCAGCATTTCCAATGGCGGCAAAACACATCCATCCAAAATTGACGCCTTAAAAAATTGGTTCCGGACCCGCCCGATCGTTGAAAAATTCTGTGCGCTTCCGGCATACATACAGAGCTGGGGACTTACCCTGTTTTTCATGGGTACCGCCACGATCATCGCGTTCTGCTTTTTTCATGCGCTCAAAAATCCGACTGCCAACATCGCGCTAACCTACATTCTGGCTGTCTTTTTGGTAGCGCGTTTTACAGACGGATACAGCTTCGGCCTGTTCTCCTCCTTTGTCGGCGTTGTCTGCGTCAATTTTCTGTTCACGTATCCGTATTTCGCGCTGGATTTCACGATGACCGGCTATCCGATTACCTTCGTGGCAATGTTTTCAATTTCCAGCATTACAAGCGCCATCACAAGCAACATGAAAACACAGGCGCGCGTGCTGGCAGAACGTGAAAAGATGCTGATGGAAGCGGAAAAGGAAAAGATGCGGGCGAACCTGCTGCGGGCAATCTCCCACGACCTCCGCACCCCGCTTACCAGCATCATCGGTTCCAGTACCGTATATCTGGAAAATGGCAGCAGCCTCCCGGAGGTTGAGAAAAATGCACTGGTGCGCCATATTCTTGAGGACTCTAACTGGCTCTTAAACATGGTTGAAAACCTGCTCTCCGTCACGCGTATCAACAATGAGACGGCAAAGGTAACTAAGACCTCGGAACCGGTCGAGGAAGTTCTCTCCGAGGCGATGATCCGCTTAAAAAAGAGACTTCCAGATGCCAATATCCATGTGCGCGTGCCGGAGGAATTCCTGATGGTCCCGATGGACGCCGTCCTCATCGAACAGGTTCTCATCAACCTGCTGGAAAATGCCGTTGTCCATGCTGAAAGCACCGAGCCGATCGAGTGCTATGTGGAATCACTTTCCGACTATGCGATTTTCCACGTGCGCGATTACGGCGTCGGCATCCCGCCGGAGAAGCTGGCAACCATCTTTGACGGCTCTTCTTCGACGACCAGCACTTCGCCGGATGGACGAAAGGGCATGGGAATCGGGCTTTCCATCTGTAAAACGATCATTCTCGCCCACGGCGGCGAAATCAAGGCAATCAACCACACGCGCGGTGCCGAATTTTACTTTACCCTTCCAAAGGAGGACAAATAACATGACACATAAACTTTCTATTTTATTAGTAGAAGATGAAAAAAACATCTGCGACTTCATCTCCACCTCCCTGTCCGCACAGGATTACCGCATTTCCACCGCACACACGGGAAAAGAAGCACTTCCGATCATCACGTCCCAGTGCCCGGATCTGATTCTCCTCGACCTGGGGCTTCCAGACATGGACGGCATAGAGATCATCCGCCAGGTCCGCACCTGGTCCAGCGTCCCGATCATCGTCCTCTCCGCCCGCACGCAGGAACAGGAAAAGGTACGTGCGCTCGACCTTGGCGCGGATGATTATCTGACCAAGCCGATCGGCACCTCCGAGCTTCTCGCGCGCATCCGGACTGCCCTGCGCCACAGCAACCGCTTAAACACAGCTTCTCCGCTTTATAAGCGCCCATTCCATGCAAAGGGACTGACGATCGATTTTGAAAAACATCTGGTATCGGTTGATGGAAGGGATGTCCATCTGACGCAGATCGAGTTTAAGATTATCTCCCTGCTGGCACAGAATTCCGGCAGAGTCATGACGTATGATACGATTATTTCGAATATCTGGGGGCCGTATGCGGACGATGATAACAGTATTCTGCGCGTGAATATGGCACATATTCGAAGGAAACTGGAGCAGAATCCAGCGGAACCGCAGTATGTGTTTACGGAGATCGGGATTGGGTATCGGATGATTGAGGATGAGATGCAGTAATAGATAGATTGATTGATTGTCGTGATGCAAAAAGAGGCGTCCGGGAATCTGCGCCGCCTGCGTCTCCAATTATCATTGTTCGCTTGCTTTCGCTACATCTGTTCGTCTGGATCGGACAAAAATGTCCGCCCCAGCCGGACAGCTGGCGTGGGATGCGTACAATCGATAATTGGAACGCTGGCTCTACAGATTCCCGGACGCCACTTTCCTCTTGTTATGTTATGGATCGCTTTTGCCTGCCAGCCTTTGCTTTGCTCGGCTGGCTTTTGATTGTCTATTTTTGTTTTTGTCTGTTTTTTATTCTACTTCGCTTTCAATGACTCCATCGTATAAACCAATTAAGTCTTCATAGCCATCCGTGGATGGAAGTGTCACTACGACCGGCTCGCCCGGGTTCTGGACTTCGGTCTCCATCAGAGTAATGCAGGTCATCGGCTGGTCGAGGACTTCCATGTTGTATGCGATATAGTTTGTCATATAGATAATGTAATCGTTGTCATCCAGCACGTAAGCGCCTTTCATTTCCTGGATGTTCATGTCCAGATTGACATCGGTGCCGAGTGTGTTCATCACGGTTCCGAGGGCTTCTTTGACGTTCTTGTTTAGCTTCTTTGGATTTGCCTCATATGCCAGCACACGTTTTCCATTGACCTCGTTTAAGGAAATGCCCTTCATATAGCTGGATTCCATATTGCTGGTGTTGACTCCGGTCTGGACGGAGGATATGATCTGCTCTAATGGCATCGGGTATTTCAGTTTGACACCGTTGGCATCTACGTAATAGTAGCCGTCCGTATAAAAAACCTGTGAATAGCTGTCCTGTCCCAGAATCGAGGAAGCGACCTGTGCCAGATACTTGAGATCGGTGGTATCCTGCATATCCATCTCTGCATGCATCGCCATATCAACTTTCATCTGACCGTCCGGAATGACATCCTTTGCAAGTATGACCGAATGGACGCCGCTCTGAATCTCCGCGGACTGAATCGTATTGTTCTTCTCCATCACCCGGTCAAATACCTCCGCCGGATTTTCGGCTGCAAATGCGGTTGTTGACATCGTCATAATGGCTGCTGCACTCACAAGTGCGGTTGCTAATTTTTTCATCCCTGTTTCCTCCTGTCTGCTGCCGGGCTTATGTCGTATTTCCCTATATAACTTTCTGCCCTATCTATAACCCATTTTCGAGCTGTGTCGGCAACCCAGCTTTTGTTCCTGAAATTCACGTTTCTGGACACGAAAACCACTCCGACTTTATCTTCAGTATATATAATTTGGCATCGCTTGTAAACCATATCGGCGGATACTTTCCCTTACATTTTTATTACATCTGACGGCTCTTTCGATTCCAAAAGTGCCTGCTTTTGAGTATTCTTTCTTTTCCGGTTATTATATATAAACATGAAAATTGCCATCAGGCAGATAATTCCATATCCGAGGAAACTCCAGCCGTCCGGCACCTGCCCGAAGATGAAGAAACCGAGCATCGTCGAGAAGATCAGCTGCGAATAATCGTAGATGGAAATACGGCTCGCCGGGGCATAGCGGTATGCCGCCGTGATCGCAAACTGTCCGCCCGCCGCCGCGCAGCCCGCCAAAAGCAGGATCCCCATCTGCTGCCAGGTCATCGGATGATAGTCAAAAATCAGCCACGGCAGCACAACCACACAGGAAAATACCGAGAAAAACAGCACGATCACCGGTCCCTTTTCTCCTGCCTCTCCCAGTTTCCGCACCATCGTGTACGCCGCGCCCGCGCAGATGCCGCCGAAAAAGCCCAGCAGCGACGGCACAAGTGCCAGATTGGAGAATGTCGGCTTTACCACGAATATACTGCCGAGAAATGCACCGAAGATCAGCGAAAGCTGAATTGGCATAACTTTTTCCTTTAAGATCAGCCAGCTGAACAGCACTGTAAAAAACGGCGACATTTTATTTAGAATCGATGCGTCCGCCAGCACCAGATGATCCACCGCATAAAAGTTACACAGCACTCCCATCGTGCCGAAAATTGACCGCATCAGAAAATACGGCAGATTTTCCCTGCGGATACGAAACGGCTCTCCCGCCCGCAAAAGCAAAACAACCGCTGACAGCGCCGCCACAAGATTGCGAAAAAAACTCTTCTGCATCGACGGCAGATCGCCCGCCAAATGTACAAACATACTCATCAGCGCAAAACAGAACGCAGACAGCACCAGGCAGGCAATTCCGCGGTATTCCTGCTTCCGGATGTCCGAATGATTTTCTACCATGTTTTCATTCCCCTTTCCGTCTTCCTATCTTCCAGTATACGCACATCCCACATTTTTGTCTATGAATCCCCCCGGATTTTTTCGTTTTCACATTTCACACGGCTGCTGTTCACGCTCATGGAAACCGTAAATCCACATGTTTTTTTTGCTTTCTCCCGTTTTGCATCATTTCTGCAGAGAGTCCGCCCATCTTGACACAAATCCGTTTCCATACTAGAATAGAAAAACCTTTACTTATATGTAAATTAGTAAATTATTCACAAGGAGCCTGTTATTTTGCTGAAATTATTCCATTCCCTCGATTTAAAACTAAAATCCTGCCTGATTGCACTGTTTGGCAGTGCATTTCTGGCATTTGGGCTGTACCATGTCCATTCCTTTTCCGGTGTCACCGAGGGCGGTGTCTTAGGAATGACGCTTCTGCTTGATCACTGGTTCCATATCTCCCCATCCGTATCTGGCTTCGTCATGAACCTCGCCTGCTACGCGATGGGATGGAAGCTTCTGGGACGGCAGTTCATCGCCTACTCCATTCTTTCCAGCGCCAGCTTCTCCCTGTCTTACCGGATCTGTGAGCAGTTTCCGCCCCTGTGGCCGCAGCTTGCCGATATGCCGCTTGCCGCATCCCTGCTCGGCGCGGTCTTCGTCGGAGTCGGTGCCGGGCTCTGCGTGCGGATCGGCGGTGCCCCGGGCGGGGACGATGCGCTTGCGATGAGCCTTTCCCACGTGACGCACATCAAAATCCAGTGGATCTACCTCCTGTCCGATTTTGCTGTACTGGGGCTTTCACTGAGCTACATTCCGTTAAACCGCATGGCATACTCCATCCTCACTGTGCTTCTGTCCGGACAGATCATCGGGTTTGTGCAAACCGTGGGAACACATCCAGTGAACAATATGGAAACTTGATCGGTTTCATACGGCTCTCTTGGTTCCAAAAGTACCTGATCTATAGAGCAACAAGAATTTTCTATATTTTTTGATTTTTTTCAAAAAAACCCTTGCCAAATCAACCGACCTATGATATTATATAACTCGTTGAAGCGATGCTTCAGAAATGCGCGAGTGGCTCAGTTGGTGGAGCGCGACCTTGCCAAGGTCGAGGCCGCGGGTTCGAGTCCCGTCTCGCGCTCTTTTTATTTTATAGCGGAAACCTTTTCATTTTCATGAGGGTTTCCGCTATTTTCGTTACTGGTCGCAGTTACACTTTTTCTTTTCAAGGGAGTATTTTACCATGATACAAAAAGTAAGTTCTTTTCTCAAAAAGGATACCGTTTTAACCATCGCCCTAGCTCTGGCTGTCCTTTCCATGTTTATCATACCACCGTCTGCCGGATACCTGAAATATCTGGATCTGCACACACTGATCCTGCTCTTTGGCCTGATGACAGCAACCACAGGTCTCCAAAACATCGGTTTCTTTCGACAGCTCGGGGAATTACTACTGCTTCGAATCCATTCACTCAGGCAGCTGGAACAGCTTCTGATTCTTCTGTGTTTCTTTTCCAGCATGCTGATCACCAACGATGTGGCCTTAATTACCTTCGTTCCATTCGCTCTGGAACTACTGCGGATGGTAAACCGCAAAGACCGGATCGTTCCGGTTGTCGTCTGCCAGACACTGGCAGCCAACCTCGGCAGCATGACAACTCCGGTGGGGAATCCCCAGAATCTGTATCTGTATTCCCACTTTGAGCTTTCACTTGATACATTTATCCGGAGCATCGGTCCATTTTCGCTGCTTTCATTGGTTTTGCTGCTGCTCGTCACAATGTTTACACCAAGGGAGACTATCTCACTAGATACAGCCGGTAGAGATACAACCTCCGATGAGACCTTTCCTAAACGCTGCCTTTTCTGCTGTCTGGGAATGTTTTTCCTGTGCCTTTGCACCGTAGCCGGTCTTCTGCCTCTTCCAATCCTGTTTATCTGCATTCTGGCGATTGGCTGTCTGGCAGACCCGAAGATCTTCTGTCAGGTAGATTACTCTCTCATCCTGACTTTTATCGGATTCTTCATCTTCATCGGGAATCTGAAACACATTCCTGCGGTAAGCTCCCTACTTTCCAGTATGATCATGGGACACGAAGTGATAGTCTCCGTTCTGGCCAGCCAGGTAATCAGCAACGTTCCGGCCGCCATCCTGTTGTCCGGATTTACCGAAAAAGGAGTTTCCCTTCTGATCGGAACTAACCTCGGCGGTCTCGGCACCCTGATCGCATCCATGGCGAGTCTTATTTCTTACAAATATATCGTCCGCTCCTGCCCAGAGAAAAAAGGAATCTACTTCCGCTGGTTCACGATTGCAAATGCGGGATTTCTAGCAGTCCTGATGGCGGTATATTTTCTGGTTTTTTATAGCATCTGATAAAAAAGAATGTGCCTTGGCACATCCGGGCGTCTCGCGCGGTCGCTTGCGACATGTTTCTGCTTCGCGCGAGTGCACATCCTCGCGGAGCGTTTTTTGTTTCATAGGACGTAATTTCCTATGAAACAAGAAAGCCCCCAGAGCGGCAACTCTGGGGGCTTTCTTAATTTTAGACAACAAAAAAGCGGGTGATGGGAATCGAACCCACGTATCCAGCTTGGAAGGCTGGTGTTCTACCATTGAACTACACCCGCATGATAAATTATGAAATTGTAATGCCCAGAACCGGAATCGAACCAGTGACACGAGGATTTTCAGTCCTCTGCTCTACCAACTGAGCTATCTGGGCATCCTGAGGAATCCTGTGATTCTCATGTTCGCTTTCGCCTTTTGTTCAGCGACATGTGTTATTATACTAGAGAGACTTTTAAATGTCAACTGTTTTTTTCTACTTTTCTAAATTTTTTCAAAAACTTTTTCAACTTGCTGTTCCTGCCGCACAGCCAGCGTCCACATCTTCATCTCCAAATTTTCCGTAAACAATGAAAAAAACCGACCTTTTTTCATTTTCCTGCATCTTTTTGATTTTGATGGTTGACAAATCCTTTTGGGTGTGTTTATAATGCATGTAACGAAGAACACAGATAAACCGATGAGGAAGAGGAGTATCTGACCTATGTATCGCCACAGAGAGTTCCGGATGGTGGAAACGGAACGCCTTACCGTCAGTGAATGGACTTCCGAGGGCAGCCTTGAACGATTGCTTCAGTAGAGGCTGACGGGACCCCACCCGTTATCCATCGGGGCACGTATGATGGTACGTGTAAGCGAGTGGACATTTTCACAAATGTCAATTTGGGTGGTATCGCAGAAGTTTACGCTTTTGTCCCATGTATGGGGACAGAGGCGTTTTTTAGTTTCTGGAAACATTCTCAGTAAAATCTTTCATCACGGCGCGCGGCGCCAAACCAAAGAGAATCTTCTTTCCAGACACATTCTTTACTCTGCTCCGGCAAGGCAGACTGATACATCTGCCATCCAAAACAAATATCAAAATAAGAATAAAGAATGGAGAAAATGACTATGAAAAAGAATCTGAAAAAATTATTTGCACTTGGATGCACCGCAGCCCTGACACTGACAACCGCAGGATGCTCTTCCAGCACATCCAGCAACGCTTCCGAAGCAGACACCACCGCCGAAACCTCTCAGGAAGCTTCCGCGGACAAAAAAATTTATAATGTAGCGATTGTCAAACAGCTCGACCACGCTTCCCTCGATGAGATTGCAAATGCAGTCGAGGCAGAGTTAGATAAAATCGCCGAGGATAACAATGTAGCCATTTACTACGAACTGTACTCCGGCCAGAATGACCAGACAACCTTAAAGCAGATTGGTGATCAGGCGGTTGCTGACGGCGTTGACGCCATCATCCCGATTGCAACCCTGGCTGCACAGGTAGCGACCGTATCCGCACAGCAGACCCAGACACCGGTTGTCTACGCCGCTGTTTCCGATCCGGAAGCCGCTGAGCTGACCGGCATCGACTATGTAACCGGTACCAGCGATGCGCTGAACACCGAGAAAATCATGGATATGATTTTTGCCGCAAACCCAGATGTTAAAAATGTGGGGCTTTTATATTCCTTATCCGAGGCAAACTCAACCAAACCGATCGCGGATGCAAAGGCATACTTAGATGAAAAAGGCATCTCCTACACCGAGCAGACTGCAAATACCAACGACGAAGTAATTACCGCTGCCTCCTCCCTGGTTGCTGACAAAGTAGACGCTGTCTTCACTCCTACCGACAATGTCATCATGGCAGCTGAACTGGCTATCTTCAAGGATCTGGCCGATGCAGGCATCCCGCACTATGCCGGCGCTGATTCCTTCGTCCGCAATGGCGCATTTGCCACCTGCGGCGTCAACTACACGGCTCTTGGTACACAGACCGCTGACCTTGCTTATCAGGCAATCACCAAAGGCATGGACAGCATGGAAGACTACTACACCGCAGAAGGCGGCATCGTAACCGTAAATACCGAGACTGCCAAAGCCCTGAATATTGACACAGCTGTATTCAAAGACTTTGGCGATGTTGTAGAGGTTAGGACCACTGAGGACTAATACACCCTCATCCGGCAGCACTTTGATTTTCATTTGACTGACTTTCATGTACTCTCAGAACCGTAAGACAGACCAGACGCCAGCCGTATCCCCCGCTTACCACGCGGCTGGCGCATCTGCCTTATGAACGTTCTGGGAGTACCGATCATTCTACGGAGGTAATTTCCCATGCTTCATATTTTACAAACCGCTCTGGAACTGGGATTTCTGTATGCGCTGGTGCCGATGGCGCTGTTCTTGAGTTTCCGCATACTGGACATCGCGGATATGACGACGGACGGCTGTTTCGTCCTCGGCACAGCGGTATCCGTCACAATGGCTGCGGCAGGGCATCCATTTCTCGCGGTTCCGGCTGCCATGCTTGCAGGCATCTGCGCCGGATTTGTCACCGCATTTCAGCAGACCCGTCTCGGCGTGCCGTCCATTCTCGCCGGTATCATCACCAATATGGGACTCTACACCATCAATCTGATGGTAATGGGCTGGAGTGCCAACGTGAGTCTTTTAAAGACAGAGACCATCTTTTCCCTGCTTCAGAAAACCGGTATCGGGGGTGACTGGTATGAAGCACTTCTGGCAATCTGCGTAACTGTGCTTGCGGGCGCACTGCTCGTCTATTTTCTCGGTACCCGTCTGGGACTCTCCATCCGGGCAACCGGCAACAACATTGACATGGTGCGCGCCTCCTCGATCAACCCGACATTTACCATTACGGTCGGCTTATGCATCGCCAATGCGCTGACCGCACTCTCCGGCGCAATGGTCGGTCAGTACCAGAATACCGCCGACATCAACGGCGGCACGGGTATCGTCGTGATCGGTCTTGCCTGCCTGATCATCGGTGAAACCGTCCTCGGACGCCGCGGCGTGGCAAGAGGTGTCATCGCCACCGTCATCGGTTCGATTATTTACCGTTTTATCTACGCTATCGTCCTGTATACAAAAATCATGCCTGTACAGGGGCTGAAACTGGTCACCGCTGTGATCGTAGCGCTGGCAATCGCATTTCCGACGATCCGGAAATGGGCGGCATTCCAGACACGTAAAAATGCAGCGGCACGCCGGAAGGGAGGACACGGAGCATGTTAAATATTCAGTCGATATCAAAAACCTTTAATCCGGGAACTGTCAACGCCAAACAGGCGCTCTCCGGGCTGTCCCTGCATCTGGATCACGGCGATTTCGTGACAATCATCGGTTCCAACGGCGCCGGAAAATCGACCCTGTTCAATGCGATTGCCGGCAGCTTCTACGTCGATGACGGCTTTATCGAGCTGGACGGCGAGGACATCACCTATATGCCGGAGCACAAGCGCAGCCTGATGGTCGGCCGCCTCTTCCAGGACCCGTTAAAGGGAACGGCGCCGGGCATGACGATCGAAGAAAATCTTGCCCTCGCCTATCTGCGGACCGCAAAGGGGAAATCGCCATTTTCCCGCATTTCCAAGAAAGATAAGGATGCGTTCCGCGAACGCCTCTCCCTCTTAAATATGGGGCTTGAAGACCGGATGACCCAGCCGGTCGGACTTCTCTCCGGCGGTCAGCGCCAGGCGCTCACCCTGCTCATGGCAACCCTCATCACGCCGAAGCTTCTGCTGCTCGATGAGCACACTGCCGCCCTCGATCCGGGAACAGCTGAAAAAGTACTGGAGCTGACGAAAAATATCGTTGCTGAGGAGAAAATCACCTGCCTGATGATCACCCACAATATGAACCAGACTCTGGAGCTCGGAAACCGCACGCTCATGATGGCAAACGGAAATATCGTGCTCGACGTCGGCGGCGCAGAGCGCGCTTCCATGACTGTCGAGGATCTGATCGCCCGCTTCAAGACCGGCGCAGGCCACGCGCTGGATAATGACCGGATTTTATTGTCGGAATAATTTTAAAAAAGCAAAAAATTCAAAAAGTCCCATCCTTTCAGATTTGAATCTGCATAAGGATGGGACTTTTTTATATTTCTCTTATCCAATTTCTATTTCCCAAGCACATCCGAAAGCGCTGCAAACTGCGCCAGCGTCAGCGTCTCGCCGCGCACGGACGGGGAAAGTCCCAGCGACTCGATTGCGGCTGCGATCTCTTCCTTGCTAAAGGAGAGATCCTGCGCGTTGGAAAGCCCGTTCTGCAGGGTTTTCCGGCGCTGGTTGAAGGACGCACGGATGAGACGGAACATTAAATCTTTATCCTTTACCTCCACCGGCGGCTTCGCATGGCGGGTCAGACGGATGACCGCTGAGCCGACATTCGGACGCGGAATGAAACAGTTCGGCGGCACATTTGCCACGATGTATGGCTCGGCATAATACTGAACCGCCAGCGACAGCGCGCCGTAATCCTTCGAGCCCGGACCAACCTGCATCCGGTCTGCGACCTCTTTCTGCACCATAACCGTAATATTGTCGATCGGCGCACCGCTCTCAAACAGCCCCATGATGATCGGGGTCGTGATATAGTACGGCAGGTTCGCCACGACCTTAACCGGACGTCCGCCGCCTTTCTCTTCCGCCATTTTTTTTATGTCAATCTTTAAAATATCTTCATTGATAACAGTTACATTTTCGCAGTCCTGAAGCGTATCTTTTAAGATCGGAATCAGGTTTGTGTCGATCTCCACGGCGATGACCTGTCCTGCCGCCTGTGAAAGGCGCTGTGTCATCGTACCGATGCCAGGACCGACTTCCAGGACGGTGTCCTCCTTGGTCATGCCCGCCGCTGAGATAATCTTGTCCAGCACATGCGTATCAATCAGAAAATTCTGACCGAATTTTTTCTGGAAGGCAAAATTGTATTTCTGTATTACTTCGATTGTATTCTTCGGGTTTCCAAGATCCATTCCGAAAATCCTTTCCCGGAGTCCGGAACCTGACCGAGACACCACCCAGCCAGATTCCTCCTCTCTTCTTTACATTAACCGGTACAGCCTCCGCGCATTCTCTTCAGTCGCACGGACGATCTCTTCCGGTGTACATTTCTTGATTTCTGCCAGCTTTTCCGCCACATATGGCAGGTTCAGTGAGGAGTTGCGTTTGCCGCGGTTGGGAACCGGAGCGAGGTAGGGGCAGTCGGTTTCGAGTACCAGACGGTCGAGCGGCGCCATCTCGGCTACTTCCAGAAGCTTTTTCGCGTTCTTGAAGGTCAGTACGCCGCCGATGCCTAAGTAAAAGCCCATCTTTAAATACTCTGCCGCCATCTCTTTTCCATAAGAGAAGCAATGAATCACACCGCCTATCTCCCCGGAGTGCTCTTCCTTCATGATATCGAGCGTATCCTTCGCCGCGTCGCGGCTGTGGATGATGACTGGAAGTTTTAATTCCCGCGCCAGATTTAACTGGCGGTGGAACCATTTCTTCTGAGTCTCATGATCCGGCTCTTCCCAGTAATAGTCGAGACCGATCTCGCCGATCGCCACGATCTTCCCGGACTGTGCCAGCACACGGAGTTCGGCAAATTTTTCCTCGTCAAGCTCCGCCGTGCTGCTCGGATGGACACCTGCTGCCCCATAGATAAACGGATATTTTTCCGTCAGGGCAATCGTCGTCTTCGTACTTGCCATATCCGCGCCGACATTGACGACCGTGCCGATCCCGCCTGCTGCCAGACCGGAAAGAAGTTCTTCCCGGTCCCCGTCAAACGCCTCATCATCGTAATGAGCGTGTGTATCAAATATCATATAAGTTATATTCCTTTTTTTCTTAGCAGATCTCCGCACCCGCCGGCATCTCTTTCTCCGTTGTCATCAGTGACAGCTTTCCGTCTGCATCCTCGGCACACAAAATCATACCCTCGGAGAGCAGACCTGCCAATTTCGCCGGTTTTAAGTTGGTCACAACCATGACTCTCTTGCCGACCATCTCCTCCGGGGAGTAGGAATGCTTGATGCCGCTGATGATCTGGCGCACTTTGCTTCCGACCTGAACCTGGGAGCAGAGAAGCTTCTTGGACTTCGGAACAGCCTCGCAGGAGAGGATCACGCCAACCTGAAACTGCAGTTTTGCAAAATCATCGTAGGTAATCTCTGCCTTCGGCTCGATATCGATGCCCTCGGCTTTCTCGTCCTCTTCCTTCTCCGGCTCTGCCTTTGCAGCAACTGCCTTCTTCTGCTCTTCCTGGATAACTTTGACTTTCTTCATCACATCGTCGAGTTTCAGGCGGGCAAAGAGAACCTCCGGCTCCTCAGTCACCTTATTTCCGGACGGATAACGGCCAAATTCATCCATCTGTGGCAGTTCACGTTTTACGGTATTTAATTCTTTTAAGATCTTCTCCGAGGTCTCCGGCATGAAGGATTCAAGCAGGGACGCACCGATCGTGATAGACTCAACCAGGTTGTAGAGAACAGTCGCAAGACGATCCTGCTTGTCCTCTTCCTTTGCCAGAATCCACGGGGTTGTCTCGTCAATGTATTTGTTGCTGCGGCGGAAAATATTGAAGATCTCGGTGATCGCATCGGCAACACGCAGCTTATCCATCTTCTCATCGACCTTGCGGACTGCTTCCAGCACTACCTTCTTCAGATCCTCGTCCACCGGCTCCGTCACGCCCTTGTCGGCTACCACACCGCCAAAGTACTGGTTCGTCATCGATACCGTTCTCTTTACGAGGTTGCCGAGGATATTTGCCAGATCCGAGTTCAGTCTCTCTACCATCAGCTCCCAGGTAATAACGCCGTCGTTCTCAAACGGCATCTCATGCAGAACGAAGTAGCGGACTGCATCCACGCCAAAGAAATCAACCAGTGTATCGGCGTAAATCACATTTCCCTTGGATTTACTCATCTTGCCGTCGCCCTGTAACAGCCACGGATGACCAAATACCTGCTTTGGAAGCGGCAGGTCGAGTGCCATCAAAAAGATCGGCCAGTAAATGGTATGGAAACGGATAATATCCTTACCAATCAGATGCAGGTCTGCCGGCCAGTATTTCTTGAACAGCTCGCCGCTCTCGCCGTCGCAGTCATATCCAAGACCAGTGATATAGTTGGTCAGTGCATCCAGCCATACATATACAACGTGCTTCGGGTCGAAATCAACCGGAATACCCCATTTAAAGGAAGTACGGGAGACGCACAGATCCTGCAGACCCGGAAGCAGGAAGTTGTTCATCATCTCATTTTTACGGGAAACCGGCTGGATGAACTCCGGGTGCTCATTGATATAATTGATGAGTCTCTGCGCATATTTGCTCATACGGAAGAAATACGCCTCTTCCTTCGCCGGCTGTACCGGACGTCCGCAGTCCGGGCATTTGCCGTCTACGACCTGGGACTGGGTCCAGAAGGACTCGCACGGGGTACAGTAAAGTCCCTCGTAGCAGCTCTTGTAAATATCGCCCTGATCATAGAGCTTCTTGAAAATCTTCTTTACCTGCGCCTCATGATCCTCATCAGTGGTGCGGATAAATTTGTCGTAGGATGTATTCATCAGATCCCAGATCGTCTTGATCTCACCCGCCACGTTATCGACAAACTGCTTCGGCGTGATGCCAGCCTCAGCTGCCTTTAACTCGATCTTCTGACCATGCTCATCGGTGCCCGTCTGGAAACGCACATCGTAGCCCTGCGCTCTCTTGTAGCGCGCAATGCTGTCCGCCAGCACGATCTCATAGGTATTTCCGATATGCGGTTTGCCCGATGTATAGGCAATCGCAGTTGTTATATAGTAAGGTTTCTTACAGTTCTGACACATTTATCATGCCCTCCTTATTAAAATTGCGCTTTAAATTGTGTTCTTCACAAAAAAAGCCTCTAACCGCCCATGGTCTTCCATCTGCGATTAAAGGCAAGCCACCTTCTTTTCTCTGCCTTTTCTTCATATATAAATATATAGATTAAGTCTATCTGTTTTGCATCCCTTTGTCAAGTATGGTATACTTGCAGACATATATATTTGTTTTGGAGGTATTATATTATGCAGAAACGCTTTTCCTTCCCGCCCCTGCCGCGCACAGCGCTCGCGATCGCTGCAGCTGCTGCCCTGACGCTCTCCGGATGCGCTGGTTCTTCCGGCTCAGGAACCCCCGCCGAATCCTACGCCGCTTCCGGGCAGACTGGTTCTCCTTCCAATGCATCGTCCGATGCTGCCAGCGAACAGGCGCGTTTTGATGCGTTTCTGGCACACCAGTTTCAGGAAAGCGTGCAGGACGATCCGCTCTCCCTTCATTTTCTTGTCCGGAATCCGGAAAATTACGGTATCACCGAACCGGAGATGAAATTTCCAGAATATTCCCTGGAACAGCTTCAAAAAGATTCCGAGGAAAACGCGGCCGTTCTTGAGGAACTTTCTTCCTTCGATACCTCTCTCTTGACCTCCGACCAGCTCTTCACCTACCGGATGATGAAGGACACACTGGAGACGGAAGCCGGCTCGAAGGGACTGGAACTCTACAATCAGCCATTAAGCGCCCTGATCGGCACGCAGGCGGAACTTCCGACCTTATTAGCCGAATACACATTTTACAACCGTGCCGACATCGACCATTACCTGGCACTGCTTTCGCAGATCGACACATATTACAAGCAGCTCGCAGCGTATGAACAGGCGCAGGCAGACGCCGGTCTCGCACCGTCCGACGACACCATCGACCGGATTTTAAAATCCTGTAAAAGCTACCTCATCCGCCCGGAAAACAGCCTGCTGACGGAAACATTTGCCTCCCGCTTAAATGCGGTTGAGAGCTTAAGCGATGCAGAAAAGGCGTCCTACAAAGCAAAACATCTGACCATTTTAAAGGAACACTTTATCCCGGCATATACAAATCTCTCTAAAGCACTGGAATCGCTCAAGGGCTCCCATCCGGAGACAGGAGGACTTAGCACCTACGAACACGGCAGGGAGTATTATGCCTATCTTGCGGCGGCGCTGACCGGCACAGATTCTTCGGTCGATGCGCTCAAAACGCGGATTGAGAAGCAGATGCAGGCAGATTTATCCGAAATCCGCGTCCGCTTAAAGGAACATCCGGAACTCGTCCGGCAGATGACCGACTCTGCCATCACACTCTCCGATCCGGATGAGATCCTTCAGAATTTACAGACGCAGATTCAGGATGATTTCCCGGCGCTTACAGATACCTCCTACACACTCAAATACGTCCCGGAAGCTCTGGAATCTTCCCTGTCCCCGGCGTTTTTCCTCGTACCGCCGATCGATTCCGACGGTTCCAACACCATTTACATCAACGAAAAAGCAAGCACTGAGCAGAACCTCTACACCATGCTGGCGCACGAGGGCTATCCGGGGCATCTCTACCAGTCGGCTTATTTCAATGACCGGGAGCCGGTTCCGGTACGGCGGCTTCTTGCCTGCGGCGGCTACAACGAAGGCTGGGGACTCTACAGCGAACTGTACGCCTACTCCTTCGACAACGGACTGCCGGAAGCGGTCAAACCGCTGATGCGCTGCAGCGAAGCCAGCAGCTACGGGCTGTACGCGCTTCTCGACATCTGCATCCACTATGATGGCTGGGATCTCGCCACAACCACCAGTTATCTGGAAAATTCCTACGGATTTACGGATCCGGAATCCGCGCGCGAGATATACCTGGCAATCATTGATAATCCGGGCAATTACCTGAAATACTATACCGGCTATCTGGAAATCCTGACCATGCGCCAGGAAGCCGAGGAGGTACTTGGAAACAAATTCAACGCCAAGAGCTTCCACCAGTTCATCCTGAACATGGACGGCGCTTCCTTCCGGGTCATCAAACCGTATTTTCAAACATGGCTGATGACGGAGAAATTACACGTATAAGAGAAAAAGAGCGGTATCTCCCTGTATGCATCCGCAGACTTCAGGGATCCCGCTCTTTTCGCATTTTCATGCTTTAGTTTACTTTCTTGTAATTCTTCTCAAAGCTCATCGGACCGTCGCCGATCTTCTCGCCTGCTACGCTCAACTCCAGCGTCTTTGCCTCGTAGTTCTGGATAAATGTATTGGCAATGGCCATGACAACCAGCTTGTCAGAGGACTCCTTTAAGGAGGAGAGATCCAGCGTCAGGGCGCCGTCCTTCTGCTCAAATTTATCCACGGTGATTCCCTCTTCAATGACGCCCACCTCTGCCATCTTATCAAGCAGTTCCTGTGCATCCAGCTCATCGCCGTCAATGCCATCCATATTCTGTTTTAAGCCGCTCTTATCAGATTTTACAGAATATACGCAAACCGTTACCGTCGGATCTGCATCCGTTACCACCATGCTTTCTTTCTCAGCCACGCCGTCTACAGTCTCCTGCTGCGCCACACCTGCCGGGGCAGTTCCATGTTCGCTGGTTTCTCCTGTATTTCTTGCCGTCGGCGCACATGCGCCCAGAACAGCTGCCATCATAAGACCAGCTGCCATTACCATAAATTTCTTCATAATGTACCTCCTTGTATTCTCCTCGCAGCAGTTGCTTCACGGTTTTCGCAACCGTTTTTGTCTTTCACACCTGTTTCCATCCAGTGCAGACTACATCCATTTTTTACCGCTGCCCATCCTTACTCCTAAACCACTGATTCAGCTTCATCAGCGCCTTTACTAACGTCTGCATCTCATCTTCCGACAGATCGCTTGTCAGGCTCTCGATCATCTCCCGGTGGAACCGGGCGTGATGCCCATACGCTTTTCTGCCCCGCTCTGAAAGAGAAATATATACGACCCGCCGATCCTCGAGTCCCCGGCTTCGTTCCACATAGCCTTTTTTGACCAGGCTGTTCATGGCAATCGTGAGCGTTCCCACCGTAACGGACAGTTCTCTGGCAATCGATGACATATTTTTCGGTTCACCAATCCCGATCGCTTCGATCACATGCATATCGTTATTCGTGATGTCTTTAAACTCCGGCGTAATGATTACCTTCTGTTCTATGTCCATCACATCGCGGAACAGCGTCACCAGAAGCTCATTCAGCGTCTCATAATTTCCCACAGTTTTCCCTCTCATCCTTGGTTTCAGCGCGCAAAACGGCAATTTACCCTACCGATTATACAATATTCTGTGCGGCAAGACAACTAGCAAATTTCTTACATCTTCTCTTATACCATAGCACTTGTTACTGTTCACGCACACGTGCCCAGTAACGGAATTTGCCGTGGCTTCGCATTTAAATACGGCAAATTCCTGCTGCCACCACGTTTTCTTACGGCACTTTCGGTTCCAAAAGTGCCTACCCGTGAACAGTTACCATAGCACTACATAAGATACTCGCCACAAGCCCCGCGAACGTTGCAATCAGCGCCCCCGCAAGCGTCCATCGCGTCTTTGAGATCCGCACGGTCAGATAGTAGACACTCATCGTATAAAAAACCGTCTCCGTGCAGCTCTCAAGAACCGACACCATCATGCCGAGCCGCGAATCGGGTCCATACGTTTTAAAAATATCTAAGAGCAGCCCCGTCGCCGCCGAACTGGACACCAGACGCACCAGAAGCAGCGGAACCACCTGTGCCGGTATATGCAGAAATGCCGCCGGTCCCGCCAGCACCCCGGAGAGGAAATCGAGAAAACCGGAGGTCCGAAGCACGCCGACCGCCGCCATCAGTCCCACCAGCGTCGGCAGGATTCCAGCCACCGTTTTAAGCCCCGCAAGCGCCCCTTCGATAAAATCATCAAAAACCGGGCGTTTCTGAAGCACCGCAAACCCAACGATATAAAACAAAACAACCGGAACCAGGTATTCAGAGAGGTAATTGATGCAGCGCATTTGACGGCTCCCGTGTCTATACTTGTTTTATATGTATGGTTTGAATCCGCGTTCTATGATAACGGATCTGTTTCCAGAGCCCCTTATTTTAACAAGGGCATTATAGGGGATAAATTTGTTTTTTGTGTGAAATTTTTCCCCTACATGACGCCAAATTGCGTTTTCTATTTCCAGCCATCCTTTTTTATTGATTTATATTGCTTTCTCCTGCACATCACGCGGCACACCGCCACTCCTGCCAGCGTGCTGACACAGGTCGCCAGGAACGCCGGACCGGCCACTGCCAGCGGGTGCGCCGATCCGTACTGGCTCCGGTAGGCAATCATATTGATAGGAATGAGCTGCAGCGATGAAATATTTACGACCAGAAACGTACACATTTCATCGCTCGCCGTTCCCTGTGTGACCGCCGCCGGATCCCCCGCCGCTCTCCGTTCCTCCTCCAGTTCTTCCAGCTCCTTCATCGCCGTAAGCCCCGCCGGGGTCGCCGCCCAGCCAAGCCCCAGCATATTGGCAATCATATTGGCGGCCATCGAAGAAAGCGCCGGATGACCCGCTGGAATGCGTGGAAAGAGGAAATGAAGCACCGGCCGCATCCCCGCCGACAACTGCTCAATCAGCCCCGCCCGCCGTCCGATCTCCAAAATTCCCGTCCAGAACGCCATCACCCCCAGCATCGTGATTCCCAGCGAGACTGCATCCCCCGCCGCTGCAAGCATTCCCTCCGTCACCGCCCCCAGCGTCCCATGCACCGCCGCCCAGCCAAGCCCCGTAAGCATCATAAACGCCCAGAGTGCATTTAACATGCATCTACCTCCCTGCTGTCATATGGTACGCTCAGAACATTTTATACTCAGACAAGTATAAAAAGACGCCAAATATACACCATCATAAATAGATACAATTATATCGTTTCTTTTCGTCCATTCCGCTTGCATTTCAGAATTTGGATCTTTAAAATAAGAACTATCATCTCCTTCACATGACAGACATTCTTTGAAAAAGGTCATTTTATATGGATTCTCCTGCCAAAAACCGTGAAGGCATTGAAATATGATTTAATATTATGAAAACGAGGTATTCAGAATGAAACAATCCGCAGATTTAAAGCGTCTCCTCACCTCCATCGATCACAAAAGCTATCCGGCTTACAAGGATGTGCGCGGCGCTTATGATTTTAATACGTATATTTTATCCATCGACCATGTACAGGGTGACCCGTTTGCATCTCCTTCCAAGGTCAGTGTCCAGGTCCGCCACGCGAAAGCCGGATTTCCGGCAGAACTCTTTGATACGCCGTGGAAAAAAACAGCGCTTGAAGATTACCTGCTCCGCTGTTTTTCCCGTGAAATCGGTCGTCTTTCTTTCAAGGCAAAAGGTTCTGGAAAAAGTGGTCTGATCGCCACCAGCCGCCCCGGTCAGGAGGTCCTCTCCCGGACCGCCTGCGAGATCGGGAGAAATGAGATTACAGCCCGTTTTGAGGTTGGTTTCCCGGCATTCGGGCGCACCATCAACTCAGGTGAACTGATCCGGATTTTCTTTGATTTTCTTCCAGGCTGTGTCGAAAACGTCTTTTTCTACCGCCGCCAGAACAACGCCGAAATCAAAAAACGCATCACGCTGGCAGACGACCAGCAATTTATCCGCAATGAGCTGAAACGCTTGGACCTCGTCTCCTTCGTCGCAGACGGCTCAATCCTGCCGCGTGAAACCGGCGTCTCCGACCGTCCGATGAAGGGCAGTGTGGCGTTCCATTCTCCAGATTCCTTAAGAATCACTCTGAATCTTCCGGGACACGGTCCGATCTCCGGCATGGCAATCCACCGCGGCATCACCCTGATCGTAGGCGGCGGCTACCACGGCAAATCCACACTGCTAAAAGCGCTGGAATCCGGCGTCTACAACCACATTCCGGGGGATGGACGTGAATATGTCATCACCGATGAAACCGCAGTCAAGCTGCGCGCCGAGGATGGACGCAGCATCAACCACGTTGATATTTCCCTCTTTATCCGGGATCTGCCGAACAAAAAAGACACCACCTACTTTTCCACCGCCGATGCCAGCGGCAGTACCTCCCAGGCGGCAGCCGTGATCGAAAGCATTGAAGCAGGAGCCCGCGCTTTCCTGATCGACGAGGACACCTCCGCTACCAACTTCATGCTGCGGGACGACCTGATGCAGCGCATCGTCAGCCGCGATAAAGAGCCGATCACCCCGTTCATCGAACGCGCCCGCGATCTCTACAAGCAGGCAGGCATCTCCACCGTCCTCGTAGCTGGAAGCTCCGGCGCCTACTTCTTCATCGCAGACACTATTATCCAGATGGATGCATACCGCCCGTTTGATATCACGGAGATGGTAAAAAATGCCTGCGAACAGGAGGCTTCCAAACCCGCCATCCAGGCGCCTGGGTTCAAGCTCCCGACGGCTGGACGGAAGCTGGCGGCTGGCGGAACAGGGCGGGCTGTGGGCGCGATGGCGCTGAATTTTGGCGACAGCCGCGCAGAAGCAGGCGGTGAATCTCAGGAAGAGGGCGAAAACAGCAGTCGTTCTGGACGGTTTGGCAATCGCGGCGGCAGCGCCTCCGATGCAGGACGCTTTGAACGCGGTCGCGGAGGACGCCGCGAAGCTGATCGAAATTCCGACCGGAACACGCGTATCAAAGTCCGTGTCCACGACAAACACTCTTTCCAGGTTGCCAAAGAGCCGGTCGATCTGCGCTTCGTCGAACAGCTTGCCGACAGCGAGCAGACCGCCGCACTTGCCCAGATGGTGCGCTACTGCCTGGAAAAAGGCCTTCTGGAGCGCTGCACCGTACAGGAAACGGTTGCCACACTCTTAAAAGCCTATGAAGCAGACGGGCTCTCTGTGTTCAGCGATGCTTCATATGCCGCCATGGGACTGGCAATGCCGCGCGTGCAGGAGATTTATGCTTGTTTAAATCGTTTTAGGGGATGATTGGATACACAAAAGAGGGCTGCATTTTGCAAGCCCTCTCTTTATATTTTTGCATTTTACACTGAACTATTTGCAAATTTCATCTTGGCTCATCCCTGAACCCTGCCAAAATCTATCCTACCCTTCGCACAGCGCCCGCATCACGCCCTCAACCGTCTCTATCTTCTCTGCTCTCCACGCATTTCCGCCGCAGAAAATCAGAGCATGATCTTCATCACCGCGGGCGGCATTGACGAGTGCCTGCGTGATGCAGTATGGGATCTTCGCCGGATCACAGTGTTCCAGACACTGGTAACAGTGTGTCACTGCCTGTCTTCCTTTTTCCAGTTCTTTTAAGAACGCATTCTTGATCGCACGTCCCGGCATGCCGACCGGACTTTTGACAATCACGATGTCCTCTTCCTTCGCATCCAGATATGCCTGCTTATATGCCATCGGTGCATCGCATTCCTCGGTTGTCACAAAACGGGTTGCCACCTGCACGCCGTCCGCGCCAAGCTCCATTTGGTGCATCACATCCGCATGGTCGTAGATGCCGCCAGCCGTCACAACCGGAATCGATTTGCCATATTTCTGCGCGTATTTTTTAACCAGCGCGATAATTCCCCGCACTTCCTCGTCATATTCCGCCTGATGGAATGTCTCGGCTGCGTGCGGCGTGTCTACCTCCAGCTCGGTCAGCTTCTCACGGTCAAATCCCAGATGTCCGCCCGCCAGAGGTCCCTCAACGACCACCAGATCCGGTGCGGTCTGGTACTTGCGGTCCCACATCCGACAGATGACCGTCGCCGCCTTAACGGAGGAAACGATCGGCGCAATCTTCGTCGCCGTCCCTTTCACATACTCCGGCAGGGAAACAGGAAGTCCTGCGCCCGATATGATCAGGTCAGCGCCCGCCTTGACCGCCGTTTTAACGTACTCCGCATAGTTTTTCGTTGCCACCATGATATTAAAGCCCACGATGCCGCCCTTCGCGATCGCGCGCGCCTTCTGTAACTCTGAACCGATCGCGCGCAGGTTTGCCTCCTGCGGATGTTCGGCAAAATCCGGCTCCCGGAAACCGATCTGGGCAGTGGAAATAATGCCGATGCCGCCAGCCCCCGCCACGGCTCCTGCCAGCGAGGACAGGCTGATGCCAACCCCCATACCGCCCTGGATGATCGGAAGCTTCGCCGTCAGATCACCAATTTTCAGCGGTTTTAACTGTGATAAAATTGTACTCATACGATCTCCTATATTCACAAAGGGGACCGCCGCGCGGCAACCCCCTTTCAATATCTATTTTTTAGATTTTTCTAAAACGTTCATACCGCTGCTCCGCGATCTCATCCGGTGTCTTTTCCGCGCAGGACTGGAAGAACTCACGCATATGGCGGTCGATGATGCGTCCGATCTCCTCGATGTTGTCATCGGTTGCCGGCTCATCCTCGCAGATAATGCGCTCGATCATGCCAAGCTCATACAGATCCTCTGCCGTCATCTTCATGACCTTCGCCGCCTCGCTGGCTCTCTTGGCATCTTTCCACAGAATCGAAGCAAAGCCCTCCGGAGAAAGGATCGAGTAGGTCGCATTCTCCATCATCCATACCTCGTTGGAAACCGCCAGCGCCAGTGCGCCGCCGCTGCCGCCCTGACCGGTGATAATCGCCAGAATCGGCACCTTCATATCCGACATCTCAAAGAGGTTGCGGGCAATCGCCTCGCCCTGGCCTCTCTCCTCTGCCTCCATACCCGGGAATGCACCTGGCGTATCGACAAAACAGATGATCGGACGGTTAAATTTCGCCGCCTGTTTCATCAGACGGAGCGCCTTTCTGTATCCTTCCGGAGACGGCATGCCGAAGTTGTGCTTCATGCTGTCTTTCGGGGATTTACCTCTCTCCTGTCCAATGACCGTGACCGGCATTCCATAGAAGGATGCCACACCGCCGATGACCGCCATATCATCGCCATAATACCGGTCGCCGTGGAACTCGGTAAAATCGTCAAACAGGATCCGGATATAATCGCTGGCGTTCAGACGTCCGGCGCTACGGGACTGGCGTACTGCCTCCCAGGCGTCTCTCTCTCGACCTGCGATCTTATTTAAGGTCTTCTGGCGCATGATACCGGAGAACGGTGCTTTCCGGCTCTTTAACTTGCCTTCCGCCACAGAAGCTGCTTTTTCTGCCTTGGATGCAGATGCCGCTTCTGTGTGGTTCTCCGCCTCGTCGTTCCATTTCTCCCAGCCATGCTCCTGGCTGTGAAGCTTCAAAATCTGTCCCAGAACACGCTTCTGATCTTTTCTTTCCACGATCTGATCCACAAAACCGTGTGTCAGCTGGAACTCGGCTCTCTGGAAGCCCTCCGGGAGCTTCTGGCCGATCGTCTGCTCGATGACACGCGGACCCGCAAATCCAATCAGCGCTCCCGGCTCTGCCAGGATGATATCGCCCAGGGACGCAAAGCTTGCCGTTACGCCGCCGGTGGTCGGATCTGTCATAAAGCTTATGTAGAGAAGTCCCGCCTCGGAATGACGTTTTAAGGCTGCGGAAGTTTTCGCCATCTGCATCAGGGAGATCATGCCCTCCTGCATTCTCGCGCCGCCGGAAGCCGCGTAGATGATAACCGGAAGCCGTTCCTCGGTCGCACGCTCTACCGCACGAGCAATCTTCTCTCCCATGTTGTGACCCATGCTGCTCATCAGGAAACGGGAGTCGCAGACCGCAATCACAGTCTCATAACCGTGAATCTTTCCCTTACCAGTGACAACCGCCTCATTTAACTCAGTTTTCTCTCTGGCTGCCTCAACCTTGCCCTCATAGCCCGGAAATGCAAGCGGATTGACCACAGACATCTCCTTATCCCACTCTTCAAAGGTACCTTCATCGATCAGCATCTCAATCCGGCGGTACGCATGCATCCGGAAATATCCGCCGCAGCGCGGGCACACATACAGGTTGTCCTTGACATCCTGCACCAGAATTGGTTTCTCACATTTATTACACTTACGCCATAAAGAACGCAGACTTTCCGGCGTCATCGCCGTCGGACGGCTCGGAATCTTCTCCGGTTTTTCCTGTGCTGCCTCTGCCGCCCTTTTATCTGCTTTCGCGCTCTCCGCACGGCTTACGCCGGCAGAACCGTGGTCGTTTGTATTGATCGAAGTATACGATTTCTTAAACAGATTTTTAAACATCTCTTATTCAACCTCACTTATTAGCCAATCATAAACGTCAGCTCTGCGGAAACAGCCAGCTTGCCATCGACGGTTGCCGTCGCACTTCCGATGCCGACCGGTCCTTTTCTCTTGATGATATGGCACTCCAGCTTTAACTTGTCGCCCGGAACTACCTTTTTCTTGAATTTTGCGTTGTTGATTGCCCCGAAATATGCCGTCCTGCCCTTATTTCCTTCTTCACTTAAAATCGCAACCGCGCCGACCTGCGCCAGCGCCTCCACGATCAGGACGCCCGGCATGACCGGCTCCTGCGGAAAATGACCTGCAAACCACGGCTCGTTGTATGTTACATTTTTATATCCAACCGCACCCTCGCCCGGTGTCACTTCCTCGATACAGTCGATCAAAAGAAACGGATGACGGTGCGGGATGATCTCCTGGATCTCTTTAATTCCCATCATAATTTCAGTTACCTCTTTCGCTTTCCCAGACATCATTTTTGTATGCTGCAAGTCTCTTCCGCCAGCTCCAGTGCGCTGCTTCCAATCATTCAATCATCCACACAAAAACATCCTCAAATTATATTTAGTCCTCAAATTTCTTGATTACCAGGCTGGCATTGACACCACCAAATCCCAGGGAGTTGGTCAGGGCATAGTGGATATCCATCGGAACACCCTCGCCCATCGTGTAATCCAGATCGCAGCCCTCGCCTGCCTCTTTTAAACCTGCGGTTGCGTGTACAAATCCATCCTCAATGGATTTCACGCAGGCGATAAACTCAACACCGCCCGCTGCACCTAAAAGATGTCCAATCATCGACTTAGTGGAGTTAATTTTTACCTTGTAAGCGTGGTCGCCCAGCGCTTTTTTCACTGCCATCGTCTCGAAGAGATCGTTATGGTGTGTACTGGTTCCATGTGCATTGATGTAATCAATCTTCTCCGGTGCGATACCTGCATCCTTGAGCGCCATCTCCATCGCATACGCTGCGCCGCTTCCATCCTCTGCCGGGGAAGTGATGTGGAATGCATCGTTGCTTCCGCCGTAGCCGACTACCTCTGCCAGAATCTTTGCGCCACGCTTCTGCGCGTGCTCTAAGGACTCCAGAACTACGATACCAGCGCCCTCGCCCATGACGAAACCATCGCGGTCCTTATCAAACGGACGGGATGCCGTCTCCGGGTCATCATTGGTAGAAAGAGCCGTCAGAGCCGCGAAACCTGCCATACCGAGCGGTGTGATCGCAGACTCGGTACCACCGGCTACCATCACGTCTGCCTCGCCGTACTGGATCGAGCGGAACGCCTCACCGATAGAGTTCGTACCGGTCGCACAGGCAGTTACCACGTTGATGGATTTGCCCTTTAAACCATAATGCATTGCCACATTGCCGACTGCCATGTTGCTGATCATCATCGGAACGAGCAGCGGGTTCACGCGGTTCGGTCCTTTTTCCAGCATTTTTTTGTGCTCACGTTCCATCGCCTGTAAGCTTCCGATACCGGAACCGATGCTGGTTCCCACGCGGAACGGATCCTCTTTTTCCATATCCAGACCCGCCTGTGCGATCGCCTCACCGGCTGCCGCTACCGCATACTGGGAAAACGGCTCCATACGTCTCGCCGCCTTCGGATCCATGTATTTCTTCGGATCAAAATCCTTCACCTCGCCTGCCAGCTTTGCCTTATAATCGGTTGTATCAAAATATGTGATCGGCGCGATACCGACTTTTTTATCCTTTAATCCCTGCCAGAAGCTTGCTACGTCATTTCCAATCGGAGTGATCGCTCCCAGACCGGTTACTACTACACGTGTCTTATTTCCCATCTAAAAACCTGCCTTTCTATCGTCACAGTTCACACGTTGTGCAAACTGCGACACTATTTTGCCGATGCTTCGCATTCCAAATCGGCAAAATCCGCTGCCACTACGTTATCGTACGCCACTTTCGGTTCCAAAAGTGCCTATCTGTAAAGCACCTTTTCCCTACATCGCCATACCGCCGTCCACGCACAGAACCTGTCCTGTGATGTAAGCTGCGCGGTCAGAAGCCAGAAATACGGCTGCCTGCGCTACATCCTCGGTCGTACCGAAACGTTTTAACGGAATCTGCTCGCCCATCGCCTTCTTCACATCGTCCGGAAGAACGGCGGTCATTTCCGTATCAATAAATCCCGGTGCAATCGCGTTGACCGTGATACCACGGCTTCCAATCTCCCTTGCCACGGATTTGGTCAGTCCGATCACGCCCGCCTTGGACGCACAGTAATTTGCCTGTCCCGCATTTCCCATCACGCCGGAAACAGAGGAAATATTGATGATGCGTCCGCCCTTCTGCTTTAACATCTGGCGGGATACGTGCTTAATGCAGTTAAATGCGCCCTTTAAGTTCGTATCGATGACGGCATCAAACTCTTCCTCACTCATCTTCATCAGAAGATTGTCACGGGTAATGCCCGCGTTGTTGACTAAAATATCAATTCTCTTATAGCGGCTGATAATGTCCTTTAAGAACACCTCCGCCGCGCTGTAATCCGAAACATTGCACTGAACGGCTTCCGCCTGTCCGCCCGCCTCGGTAATTTCCTTTACGACATCCTCTGCTTTTGCCGCAGAGCCATTATAATTGACGATCACCACAGCGCCCTCTTTCGCCATCGAAATAGCGATCTGACGGCCAATGCCGCGGCTGGCACCTGTCACAACTGCTACTTTTCCATTTAACATCCAAGCGCCTCCTTTACTTTGTCGATATCTTCCAGTTTCTCTATATTGAACGCCTTCGCGTTTTTGTCGATTTTACGCATGAAACCAGTCAGGGTCTTACCCGGTCCGATCTCAATAAATGTATCCACACCGTCTGCTAACATCTTCCGGATCGTCTGCTCCCAGCGGACGGAGGAAGAAACCTGCTTCATCAGAAGCGGCTTTACATCGGCTGCATCGGTCACATAATCTGCCGTCACATTCGCAATATACGGAATCTCCGGTGTATGAATCTCAACGGTATCAAGTACCTTTCCAAGCTTCTCGCCAGCTCCCACTAACATCTTGGAATGGAACGGTCCGCTTACCTTTAACGGAAGAACGCGTTTTGCGCCCGCTTCCTTCAATTTCTCTCCTGCCTCGGCAACCGCCTCTGTCTTACCAGAGATAACAATCTGTCCCGGGCAGTTATAGTTGGCAATCTGCACACCCTCGATCGGCGCGATCACCTCTTCGATCTTCTCTGCATCCATCGCCAGTACGGCAGACATGGCGCCCTGACCAACCGGGACTTCGCCCTGCATCAGGATACCCCTCTGCCGCACGGTACGGATGGCATCTTCGTCAGACATAACGCCTGCAGCTGCCATTGCAGGATATTCTCCCAGGCTCAGACCCGCAGCCACATCCGGGCGGATTCCGGTACGTTCCATGAATACACGCATCATCGCAAGGCTGGCGGTTACCATCGCCGGCTGCGTATACTCCGTGATATTCAGACGGTCCGTCTGCTCTGGATCAAAGCAAAGATCGGTCATTGAAAATCCAAGGATCTCACTTGCTTTCTCAAACATCCCGCGTCCCGTTTCCGTTTCCTGATAAAAATCCTGTCCCATGCCAGTGGTCTGTGCGCCCTGACCCGGAAAAATAAATGCAATTTTGCTCATAGCGTTACACTCACTCTCTACTTTCTGCCCAAAAGCGCCTCCGCCTGGGCCATCATTTCTTCAATCATTTCCTTGCAGGTCTGCTCTTTTTTCACCATACCTGCAATCTGACCAGCCATGACAGTTCCGTTGTCCACGTCGCCTTCCATGACTGCTTTCCGAAGTGTACCAAGAGTTAAATACTCCAGTTCTTCAAAGGGGCGTCCCTCTTTTTCTAACTTCAGATACTCTCTCGTCATCTTATTTCTAAGACAGCGGATCGGATGTCCGTGACTCATGCCGGTTACGGTTGAATCAATATCCTTTGCCTTGATGACTCTGTCCTTGTAAGCCTGGCTTACGATGGATTCCTTAGATACGACGAAGCGGGTTCCCATCTGGACCGCCTCTGCGCCCAGCATAAATGCCGCCGCAATCCCGCGTCCATCTGCGATACCTCCGGCTGCAATCACCGGAATCGAAACCGCATCAACCACCTGCGGAACGAGCGTCATCGTCGTCGCCTCGCCGATGTGTCCGCCGGACTCCATGCCTTCTGCAACGACTGCATCTGCGCCGCTCTTCTCCATCAGACGTGCCTGTGCAACCGAAGCGACAACCGGAATTACCTTAATGCCGGCTTCCTTCCACATGCCCATGTATTTGCCTGGAATACCGGCGCCGGTCGTTACGACCTTGATGCCTTCTTCCACAACTACCTTTGCCACGTCATCCGCATACGGGCTCATCAACATGACATTGACACCAAACGGCTTCTTTGTCAGCTCTCTCGCCTTGCGGATCTCCTCGCGGACAACCTCACCTGGTGCATTGGCGCCGCCAATTAAGCCCAGACCGCCAGCTTCAGAAACGGCTGCTGCCAGATGATGTTCTGCCACCCATGCCATGCCGCCCTGAATAATCGGGTATTCAATCCCCAACATTTCTGTGATCTTTGTTTTCATTATGCCTCTACACCTTTTTCTTTTAAGTAGTTCATAACATCGCCTACCGTTGCCAGGTTCTGCAGATCCTCTGCCGGGATCTCTACGGAGTACTCATCCTCCAGAGCCATAACTAATTCAAACAGATCCAGGGAATCAGCGCCCAGATCATCCTTGAAAGAGGAAGCCTCGGTAATGGAATCTGCGTCTACGCTCAGCTGCTCTGCAATAATTTCTTTCATTTTCTCTAACATCGTTTCAATCTCCTTTTTAAATGAATTTTCTTTTTGTGACCGCAAAAATGCAATCACTGTTCTTATATTTTATCAAAAAATAGAATAATGTACATTAGTTTTGCTATATATTTTTTGCTTCTCCAGGCACCTACCAGTTGCTGTTCACGCATACGTGCCCAGTAACACCTACCAGGTCATCAATGCCGCGCCCCAGGTAAGACCCGCGCCAAAACCTGCCATCACCAGCGTATCGCCGCGTTTTAATCGTCCGTCCCGGTGCATTTCATCCAGGAGAATCGGAATAGAAGCCGCCGATGTATTGCCGTAGCGCTCGATATTGACCGGAATCTTATCCATCGGAACCTTCAGACGACGGGACGCCGCTTCCAGAATCCGGATATTCGCCTGATGCAGCAGATAATGCTGTACCGCCTCGCGGTCCGTTCCGGTCTCCTCCAGAATCGCATTCACAATCTCCGGTACTTTCTTAACCGCAAACTTGAACACCTCCTGACCGTCCATCTGCATAAAACCAAGCTCCGGTCTGCCGCCCGTCAGGCAGTTTTCAAGACTTCTCGCCTGGCAGTACAGAACGTCGTTCTTCGTTCCATCGCTGCCGACCAGCGTCTTCACCACACCCGTCTCGTCCGCCCGAACAACCGCCGCGCCCGCGCCATCGCCAAATAGGATGCAGGAACTGCGGTCCGTCCAGTCTAACACCTTGCTCAGCGTCTCCGCTCCGATGATCAGCGCCGTCTTATAGATGCCCGCCTGAATAAATCCCTGCACAATATGTAAGGCGTAAATAAATCCGGAACATGCCGCCGTGATGTCAAACGCCACCGCATGTTTCGCCCCGATGGCTCCCTGTACATCCGCCGCCGCACTCGGGAACGCCCGATCCGGGGAAGACGTCGCCACGATCACGATCTCAATCTCCTCCGGAGAAATGCCCGCGTCCGCGATCGTGCGCTTCGCCGCCTCTGTCGCCAACGCCGAGGTTCCCTCGCTCGTCGAGATATGTCTGGCTCCAATACCCGTCCGTTCCCGGATCCAGGCATCATTTGTATCAAGAAATTTCGTCAAATCCTGATTCGTCACAACCTGCTCCGGCGCATACGCGCCGATTCCAATGATTCTAGCTGTCATTTTCTCGTTTAACTCCGCTTCTTCTATAAAAGATAGTTTTAATTTCAAATGGTTTGATATTCAAATTAATTTAGAGTGTAGCGGAGAATCTGGGGTTTGTCAAGGATAACTTGTAAATGAACGGCAGGATTCTGGTGAGAAGACGCAACCCGGACAGAGAAGAGCCGCCCCCAATCTTCCGGAAAACGCTCTCGCTCTTGCACTCGCTGCAGCGGACACTAAGCTCGAAAAAACCTCGCTAAGTGCCGGCGCGAGTGATGTTTCCTACAGATTGGGGGCGGCTCTTCTCCTGAAATACGCATCACTTGAAATACATAAAAATTAGGATACCGCGGTTTCCTTTTTCGTTGTATAATTATAAGACATAGGTATCTTTATTGTATCTATACAGAAATTTGTATACTATATTATCTATATATTACCCTATTAAAAGGAGGAGTTGCTATGCAGAGTATTCTTGTATGTGACGATGACAAACAGATCGTGGAAGCGATTGACATATACTTAACCGGTGAGGGATTTGAGGTTATCAAGGCATATGACGGCGCGGAGGCACTGGAACTTTTAAAAACGCACACCGTGAATTTGATGATTCTGGACGTTATGATGCCAGGGTTAGATGGCATCCGGACGACGCTGAAGGTGCGTGAAACCAGCAGCATCCCGATCATTATTCTTTCCGCGAAGTCTGAGGATGCGGACAAGATTCTGGGCTTAAATATCGGGGCAGATGATTATATCACGAAGCCGTTTAACCCACTGGAACTGGTCGCCCGCGTGAAATCTCAGCTCCGCCGCTACACGCAGCTGGGAAATATGAACAATCAGATGGGCAACCACGTATTCAAATGCGGCGGCTTGCAGATCAACGATGAAAATAAGGAAGTAACCGTGGACGGCGAACTCATCAAGCTGACACCGATCGAGTACAACATCCTGCTTCTGCTCGTTAAAAACGCCGGAAAAGTCTTCTCCATCGACCAGATCTACGAGGCGATCTGGAATGAGGAGGCGATCGGCGCGGACAATACAGTTGCGGTTCATATCCGCCATATCCGCGAAAAGATCGAAATTAACCCGAGGGAGCCGCGCTATCTGAAGGTTGTCTGGGGTGTTGGATATAAAATTGAGAAGCAGTAAAAATGTGAATCATCCATCTAACAGAAGTTAGGAGTTGCAAAATTTATGACAAAACTCTCACATATTCCGATGCAGATCCAGAAATGGATCGCCAGCCTCGCGCATCTGTTTTTCCTGATTCTGGGACTCATCGGTATCAGCCTCATGTATATCAATGGAAATTTCGGGCTGGGGCTGACCGGCATTGGCTCGGTTCCTTATGAGGACACCGCGGAATTTAACACACAATTTAATAACGATCTGAACGATATCTTCCTATATATGGAATATCAGGACGTCTTCGGTGCCGACAGCTCGATCGACCTCTCGCGCCGGATGCTCAAAATGACCTTTGGACCAAGCGAGACCGAAAATTTCTCCCTGTCCTCCCTGATTTCCTATCTGGAATCCATGGGGTACCAGCTCGACGACGACTTTAACTGCCAGAAGGTTTCTGAACCGGCAGACGGCGTCAAGAGCCGCGAAGGCTACGTCGAATGGTCGGTTCAAGAGCCGCAGCGGATCTACAGCTACCGTTCTGCCAGCCGGAAGCGCAGCACATTGGAGGATGCGGCGGTCGAGATCATGGACACACTGCATCGTTATTACACAGTGTATAACCGTTTCGTCGCCAATCCATCCAACCTGCATTTTAAAATCCAGTACACGGAGCCAGATTCGGATCAGAGCGAAACAACCCAGTTTACAAACACCGATTCCCTGACACCGGAAAATGTCAAGGAATACGGGCGCTACGCGTACCTGCCGGGCAATTCCGTTTTCTACGACACCAACATGAAAGCGATCCCGCTCAGCAGCATTTCCGCACTGGCATCCAATAACCCGTACACCGGCAGCGACTATTATCTGCTGATCGGAATCGATACAAATTATCCAGTCACTGACCTTTACGCGCGCACGCATACCGCATACCTGCACCGGCAGCACCTGTATCTGACCGGATTTGCACTGACAATCTTTGCAACGATCGGACTGCTTTTAAGCTTCCTGTTTCTGTTCCGGGTGTCCGGCTACCAGAGTTACCGCAGCTTCGACGTGACGCTGCACGGCTTCGACAAGAGCGGCACTGAAACCGGCATCGTCTTTTTTGCCGCCATGACCGCGATCGCCCTGGTTGTAAGCGACCTGATTCTCATCCGCATCCTGCATCTGGTCATTCCATCGCAGTATTGGTACTTCTCCGATCACAGCCTGCAGGCGCTGGTCCTGTATCTGGGCGGACTGCTGCTCTTTTTCAGCCTCCTGCGCCGCTACCGCGCCGGTACCCTGTGGACCTCCAGCCTGATCTGCCGGATTCAGAAGAAAATGTTGATCCTCAAAACACGGCAGAACTTCCGCAGCCGCCTAGGCATCGGATTTGTTCTCTATCTTGCAATCAACACAGCGCTTATCAGCCTTGCCTGGTATTTCTGGGACCGCGTGTATGCAAATTTATACGTTGTTTACCTGCTGACAGGTCTGACTGTGCTGGTATTTCTGCTGTTTAACCTGTGGATCTTTTACATACTGTTCCGGCAGGCAAGCGAACAGGAATCCATCCGCGATGCCGTCCGCCAGCTCTCCGCCGGGGAGACCAGCTATCAGCTTGATCTCGATGAATTTGACGGTCCGGAGCTCACGCTGGCAGAGGGACTCAACAACATCAGTTCCGGTCTTGAAACCGCCCTTCAGGAGAAAATGAAGAGCGAACGCCTCAAAACCAACCTGATTACCAACGTTTCACACGACATCAAAACGCCGCTGACCTCGATTATAAATTATGTAAACCTAATGAAACGGGAACATATTGAAGATGCGCGGATCAACGCCTATCTTGATGTGCTCGACCAGAAATCACAGCGTCTCAAAACACTGATTGAAGACCTCGTCGAGGCATCCAAGGCAAGCTCCGGCAATGTGAAGCTTGAATTTACCGACATTGACCTCGTCCAGATGGCATTTCAGACCAACGGCGAATTTGAAGAAAAACTGGATGCCAGACATCTGCAGCTCATCATCAATGCCCCGCGGGAACCGCTGATGATCCGCGCCGATGGACGCCGCCTGTGGCGCGTACTTGAAAACCTGTACAACAATGTCTGCAAATATGCGATGGAGGGCAGCCGCGTCTACGTAGACCTCGCCCGCGTTCCCGGAAATCCAGAAACCGGTACTGCTGGCCAGGCAGTCTTCACCATCAAAAATATATCTGCCAATCCGCTCAACATCCGTGCCGACGAGCTGACCGAACGTTTCGTGCGCGGCGACGTCGCCCGCACCACCGAGGGAAGCGGGCTGGGACTATCGATCGCCAAAGATCTGACGGAATTGCAGAACGGGCAGTTTAGTTTGTATATCGATGGGGATCTGTTTAAGGCGCAGGTAACGTTTGATTTGGTGGAGAAAACGACGGAGAAGGCGGTGGAGGACGCAGAAATAATAGAAGAAACCGATGCTTCCGAAGCGGCTGAAAAGCCGAAAAAGGACGATGAACTGAAAAAAACAAATATACCGGAAGAAGCTACTATTCAAAAAGAGGTAAACGGCGAATCTTCCGAAAATGCTATCAATGAAACCATAAACACTACGGAAAATTCAAGAAATGAATAAAAATTTATGAATTGAGGACTTTATCCTATGAAACGCACTCATATCATGATCGCAGTCTTCTTCGCCTGCATCCTCTCCCCCAACCTGCTGTTTCCTATCCTGAAAACCACAGCCGATGAGGGCACCGGCGAAAACCGCAGTCTGGCGGCATTTCCAACTCTGTCGCTGGAAACCATCGATACCTTTCCATCCGGTGTTGAGGACTGGATCAACGACCACGCGGCGTTCCGCAACCGCTTCTTAAGCCTGAACGCCCGCTTAAACCTCTCCTTATTCCAGTTCGGAGACTCGCAGGACGTCATCACCGGAAAAGATGGCTGGTACTTTTACACGCTCGGAAGCTCTGTCGAGGACTTCCTCGGCACCAACCGTTTTTCCGCCGGGGAACTTCGTATGCTGGCCGAAAAACTCCAGACCGTTCACGATGCCTGGGAAAAACAGGGAACTGAATTTATCTTCCTGTGTGCGCCCAACAAAGAAGGTGTATACAGCGAATTCCTCCCGGATGGCTTCACCGCACCGGACGGACCTACCCGCCGCAGTGAACTGCTCGATTATCTGGAAATACACACAAATGTCCCAGTTGTCAATCCATACCCGGAGCTCAAAAACCGCCGGGACTATCAGTGGTATTTCAAAACCGACACCCATTGGAACGATGCTGCCGGATTTCTCGTCTCCGGGCAGATCATCGATGCCGCTGGCGGCACCTCCACGCCGATCGAGGACGTCACTGTCACCTATGAGCCACGCGATCCGGGCGATCTGGCGAACCTGTTCCACATGCCAGAATCCATGTGCGACGATACCAAAGCAGATGTATCCGGGTATCGAAACAACGTAACCATCCACTACGACAGCGCCTCCGACAATGGCAACATCGCCCACATCTCAGCAGACCAGGCGCCCGACCCGCGACGCATCACGATCTACCGTGACTCCTTCGGAACCGCCCTGTTAGCAGGACTGCCGAAATACTTCGCGCATACCGATTTCTATCACTGGCAGGCATTCGAGCCGGAATTTTTGAACGAAAATAAGCCGGATGTACTGGTGTATGAGGTGGTGGAACGGGATTTGGGGAGAATGATGGAGGATTTGGAGAAATTGATGCCAACGCAAAAATAATATGTGCATTTTTTTATTTAAACAGTGCAAAAAACTTTCGAATTTAAAAGAAATGTGATACAATCAATCTATGGATGCCACCATAACACGGTAGGCGGCTTGGTCCTCTTTCAGAGGGCTGCGTACCCTCTGATTACATAGATACCTGCAAGGGAATCTACCTGAGAGGAGGGATGCCATATGGAAATCATTGGAATTGTACTAGCGATTTTGAGTTTCGGCGCAACTTGCTTCAAAGCCGGATATTCACTTGGCAAAGATGTAGAAAAAAGCGCAAAAAATAGCCGCCCATCCTGACACGATTGCGGCTATTTTCTTGTCTTAATCACTAGGGAACCAAACCGTCTATCGGTGGCATCCTTTATATATAATATAACATTATAATCCGTAAGATTCAAGCGAAATTACAATTTTTTAGCAATTTAAAAATTTGCAATTTTCATTTCACCATTTTATCTGAATCAGCAGATAGCTTCCCATCCATTTCATGATTCCGAAACCATCCGCCGATCCGGATAAAAATCAAAAATTCTCCTACAGCTTCTTCTTCACCAGCTCCAACGCCGAAGCAATCACCGCATCCATATCATAATACTTATACTCGCCCAGACGGCCGCCAAAGATTACCTTCTCTTCCTTCTTGGCCAGCTCTTTGTACTTCTCATACAGAGCACCATTCTTCGCATCATTGACCGGATAGTACGGCTCATCGCCTAACTTCCACTCCGAACTGTACTCACGGCTGATGACCGTCTTCGGCAGATCATTGCCATCGGCATCCTTACCAAACTCAAACCATTTATGCTCGATAATACGCGTCCACGGAGTCTCCGCATCTGTATAGTTCACTGCCGCATTGCCCTGGAAATTCGGGATATCTAGCACTTCAGTATCAAAGCGCACAGAACGATACTCCAGAACGCCCAACGAATACTCAAAATACGCATCGATCGCGCCGGTGTAAACTACTTTCTTTGCCATCGCATCCCAATCAGCCTTATTCTCAAAATAATCCTCTTCCAGGCGAACCTCGATGCCGTCCAGCATATTGGCAACCATCTTCGTATAGCCGCCCACCGGGATTCCCTGATACAGGGCGTTGAAATAGTTGTTGTCAAAGATCAGACGAACCGGAAGACGCTTGATGATGAAGGATGGAAGATCCTTGCACTCTCTTCCCCACTGCTTCTGTGTATAGCCCTTGATCAGCTTCTCATAAATATCCGTGCCAACCAGGCTGATCGCCTGCTCCTCCAAATTCTTCGGCTCCGTGATGCCTGCTGCCTTGCGCTGTTCCTCGATCTTCGCCGCTGCCTCCTGCGGAGTCACGACCCCCCACATCTTGTTGAACGTATACATATTGAACGGCAGGGAATACAGCTCGCCGTGGTAATTCGCCACCGGGGAGTTTGTAAAACGGTTAAACTCCGCGAACTGGTTCACATAACTCCAGACCTCTTTATTATTCGTATGGAAAATATGCGCGCCATACTTGTGAACCTGGATGCCCTCCATCGGCTCTGTATACACATTTCCTGCAATATTCGGGCGGCGGTCAATTACCAGAACCTTCTTGCCCGCTTTCTTCGCCTCATGGGCGAATACGGCACCGTAGAGACCGGCGCCTACTATTAAATAATCGTACATGTTGGTTTTCTCCTTGTCACGTGTTGTTATGCTTGTGGTTTATTTATAACATACAACGACAATTTAAACAAGAATATCCCGTCAGCTTCAAGCATTCCCCAAAACAAACTCTCAATTTGGACACAATACCTTATTAATACTCCATTAGGATACATGAGTCCTATGGAGTACAGACGTAGACTTGGATTGGCTGTTTAACCTGTCCAAGAAAATGTCCGCACCCTCCCCTCTCAGGGCGAGTCCAAAATCTTCAAGAACACTTTTACTATGTATTATCCTTCAACCCATAACACTGGTACAACATATCTGTCATTTTCTTCTTATCTGTTCCTCTTATACCCAAGGACTTTAAATCCACTGTTTCATCAGCTATTTCAGATAAGAACTTTTTCATATCCTCTGCTATTTCCGGACTGAGAACTTGCCTTGTATTGGCTGTGATTAACTGTGCTAATCGGAACACATCGTTTTTATGTTTCTTTATATTTTTGCTGTCAACCTGCTCCCCATTCAGCTTGCGTTCCTTTAAATCCAGCCACGCTTTCGCCTTAAATGGTATCAGACAAGTCGGACTTAATACCGGAATGCCATCAACCATCAATTGTCCGGTTTTTAGCAATTCATAATACGCTTCATTTAAAAGGATTGCCGACAAGCTGGAGATTTCATCGTCTATCGGAAGCGGTGTGAGAACTGCATCATCTTCCAATATAAGAAAATCCGGATTTCTGGAAAATATTTCTATCATATATGGATATTCTTTGCTTTTCGGAGATGTGAAACGATAAAACTGTGCATTTCCGGTACTTTTATTCAAATGCTCATATCCTGCTTCCTTGACATACTCCCAGAACTGCCTGCCGAACTCTGCTGTTATGGATTCGACAATCAATACAATATCTACATCTTTTGTAGCACGAAACGGTAATTCTTCATTTTCCATAATCAAATCACAAGCTGTCCCGCCGATGATAACATATTGATTTTCAAAACCCTGAAATCTTTCCTTAAATTTTGTAAATCCGCTGACCATTACTCCTTCAACCTTCTTTCTTGCAATTCATCTACTGCTTCTTCAATTCTCTCATCGTTTGTATCTCCAAAAGATAAAACAATGGAAATATCGTCAGCACTGTTATCCTCTGAAAATTGTTTCGGGTTGTATGCCCATAATTCAAGTCTTACCTGCTTATCTGGGTCTATCAATTCATCGGTCAGTAAAGTTTTATCATAATCCTTCTCACTGATTGCATAGGTAGCAACTCGGCTTGGATTTAGCATTGTTTTTTCAGAAAGTGCCGTTCCCCCTGCAAAAACCATATTTTCTGTAACTTGCGTCTTATCTATATATCCTGCTTTGCGGACAGGTGTTGTCAAATATACTTTTGCTTTTTCAAATAATTCATCTCTGTTATATTTTGACTCAATAAACTTGTTGACACCGTCTTTTGCTACAAGAAACAAATCCGTCGCTTCCAACTGCTTTACTGCTCTGGTCAAGGTCATTGCTGTAAATGGAAGTACTTTTCCGGCTTCTGAAATATACAATCGTTTTTTCTTACTATACAGATAAAACAAAAACAACTGCTGTGTTGAGCAAACAAACTTATCTGTCAGCTTTTGGGGTTCTTTCTCATCAGAAAGCATTGTCCCAATGAAAGGAAGAAAGACCTGCTTATCAGTAATAAACGGTATATTATTTTCTATAAGGCTTTTTCTTCGATAATTAGATACCGACGCAAGTTCAAATACGACTGGTACATTATCAATCTGCTGTATTTTTGTAATCTGTTTTTTCAATGCCGGAAGTGTGGCAAGTTCTTCTGTCGGAGTAAGCATTATACAGCGTCTGTTTCCAATATATGCTGTGTGAAAATTATAACTCCCTGCAATATAAACAGGCAAAGAATCCTGATGATTCCATGCTTCATATTTTGTAGAAATCCCGAATACGCTTGTAAGCATATTTCCCATTCCCCTTTTTAACTCAATTTTTTTCATTTTAACTTAGCCAATGTTAAAAGTCAAGTTTTCGAGTTATTTTAAGTTTATTGCTAATTTCAATCCTCAAAAAAAATCAACTAGGAGCAGCAAATTTTAAATATTTCCAAATGTAAATTTTTTTCCTAACCACATTTGTTAAGAAAAAAGCCTACCTTCACTCTCCTTCTCCCTTATCACACTCCCATACACCAAAATCATCCAAAACATCGGCTGCCGGTAATTCACCAAAAAGAAACTCTCCGCCAAAATCCCTGCCACCGCACACATCATCGCCGCATTCATATACCGCAGATTCCGGACCAGCCAGATAAGTAGGAAAACCGTCGGGATTATTCCATAGCAGAATAATACACTGAACAGGCAGCAATGAATCTCATTGATCTGGCTGGTCAGCGTGAAACGGTCAAATCCGCCCTCGCCTGCGCCGTATAACAGGTATTGTGGGTAAAGCACCAGCTTCTCCATGCCGCGATCCAGAAACAGTCCCAAAAGTCCGCCATGTGCAACTTTCCAGATCTTCTCCTGAATCCGGGTCAGCATATTGTAATCCACGGTCTTCACATCGAAATCCGCCGCTGGCCATATCCACCACAAAAACACGCCCAACAAAAGAAATCCACCACAGATTCCCACGATCCACACCTTCGACGGAACCTTTCTCCTGCATCCCTCCAGATAGAGTGCATGCGCTCCTGCCAGCAAGGTAAAAACCAGAAAGCCCAGCAGAATTCCCGTCGATTTCGATGCCGCCAGCACCGGTAAAGCCAGCAAGTAAAAAATAAGAAAGCTCCGATCGCCGAACCGACACCGGTACAGGTACAAAAGCAGCACCATCATAAATAAGAAAAACGCCAGCTGATTCGGATCATTAAACGTTCCCTGGTACCGCACCGCGCCCCAGTATTCATGAAAAATCCGTCCATGGCCCGATGCATATACCAGAAGCTGCAAAACGATATTTACCTTCACCACCCGGTTCATCCACAATAAAAACGTTTCATTCTCCTGATCCACCAGCTTCCGAAACGTCCATATCGCACAGGCATTATAAATCCAGAAAAACGTATACCGGAAAAACTCATTCCGCCCCAGCCGTATACCATAATATGCATTAATCCCTATCACAAACAGCAAAAACACATAGAAAAAACCATCTTCCCGAACCCGTCCGATTCGTTCCTTCTTTTTCAAGCATCCAGCCAGTAAAATAAAAAAAGAGAGCAGCAGACAAACATCCGCCGCTCCCATTCCTCCCGAAGGAAATAGATAAAACTGTTTCAAAAAAACAAACAATAAAAACAATACGCTGGCTGGCGCAAATACCATCTTCTCCTTCATGACTCCTTTATCCTCTCTCCGACTCTCTTCCCAGCAGTCTCTTGTAAATCTTCTCCATCTTTTCCCCCACTGCATCCAGGCCAAACAGACGGCTTCGCTTTCTGCACACCTCGCCCATCCGGTCCCATTCATCCATATGTTCCAGCATATACAAAAGTGCCCGCGCCCAGACTTCTTCATCCTGCATCTTCTCAATCATCATTCCGCCCGGACAGATTTTCTGGCTTCCATCCTCAGATAAAGTCCACTCCTCTCCCATCAGGTCCGTATTGCCCCGGATCTCCGAACAAACCACCGGCAGTCCGCTCGCCATCGCCTCCAGCATCGCACGCGGCAGTCCTTCCTGGAAAGACGGAAAAAGGAAGATATCCGAAGCACCAAAAATCTCCGCCATATCTTCCCTATAACCCAAAAATGATATATGATCCGCTATCCCAAGCTGCGCTGCCAGATCCTGCAAATACTCCTTCAATTCGCCATGTCCGCATAATAAAAGATGCAGCCGTTCATAGCTGCATCTCTCAACTCGCCTGCCTGTTCCAGCATCCTCCTGCTCATCTGCCGTTTCATTTCGTTCCAACGATAAAACTGACTCCTTTTCCGAATCCTTCAGCTTCGCCAGCATCCGAAACAGCACTTCCTGATTTTTCCTCGGAATCATCTCCCCGGACGTCAAAAGCACTACCCGTCCCGGCGGCACGCCCAGACTCTCTCTCTTCTTTTGACGTTCCTTTTCCCCCATTTTAAAAAAATTATCTTCCTCTATCCCCACACCCGGCACATAATCCACATACCTCGCATGGAATTTCCGTTTCGCAAGTTCATAATCCTCTCGGTTAATACAGATCTGCTGATCCGTATACCTCGATAAAAACTTTTCCATCGGATAATAAAACAGCCAGTTCTTCCACGACGCCCCTTTAAAAAAATGGAATCCATGCGCCGTATAAATCACCGGGCCAGTCCCCGTCGCATGGGCCGCCAGGCGCGCCATCACACCTCCCATCGGTGTGTGGCAGTGCACCAGCGAAAAATTTTCCCGGCGCATCAGCTCAACCATCTGACGGTACACCTGAAAATTCCGCTTATCAAACGGACTCCGTACAAAATCAATCTGGTGACAGATAATCCCGGTTCCATCCAGACGGTGATTATCCGTTCCATAGGACGGCGTATGAAAATTTGAGGCATAATGAACCTCGTATCCCATTTTCTGTAAAATATGGACATTGTTCATCTCAAACTGCGGGACAAAGCCGCTGACATGGGTAACCAGAAGAGCCTTCCTGCGCTGCTTTCCTTCCATTTCCTGTCTCTCCATTCAGGCACCCCCCAGACTTAATAGTGAACCTTCTTATGTGAATTAGAAGTATCTTTTACTTCTGTCCGTTCACTAATAATATATCTCGGCCGATGCTTGACTTCCATATAAATCTTTCCGATATATTCACCTAAAATCCCTAGACAAACCAGCTGCACTCCGCCAATCAAGCAAATAATACATGTCATGCTCGACCATCCGGCAACTACATTTCCCATGAAACGCATCACGATCGACCAAATAACTCCAAGAAAACTGAGTCCTGCAATCACCGTACCAAGCGCTGTAATAATTCGAATAGGTTTTATGCTCAAGCTCGTAATACCATCAAACGCAAGGCTCAACATTTTCGTTAATGGATAATGGCTTTCTCCTGCAATTCTTTCATGACGCTCATAATAAACACTTGTGCTCTTAAAGCCAACCAGCGGAAACATCCCACGCAAAAAAAGATTTACCTCCTTGAAATTAGCAAACTCCTTTAACACCCGACTTGAGACAAGGCGATAATCCGCATGATTATAGACAACCTCCGCACCCATCCAGTTTAAAAGTTTATAAAATCCTTCTGCTGTAAAACGTTTAAAAAATGTATCTGTATCACGTTTACTTCTGACGCCATAGACAATTTCACATCCCTGCTTATACTGCTCCACCATCTCGTCCATAGCATTAATATCATCCTGACCATCACAATCAATGGAAATTGTAATATCACATTTATCTTTCGCTTCCATCAAACCCGCAAGAACCGCATTTTGATGGCCTCGGTTACGGCTCTGAGAGATTCCTATAAAATGTTCATCTTGTTTTGCCAGATTGCAAATGATTTCCCATGTCTTATCCTTACTTCCATCATTCACAAAAAGGATACGGCTGCTGTTAGAAATCGTATTAGACTGAATCAAAGAAGTCAGCTTATCCAAAAACATCTTTGATGTAATTGGAAGAACTGTTTCCTCATTGTAACAAGGAATAATAATGTATAATATGGTATTCATTTTAAATTTTACCTTTCCGATCTTTTATATCGTTCTCTAAAAGTATTTAATCTTGATCTTATATATTGGAATCCATAGAGAGACAATATAATATATAGTGGAATATATGTGAATAAATATCTTGCACGTGCTTCGAAAATTAATTCAAACAGTGTCAGCCCTAAGATGCTTAACATAATCACACATACACGATTGTTTTTAGTTGCATGCCATGCAAACACATTTAAAAATATAATTGTCAACCATATCATCTGTTCAAAATTTGACCATAAAATATAGTATTTTCCGATGTCTCCATATTGTCCCGTATAATACAAACCACGCAAAAACTCACATATTGGTGTCGCTTTCGGAGGAAATACTTCCAAAAAGAATCCACCTTCTGCAGCCCAGCTAAATGTACCATTATAATAATTGGATAATATTTTTCGCGCAAATTGCTGCACCAAGCCTAGTACATGCATATTTTTAATACGATTAATTGCCACATACAAATCTGCTGCGTTTCTTTCTGCACAAGTTGAAAATGATGCAGAAAATTCAACATCCTTATCAGAAAAATTTCCCATATCAGCAGGATTCATACCCATCATAAAATAATGTGCAATTCCAAAAGACATGTTTTTATCAACCGGAAAATTCATCGCCGAAATTCCAACTTTAATTATACACAGCCCCATGAAAGCGCCAAAAATAGCAATCAAATCATTCAAGAAACTTTTTTTCAATTCTCTCTTTCCTGCAACGCAAAATGTTTCAACTAAAATAACTGCAATAAAAACGATAAATGTTTGAGGTTTTATTTTATATCCCACCGTTGAACAAAGACCTATGAAGAACCACACTAACATAGAATTCTTCTTTTTATTATGAATATAAAGATATAAAATCAACGTAGGAAATATCAATGCCATAGAATCCGAATACGGTATAGAAATCCATGGAGATATTCCAGCCAAAAGAACATAAACAACATACCCAAACAGCGAAATTTTTGTATCATCAAATAAATACTTAATTATATGAAATAATAAATAGCCTGTTACGGCATTTAAAAAACATTGAACTGTCAAAATAGCAAAATATTCATAATCATGGAATCCTATATTATGTGCCACAAATCGGATTATAGAGAAAATTTCTGCCAAAAACAGGTTATTAGGGTATCTTGAAAAATACCATTGATAATCATTTGCATTTTGATGGTGTATATATGAATTAGAAAAATTTATTAATTCGGAAGAATCCCACCCTGTATAAAAATAATAATTATACACACAAAAAAGGTTCAAAAAGAAAAACAGTATCGAAACGACTATCATAGTTTTTTTACTGTTTTTAAAGTTAAAACAATTTGCCACAGTATATACTACAGCAAAAAAAATCGTTCCCAAAAACATTAGCACCCATGGCGACAAAAAATTCGCACAAAGAGATTTATTTGCATATTCAATCTTAGGGAAAAAAACACAAATTAAAATTATTATCAAAAATACGGACAGATATATACCCTTTATAATGTTTTGAAATAACATCTTGTAATTCATTTCAGTAGCATTATTCTTTTTTAATAATTTCAACTTCTCAAAAAAATTCATAATCTAAACCTTCTTAATTTTTTATACATTACTACTCCCATAACTGCATCGGATATATGCCAGATTTCATCATAAATCGAAACTTCTCCTGTGCCGGTTCTATATCTTCCTTATATGTAATACCAATCCATCTATCCGATGTATTCAGGACTTTTACAGCCGCCAAATTCTTTTCCAGCAATTCCGCCACAATATTCGGGAGAAGATATTCTTTCTTCTCTGAATTTTCCCCTAATGTATCAAGGAATCTGGCAAATCCTTCATCTATATACCGCAAAAAATCCGGATATCCCGCCCACATATTCATAGATACCATTGTATCTGATGTAATCCATTTGCTGACTTCCGCATTATCGCACTGTATTTTTCCATCCACTATCTGAATTCCCGTTGTCTCAATCACTTTCTCCAGATATCCATTTGCATCTGCCACACAGACACCTCTGGTTACAGCTCCGTTCTCACTCAGCGTGTTCTTCAAAGAAAATCCAGCCATGGCAAGGTTCATCTTCTCTTTATTCTCATTCTCGGAAATCAAGAACTCATGAAGCTTCATAAATGCCTCTTTTCCGTAATAATCATCCGCATTGATAATCACAAATGGTTCCTTTACCACATCTTTACAAGCTAAAATCGCCTGACCGGTTCCCCATGGTTTCACTCTTCCTGCCGGAACCTCATAGCCTTCCGGCAGATCATCCAACTCCTGATACACATATTCCACCGGCATAAACCTGGATAAGCGATCTCCGATTATCTCTTTAAACTCCTGCTCAATCGCTTTCCGGATCACGAAAACAATCTTTGTAAATCCAGCTTCTTTCGCATCATAGATTGAAAAATCCATGATAATCTCTCCATTTGGAGCCATCTTTGCAAGCTGCTTAATGCCTGTTCCAAACCGTGAGCCGATACCAGCAGCCATAATAATAAGAGTCGCATCCATGTCTTTCTCCTCCATCACATATATAACATTATCTATCTGTTGCTTTATTTTATAATCCTATCCATCACTTTCATATGTACATATGATAAGGATAAAATAACTCCTATTGTAACTATAAATGAAAGTGTAAATGGTATATGCATAATTGAACATAGTGTCAATAAAAAACAGCCAATATTAGCTATTCCACAGTAAAAAGAGTTACGTAGCTAATTGGCCGGTCAGCAATAAAAGTTTAACTTAGGTATCTATTTTTGTAAAATCATTTACTTTCTACACTTTGAATTATACAGGAAGCTATTTATACATCAATTTATATACCAAATTTTCTTAGATGTTTTAGAGACAAGATAACTTTTTTTTGCAATTCTTGCCAACGGTTCATCTGAATATGAATCCGAATAGAACTCATCGATATTTTCATTAGGGAACCGCTTTTGAAAACGTACTACTTTTTCCTTTCCATAACAATTCTCCCCATAGTACTTCCCTGTTATTTTTTCAACTTTAGACGCAATCAAATATTTTATTCCTAGTCGTTTACAAATCTCTGTTAATAATATTTCCGGAGATGCCGATATAATTACATCATCAACCATCTTTTTTTCCATATACCATCTACAAATTTTATTTTCATTTTTATTCCAAAACATATCAATGTCGTAATCAATATCTGGTATCATTCTAAAAAAAACATAAAAACCTTCTTTCATCTCTGTCTTATTAATAAGTTTAAGTTTATATTTTATTATAGAAATAAGTTGTCGTGGCAAACACCTTAAAATTACCGGATGTTTTTTTATAGAATATAAATAAAAATCTATTGTACTATCTCCATCATAAATCGTTCTATCAAAATCATATACATTCATAATTTTCACACCACATATAATAATCCAAAAATAAATAATGCATATAGGATCAAAATCCCTATCAAAATTTTATCATGTAAAATCACCTCTACAGGATCTCCATCCGAATTTCCTTCCACATCTAGGCTATAACTCATTAACAAAATTATAAATATTGGAATAGTCCAACTAATTTGCGCATTTGGCATTTCATATGTCCATAACGCATAAAATACAATTGTTAATGCCACGCATACATACATATTTTTATCTAAAAAATCAACATTATAGTACTTTAAAACATCTCTAGTATCTGTTTGTTTTTTCATCTCATTGCGCCGTTTTCCAAGTCCCATATATAAACTTCCCGATGTAATTACCAAATAAAGCCATTTTGATATAGAGACACCCGTAATCATTCCCCCATAAAAAATCCGAATCACAAAACCTGCTGCTAATATTACAATATCAATAATAGGCTTATTCTTTAAGCCCATGCTATATGCAACGTTTAACCCCAAATATGATATAAGCAAAACAAACGAACGAAAGTTATCCAAATAAAATGATAGCACGCACGATACACCTATACATAAACTCATAATAACTATCGCTACTCTGGGTTTTATTTGCCCACTAGCCAATGGTCTATTTTTCTTAATAGGATGCTTTCTATCTTTCTCTATATCCTTCAAATCATTTAATATGTAAATTGCTGAAGAAATAAAAGAAAAACACCAAAAGCCAACCATCCCAGCTGTTAATTTGCTAAAATCAAAAAATACACCGCCAAAAAACATAGGAATAAAAATCAACAAATTTTTTATGTAGTGCTTTACGCGAAGTAGTTTTATATATTTTTTCAACACTTATTCTCTCCCTAAAACGTAATAATAAACAATTTTCTATATACATATTCCTCAATTATGAGAGTAAGGACCCAAATTAGAGAAATTTCAACTTTATAAACTCCATCATTATAAATAAATCAATAACAAATATTTCAATATGATGCATCCACCTTATAAAACCATCAATTAATTGTTTACAAAAAGTCCACTATATATGCGCTTTATTATTAATTTTGAATACATGAATGAGAGTGCTTCAGCAATAAGTATTGTAACGAGAAAATTTACGCCATAAGCTAATATCCATTTAAATAACCAATTATTTAAATTAACCATGCCTACCACATAATAATTAATTGAACTACCAATTCCTTGTGCAAAATAATAATAAATTGCATTTTTTCCAATATGCTCGATAAAATTTTTCTTTACGCTATATCGTCCTTCAAAATACTTAGCTAATACGATTGTAATCAAAGAAGCAAACCCGTATTTTATTGATGGTGGAAATTTTGCCGATTGTAAGTCATATAAAGGTAACCCTTGTAAATACGATGAAAACATCGTACCCAGTGCTAGTAAGGACAAAAGCATCAGCAATTGACGCACGTTCTTGGCTTTTCCCATTTTATTCATTCCCAGCATCCAAAAAAAACTGTAAAAGAGGAAATATTGAACATCTAAACCAAAAAAATATTGACCATATGATATCCAAATAAATACACCTATCAGTATCCACATATATGTTTTTTTATTCTCGGTCGTTCCAGCAAAGCCTTCTAGTATCGTCATAATTATTGCATTCACAAAAATCAAAACAAAGTAACATGGCAAAAACCATATTGAACCAGCTACAACGCAGAATCCTGGTATGCTAACATTAAACATATAATTTTGAAAAAGATCCTTAATATCAGATACTCCTTCAAAAGAAAACGGAAAAAAATGCGAAAAAAAACAAAACACCGATACCACTGAAACAAAAAATATCCATTTACACCATATGTCAAGTATACTTTTACAAGTTTTTTTTATATCACTTTTTTTATAACTTGATGCCCATCCAGATAAATAGAAGAAAAACGGGACATCTAACAACAAGGTTAGATTCCAGAACCATTCTGGTGTATAGCTTTGCCCTGCCCAAAAAGCTGTATGTATCGCAATGATTCCGATAGATGCGATTCCTCGCAAAAAATCTATATAATTATTACGCTCTGCTCTGCTCTGCTCTGCTCTGCTCTGCTCTGCTCTGCTCTGCTCTGCTCTGCTCTGCTCTGCTAAAAATTGTCTCATTTAACCTTACCTCTTTCAACCTCTCCATATATCCTTCCTCTATCCGACCTTTTTACTCATTTCTACACCTAAGAACATTTCTTCATGACCTTTTAATATATTTTTCTTTAATCGAATTACAGCCGACAAGCATCATAACTTATCGGCCGCATAAATATATTCTTTTATAAATTAATTAGACTTACTATTTGAACCTAATCCAAAACTTCTCAGCCCATACTTAAAAATATTTAGAATCATACTCTAAGTATCTTTTATATTCTTACAAGGTTTCTTTATAATTGATACGCCAGTTAAAAATTGTTGTTCCATCCTCCATATTTGAATCGACAATATAATTAATATTGGCATCCATCAAATTAAACAAATAACCTTGCATACATTCTCCTCCATTCAAATGAATTAATACTGGATTAACTTCGCTCAGCTTACTTAAATGATCCAATTCCAATCTAGATTTCTGAGAAATATTAATACGCTCAAAATTATAATAAGAAAAATTCACTAAGTTTAATATTAATAAAATAAGCACCATACATCCCAAAAAGAATTCTTTCCTGTTCTTTTTATATAATAATATCCCCGTGGCACACGTTGGAACAATAAATAGATGTGCAAAATATCTAGCCCATGCCAATCCTGGTACAAAAATAGTTTGTATAAAAGTCAAGGCTATTACAAAAAGTAAAATTTTCCAAATATCTTTTCTTTGTTTTTTCTTATAATCATGCACACACTCCAAAATCAATACACATAAACTAATCAGAAAAATACCACTGAATAAAAGTCCCCATCCACCTATTCGTAAATCAAACAAACTTCCTGTTTCTATTTCAGCCACATTAAATGCAAAGGGTAATTTTAAAGATGGTTTCAATTCTGAACCTGCACTGATATTAGCTGCATGCGAGAAAAGTGAACAAATGAACTGTAAAACATATGGCTTATTTGCATATGAATCTGGAAGCATTGAAGCAATGATTTCTATCTTATCTTTTCCCACCATTGTATATAGCAAATTCTTATGATAAATCAGATTACGAATATATGAAGTACTTCCTGTAAAGCAAATTGCACTTCCAACAGCAAGGACATAAAATAATGATGAATCAATAAAATTTTTTTTAACATCTCCATTTTTATTTACTAAATCGCTGATCAGCCAATAAAAATAAAATCCCGCACAATATACTCCCAAAAAAATAAGGCCTGAATATTTTATATTTAAGCCCAGATGAATTGCCATAAATATTGCTAACCAATCTTGTCGACATTTTTCTTTTCTTTTATGAACAGTAAGGTTTACTAATGATAGAATCGTTATATAAATTAGCATCTGCATCATTCCATCATTGTAATATGACTGGCTTTGTGGAAGTGTTATTGGATTTATTACTACTAAAACTGAAAATATAGGGCGAATATATTTATTAAATAACTGATACTCATTTAAACGCCCTAATAACATAAAACCGGCAGCAAGAACAATTAGCACATTCATGCATTTTCCCATTTCAATATTACCAGAAAATTTGTAAAATGCCGCACCAATAATCCAACTAGCCTTAGGATAATGATCATACCAAATTGGCCAAACATAATTATCCGGAATAATCCTCAATGTTAACGCTGCATCTTCAAAGCTTTGATATATAGGATTCCATCCATTTTTTAACAAACCAATTGTCGTCTTATGGTATGTATTTCCGTCATACGAAAAATCATACACATACGTAGAGTTTGCTGCGCATATAAAGATAATACTTATAACGATACTAAACAAAAAAATCCCTTGTCGCGCATCCATTCTTCCAATATAAACAGCTAACCAAACGGATACCATAAAGGAAATAGGAATAATAAATGCCTTAATAGGCACTCCTAAAATAAAAAAGAATGTCGACAACCAAACTATAGTTACTAAAAAAAGTAGAATAGAAAATCCCACTTCATAATAGAAATTAAAATTTCTATTTTTTAATCCCTCCATTTTGTGCTTTCCTTTCACTATCCTAGTATTTGCCTCAAGTATCAACATAATTAATAATCCTGAATTATTCATGGAGCAACTTCTAACCTAAAGATTGCACCACGAATCGAAAAAATAATCCCTGTAGCTATAACTTCCCTCAATTTGTCAGAAAAATGGCATAAAATTCCTGTGACTGGTTCTGAGAAATTATTAGGCTGTCAAGGTTCGTTAACAGTTGCTATTCCAGCTGTATTTTCAGCTTACCTATCGCAAAAAGGGTATCATAGAACTCTTCTTTGTACGGGCAGCTACTAACAGCTTGAATGTGATATATCTTGCCGAATGAACTACTTTTGCAGCAATCCCACTTTTCTTAATACTCTCTTTATAATTCCCTTGATTGTCCCATTTTCAAGCCGTTTGATTCTTTCCTCATGCCATTTTTGAATCTCCCATTGATGGTTAATCGACTTTTCATGGCGTTCCAAAATTTCTCTGTCTTGATTAATAATATTTTTTATATTATCATTTAAATCTTCTTTATAATAATGGGAACTCTCTGCATGATTCTCTTCGTGCTCCATTAAGACTTCTGTGTATATTTCATCTGCCAACATTCCTAACTTTCTCAAGCATTCAGATTTTTCTTCTCTCTGCTTCAATAATGTTTCATCTTGAATAAGCCTTTGAAATTCATTTTCGAAGTATTGAACCATTTCCTTTATCGTAAATTTCTGTTCAATTCGGTTTCTGCAATTCAAAGATAATTCCTTCCATTTTTCTTCATCGGATAAAATCTCTACAATCGCATCTGTATATGCGTTTATTTCTTTATCAGAAAAATCTCTTGAATCAAAATGCTTATCCTCATCCAGCATAAATGGAATTAATTTTCCTACCGAACTATCTATTAGATCTTTTTGGCCTCCTACGTCTGCACTAACTACTGGGACTCCCATTGCACAGGACTCATATGCTGTTAACGCTAATCCTTCTTTAATACTGCATATAAGCGTAACTTTGGTATCTTTATAATACGGTCGTACTTCATTTTTAGAGCCTAAAAAATAAACCGTATTATCTAACTCCATTGTTTTTGTAGCTGATATTAATTCTTCTTTTTGTGATCCATCACCAATAACTACAAATGCAACATTTTTAATTTTCTTTTGCACCTGTTTCGCTATTTTTAACATTAAAAATGGACGTTTTTGTGGATGAAGGCGACAGATAAATAGTACAATCGGACGTTTTTCAGAAATACCTAATTCCTCATATAATATGCCTGAACGCACCTTACTTGCATCAAATTGCACTTCATCAATTCCAATATGTACTGTTTCTACAGATTCTGGATTTCGGTGAAACTGTTGAATCATAACATCTCTCGTTACACTATTGCAAACATATGTTTTTTCAACAATTTCCCCCATAATCGCGCTACTTCTGGCATGTCCGCCATTTCTCCAATACCATTCCTCCATATGAACATAATCCACAATTGCTAAATGCGGAAAGTTTTTACGAATCCATGGCAGTAAATAATATCCCTCGGTTGAATTACTCGCAAATAATATATCTATTTCTCTACTTTTAATAAAATAATCAATAAATTCCGGATAATCATTAGGAGATAAAAAATTTGGCAAATTAAAGATTTCAGGCGTTACTTCTCTGAATCTCTGCAACCAATCATTATCTCTTTCCAATGTCGTTATAATACTAACCTCAAATTTGCTCTTATCTAATCTAGTTATCAAATCTAAATTAAATTTATCGGCTCCTCCCATCACTAGCCACGGAAGTACAAATAATACATGAATCTTCTTATGTTCTTTATAAATACTTTCTACATCTTTAGATTCATTTATATTAGCAAATTCTTCATATGTAGTAATCGGATAGATGATCGGATCTTTCGGATTAATCACGAATGCGGCTTGTTCAGAAATAATCTTCTTATTTCTTTCCTTCTTTTGATTATCCGTATGAATAGATGCCATTCTTCCACTATTAAGAATTCTGTACCAATGTAAATATTCATTACGCAACTGCACGCATGAATAGCCTTTAGCCATCAATTTTAACCAAAAATGCCAATCCTCATCAAACGCTTCTTCTTTTATCGTATACCCCCCAACACTAAGTGCATCCTGTTTACGAATCAATGCAGAAACACTTAATGTATTCTGTGTTTTCATTCCTTCTGGATCAAATCTTACATCCCATAAATATTCTTTTTCTTGAAAACCCGTAGATGCCGTAAATGACCAACTTTTTTTAGGGTTCTTCATCAATGCCCAATAATTATATTCCAAACTCGTTGGCTCTTCTAAATCATCTGCATCTAATATGTAGACATATTCTGTCGTTGCTGCATTGATACCGTTATTTCGTGCCGCACTTGGTCCCATGTTATTTTGATGCAAAATCTTTATTCTAGGATCTTTTGACGCTAACTTTTCTAATAAGCGCAACGAACTGTCATCCGTAGAACCGTCATCCACAATAATCCACTCAAACCATGGAAATGTCTGATTCATCACACAGTTGTATGTCTGTTCAAAATAAGCTCCGGCATTATAAAAAGCTGTAATAATAGAGATTAACGGTTTTTGATCCATTTTCAATGGTCGTTCCCATAAATTTAATCCTGGCTGTTTTGTATAATCAAATTTCATTTTCATACTCTCTCCTAATCATCATTATTCTATGAGCATATCACTTTATAATTCTTTTAACCCACTCTCTCCTCCGACTCCCAATCGGCAGCACCTTATTGGCAATCTTCCGGATGCCCGCGTTCTGCTCCATCCTTGCGATTCTTGACAGTTCCGCTTCTCTCTCATCCATCAGGCATCGTTTCGTTTTTCTCAGGATCATCGGATAATACGGCGACAGCTTCGCATACTCCCAGAAATATTCCGCAAAATCACAGTCCACCACATCCCAAGGTTTCTGGTATCCAGCGAAATGGATCAGATACGGGCGTTTTCTCGCCTGTGTGTATGCTTCATAGAGCTGTCTCGGCGCCATCTTGAGAATATCCATACGGCTGCGTCCAATCTCCTGCCAGTCCATCAGCGTGTTCCACTGCTGTGGCAGGTAAGTTACTTTGTTTTTGCACACGATGTTCAGGATATCCTGATCGTGACAGCGATAGGAATGGGTCAGTGCCATCTGAATCATATCTTCTGAACTCATCGTCCTGCGGAGTCCGTCCAGATCAAGAATCAGGACACCTGCCTGGAAATAGTCATACGGGCTATCCAGACCCAATATCTCGGTCGCATAGGTCTGCCAGTTGTTCTGGTTCAGATTCAGCTGTCCTGCCACATCGATGTCTTTTGCTGCCCCGATCACAGCTCCGTTCAGGTCGAAATCATACAGTTCTGCTACGTCATGATCGGCTACCATATCACAGTCCAGGTAGAGAATCTTGTGATAATTCGGCATGATTTCCGGGATGATCAGGCGGTAATATGTCTCTACGGACAAGTGCTGATCGACAAATAATTTGCCCGCATCGAAGTATTCACATACTCGGATGAAACGAATCGATATATTCTGTTTGTCCCTAGCTGCCATGGAAATCAGATGCTGATTTTTCTCAGAAATGTCGTTGTACAGAATAATGATGTCATACTCTCTCTCCGGTGAGGCATTCACAATCACCGAGCGGATCATGATGTCAAGATACGGTGAAAATTTATCGTTGGCAGACAGCACGATCGGCACGCCTGCCGGATAAACCGGCTCCAGAACCGCTTTCGGCGCTGTCTCTTTGAACAGGGTTTTCGGCAATTCTCCCGCCCGGATTCCCGGCTGGGTTTTCAGCCACTCATAGTAGATGCCGCAAAGGCGTTCTGCCAGATATCCCATCACCCGGTATTCTTCCACGCTGTACCAGGTACTGTCGATCCGCTTTTCTGTCTCAAAAAGGATGTCAAAGAGCCATGCACAGTAGTCTTTATAGATCTCTTTTTTCATGATGAACATATTGCACTCATGGGCGTTTTCGGACTGCATATACGAATCTGCTGTCTGTGCAAACGCCGGATATTTTTCTTTCAAAATCTGCAGGGTAATGTCGAGATCTTTCCGGTGCTGGAAAGGAACCATGCCATATTCATGGTATACATCCATCGTTTTTCCTTCTGTCTTAATGCGCGGATACCGGCGTCCGCGGACGCTGATCACGTCATATTTTGTGATCAGATCGCGCATAATCTCCGGCTGAAGTTTCATTTCCTCGATCGCTTCTTCTGAGATGCGGTCATAGGCAATATTCCCCCATCCATCGTCTTTGTTCAGAGACGGATCAAATGCCAGATAGCGGCGGTAATGGAAAAATCCATAGTAATCCGCCTCTTCGTTTTTCCATGCCCAATACTGTGCCGTCAGCTCACAGTATGTCTTATTCCGTTCGGAAATATTGTCTCCCTCATCGTCATGCAGCATCCCCGGAAGTTTTTTTCCGGAGAGTGCCGTTCCTACCTGAATCGGGTATAAATATGGGTTTTCCGGCACATAGGCCGGTTTGTGGCAGACCACGTAGATCCGGATATCCGGGTTCTGTCCTGCTTGTTTTTCCATGTATATTACATTCCTTTCATCTACAGCATTTTGCGGGATTTTTATGCGTTTTCCGGCAGATTCAGGCTTTCCATATAAGCATCGCAGACGCTCTCTGCCTCGCCCTGCATAACCACATTTCCCTTGTTCAGCCAGATTGCATGGTCGCAGAGCTGACGCACGGTTGCCATCGTATGGGAGACAAAGAGAAGTGTCGTTCCATTTTCCAGCATATGATGCATGCGCTCCTGGCATTTTTCCTGGAATGCCGCATCTCCGACGGCCAGCACCTCATCGACGATCAGGATCTCCGGCTGCACGATCGTGGCGATAGCAAATCCCAGACGGGCTGCCATACCGGAGGAGTAGTTCTTGATCGGCATATTCATGAAGTCTTTGAGTTCTGCAAATTCGACGATCTCATCGTAGTGTGCATCCATGAATTCTTTGCTGTAACCGAGAACGGCGCCATTCAGATAGATGTTTTCCGTCGCCGTCAGTTCGCCGTCGAATCCGGCGCCCAGCTCGATCAAGGGTGCGATACTTCCCTTTACCTCTACCGTGCCCCGGTACGGCTTCAGGATGCCGCAGATCAGTTTTAACAGGGTTGATTTTCCGGAACCATTGGTTCCGATGAGGCCCCATGCTTCCCCGCGTTTTACTTCAAAATTGATATCTTTCAGAGCCATGAATTCCTGAAACATGAGCTCCCGTTTGATTAGTTTTACAAAATATTCTTTTAAGTTATCGATGCGCTCGGAAGCCATATTGAAACGGACCGCCGCATTGGTTACTTTTATGATTGTATCTTTGTCCGATGCCATTTCTGCCTCCTAGATATATAAGATAAATTTATCCTGCGTCTTTAAGAACGCGCCCACTCCGACCAGAAGTGCGATACCTGCTGCCACGAATCCGGCGATGATCAGATACGAATCTGGCATCCGGCATTCCAGAACGATCTGTCTGAACTGCGTGATATAGAAGTACATCGGATTCAGGGTCATAACCAGTTTCTGCAGTGCCTCCGGAAGCAGGGTGATCGGATAAAATAATGGGGTCAGGTACATCCATGCGGTCAGTACTGCATTGTAAATATGCTGGATATCACGGAAGAATACACATCCCTGTGCTAACAGCATTCCCAGTCCCAGGCAGAACAGATATTCCTGCAAAAGAATCACCGGAATGAACAGGAAGAATACATTCGGGACTACCCGGCACACGATAAATACGATAATAAGTGCCCCCAGAGCAAATATCATATTTACAAAGGAACTTGTGATTTTGGAGACGGTAAATACATATTTCGGTACATACGTCTTTTTAAGCAGGGACGCATTTCCAATGATGGAAAAAATCGCCTGTGTGGTTGATTCACTCATAAAGTTATAAAGGGTCTGTCCGATAATCAGGTATACCGGGAAATTGGTAATATCCGACCGGAACATATTGGAAAATACGATTACCATGATAACCATAACCATCAGCGGATTCAAAATACTCCAAAGGTATCCAAGAAAACTTCTGCGGTATTTCAGCTTAATGTCTTTTGTGACAAGCTGCTGCATCAGAAAGCGGTATTTATAAAATCCGCCCAATCGCCTTAAGAACAAATTCATATGTTTTTCCTTTCTCTCTTCTCGCTTTTATCTCAAAAAAAGCCCGCGCAACAGAACCCGTCTCAGGCTTCCTGCCGGAAACAAACGGTTTAATCTGCGCATGTCTATTTTAATTTTGATTTTTGTCGGTTTTAGCCTGAATTCCCGTATATTGGATGTGCTTTCCTCCTTTCCCGGTTCGGTATGATAGAATTTCAGATAGGGAAGTTCCGCACACTTCGCCCCCCTGTTTCTCTGATATAAGTAAAAGATGCCGAACAGGCGCTCCGCCAGATACCCAATCAGTCTCGGCTCCTGTTTCTGCCTGTCTGCTTCTTTTCTCTCTGCTTCAAAGGCGCTTAAAAGCGTAAAAAGCCATTCCATGTATTTCTGGAACAGCTCTTTTTTCATGATATACATATTCATATAATAGATTTCTTTGGAATGCATATATGCGTCCGCCGCATCTGCATATTCCGGATAAATCCGTTTTAAAAGTGCCAGCATCTGATCCAGATTGTTTCCATCATGATACTGACAGTATTGCCGGTAAACCGTTGTATTGATTCGTTCGCGATACACGGTCAGAAGATCGTATTGTTCGATCTGGCGGCACATCCAGTCTTCCTCGATCCAATATGGCGTCAGATCTTCCCATACGGAATCTAATTCTATATATGGGATATGACGTTTTCCTATTATTTTCCCTTTCGCAGTCACCGGGCTTAGGTTGCGAAAGGTCAGATAACGGCGATAATGGAAAAATCCGTAATAATCGCAATCCAAATGTTTCCACGCCCAGTACTGGGCTGTCAGTTCGCAATAATCTGGATTTTTTTCGGATATATTATCGCCCTCATTGTCATGGTATGTCATTCCTTCCAGCCGCCGGTCTGTCAGAGCCGTTCCCACCTGCATCGGATAAAAAAGGGGATTTTTCGGCACATATGTTGGCTTATGACAGGCAATCAAAATGCGTATATCTGCTTGTTTTTCCATGTTTTATTTTCCGTTTGTCGGCTCCTGTTCTTCTTTTACCCCTTCCGTACTCTCTTTCATCAGCATGATCTTCGGCGTCATGATAATCAGCTTCAGATCTTCCAGGACGGAATAGTTCCGTATGTACGTCAAATCCAGCTTCAGCTTGTCATAAGGGGTTGTGTTGTATTTTCCATATACCTGGGCATAACCGGTCAGTCCGGCTTTGACCTGCAGGCGGAAGGAAAATTCTGGAATCTCTTTTTCCAGCTCTGCCGCCAGCTCCGGGCGCTCCGGACGCGGACCCACGATGGACATATCGCCTTTCAGAATATTGTAAATCTGCGGCAGCTCGTCCAGGCGGGTTGCACGAAGGAGGCGGCCAATCGGCAGGATTCTCGGATCGTCCTCGCTTGCCAGCCGTGCCTTTCCATCTGCTTCCGCGTTCTGCACCATGGTACGAAATTTATATATCTGGAATTTCTTTCCGTTTTTTGTAAGGCGCGTCTGCTGGTAAATCACCGGACCGCCGTCGGTCATCTTAATACAGATTCCTACAATCAAAAAAATCGGAATCGTGATAACGATTCCGATGAGTGATCCGACGATGTCGATGATCCGTTTCATAATTTCCTGCTCAATCTGCAGTCCCTGATTATTCCGCGATAAAAGCAGCGGCGAATCAAACAGATTTAGTTCCACCGAACTGCGAAGTAAAATATCCGATATTTTCGGGACGCTGTATGTCCGGATATTCTGGCCGAAACAATATTTGATGATATAGTTTCGCTCATGCGCCGGTATATCTCCGACAATCACACTGTCGTATTTGGCGATCTCCGCTTTGATGCGTTCCGGTTCTTCGTGGTAGCTGACAATCTGGCTGATTATGTATTTATCTTCCCGCGCATTCATTTTTTCAATCAAATGATAATCTGAGTGATCGCCGGAGATCAGCAGCAGCTCTCTCGGCGGGAACATGCCCCGGTACAGCCAGAGAAATGTCATCGTCCACGCGAGGATGATGACAACCGCCCCTATCAGATTGACCACCAGTGGCGCCGGTGCCGTGAATTTCTTATCCTGCACGCTGATCTGGAAATACGTAATGATATTGGTGACTACCACCGCCAGTATCTGCGAGTAGATCAGATTGCCCCGTTTCAGGAGCGCTATCTTAAATCCGCCGTACAGCTGCATAAAGAAAATAAGCAGGAGTCCATAGATGAATATCATCATCCAGTTACCCCTGCGGAAGAACGGCGCCCAGATAATCTTGTTGTACCAATTGATCCAGATGACGCCATAGAGTCCTGTCAGAAGCGCAACCAATATCAGGGCAAATCCCAGCTTGATCAGGCGCTTGTATTGCTCAAATTGATTCATGCTTTTGTGTTTTGGTTCCTTCCTTTTTATTTAATTTTATAATTTAGGGTTCTATTTTTACAGTCTGTCCCTTCTCTTTATCTTACTTATCTTCCGGCAGACAGATTCCCAGTTCTATCCTGCGCTTTTCTCCCAGAAGCTCAACCTCCACCGTCACGATCCGCTTACGGATGCGCTTGCGTACAATCTTGTCCAGGAAGAAGGATAATGGTCCCTGGGCGGTTAGGATGTTGCCGTCTTCGTCAAGGGTAACAAAGGAGCGGCGGACAAGACATTCATCCAACTCCATCATCTGGCAGAGCAGTTTCTTCTCTTCCTCCCGGATCGCCCAGAATTCACAGTCCGTCCGCAGGAGTTTGGAAAGCTTCGGGACCCGCTTTAACGCCAGAAAGAATTCCTCCGGCGTGTCGGTGTCCGCGATAACATAGGATGGAAAGAGCGGTTTCTGGTGTTCCAAAAGTTCCCCGGCATTGCGCCAGACGCATTCCTGCTCAATCACAAAACAGGCGCGGTACCCATTTCCTTTCAAAACGCGTTCGATGCATTCTGTCAGCTCCTGTTCCCTGCCTGTCTGTGTCTGGATCACATACCACATATCGCACTCTCCTTTGCATTTTCTCTGCTTTCAGGTGCACAATGGGTATGCTTCGCCATCCCGGAGCCGCCTTCTGGCTGCCCGGATTCGATCTCGATCCATCCTATGTTCCATCTTTCATCTGACCATGACATTGATCACAGGCAGCTTACTCCATGTGCTTTTGATTCTTATTCTGCGCCTCTTAACGCGCTTTCATGCGTCCGCATCCGGCACGCCCTGATTTTAGAGGATTTGTGCCTATGCGAAGTCTAGTTTATTATACTACGGTTTGTGGGGGGATTCAATAGAAGTTTGTGGGAAGGAATGTTTAGGAAATTCTTAAATTTAAGATAAAAGCGGAGTTTTCACCCCGCTTTATCTACAGTCTTTGCACCAGGACTGGTTTCTAATTTGACCATTTCCCATTTTACGGAAACCAAATTCGCTGATTGGTTTTGGCTTATTACAATTCGGACAAATACGTACAGGCTCACTTCCATTGTATCCACTTGATTGAATTATTGGTCTATCAACATTAATATTATTTTTCTTATTAGCCGCCATTACAATACTCCTTTTCAACACATAAACTTCTTTTTATATCTTTATTTATATCATTTGCTCTGCCATACGATAAATAAACAGCAATTGCTTTTTCTACCGCTTTATTTAAAGAATCGCCATCTTCTAACGCTTTAAAAGCCAGTTTTTTATGTAATTCTGGCTTAATCCTGACATTAAAAGTGCCTTTATATTCCCTTTCCGGTTCCTTTCCAACTTCACTGCAAAATATAAGGTAATCGTCAACTGCACAATGAAATTCTTTTTCTACATCCGCAATATTACTTGTTTGAAAATCCACATAATCATTGATTCCTTCAATAACTCCATCAAATCTCCGCTTTTCCCATTTCCCTTTCCCTCTCCCCTATGCTACAATACCCTTATCACACCACCCAAAGGAGGCTCTCACCCATGATCCCACAAACATCCGTCAACTGGACCGCATTTAACTACAAATACTCCACCAATCCCCAACACGCCTTCGAATCCCTCACATACTACCTCTTCTGCCATGAGTTCCAGCAGCCCTACGGTATTTTCCGCTACTTCAACCAGCCCCATATTGAGACAAATCCCATTCATGTGGGCGATCGCTATATTGGTTTCCAGTCGAAATACTATGCGGACAGTGTTACCATGTCTTCCAAAGAACAGGAACTGATCGACGCTGTCAAGGGAGCCGCACAGAGATATCCGGGTATTACAACACTCTATTTCTATATCAGCCGTGAATTTTCTCCCAGTTCTAAAAAGGACGATATCATGCCCTCCTATCAGAAAAAAGTGGAAGCGGTCGCTGAAGAGCTTGGCACTGAACTTGTCTGGCGGGTTCCCAGCAATCTGGAAGCGCAGCTGATGCAGGATAAGCAGCTTACCATTTGCCGCAATGTGTTTTTTCAGGTGGACTCTGCCGTACAGACCTGCTGTGAAAATCTTGAAAAACACAAAAAAGAAATATTTGATCATATTCACACCAGTGTAAGATACAAAGAAAACGATATTACGCTGGAACATACACAGCTGAACCTTAGATCGTTTCTAAACTCAGCTATGTCCGTTTTGCTCATTGACGGAGCTGCCGGTTCCGGAAAATCGGCTCTGGTAAAACAGCTTACAAATGAACTTACAGGTGACTGCGCGTTCCTTGCCTTTAAAAGCACCGATCTGGATGTGAATGATATACTAAATTTTTTGACGCGTTATGGCGAATTAAATTTGGATGAAGTGATCGATGTATACAAAATGGCTGTCACACGTGTGCTCTATATCGATGCAGCCGAAAAGTTTTTTATTTGTGAATATCAGGAAACGTTTGAGGATATCCTGAACCGCTTTATAGCCGCTGGATGGAAAATCATTTTGACACTCCGAACCGCGTACCGGGATTCTTTTCAAAACTCTCTATTACACGGCAGCAAGGTTCAGACCTACCAGGTCGAACCAATTAACCTAGATAAGCTGTCCACTCTATCCCATACCTATGGTTTTCAGCTGCCACAGGATAAGCGGTTACTGGATCTGCTCTGTGCGCCTTTCTATCTGGGCTTATATCTGGCTCTGGAAAACCTTGAGGATGAATCGATGCGTTCTTTGAACCGTGAGGCATTTGAGGAAAAGATCTGGAATGATATCATCCGTAACAACCGGAAGCGGAGGGACAATCTGCCAACCAGAAGGGAAACGGCTCTTATTTCTTTGACCACGAAAATGCTTCAAAATGAGATTTATTATTATGAGATTCTCGCAGAGGATGATTCCGAGGCACTTTCTGAGCTGGAGAAAAGTGGTGTGCTGTTCCAGAGCGACGATGCCAGAAGATATTTGCACAGCCATGATGTATTTGAAGAGTTGGTTGTCGGTCATATTTTTACTGAACGCTACCGTCATGATACCCTGAATGAGCAGTTTTTTGCCGATTTCCACCCTTCTCTCCGCATCCGAAAGCTATTTCGCGGATGGCTGGCTGATTTTGCCGCTGTTCCAACCCAGCAGGAGCTTATTTTCCACCTTCTCGACTGCGAACAGGTAGAGCGGATATGGAAAGATGAGATTCTCTTAACGGTTATCAGCACGGAATCTTTAAAAGAAGTTTATCAAAAGCTGACACAAAAGATGGCTGCAAACAACTATGAGCTGTTACGAAAACTTGCCATTTTAATCAACACCTGCTGCCGCGCCGCAGAGAACTGGGAGCAATACTGGAGTACTGGAAATCTGATTCCGTTTCGCCTTTCCAAGCCATCCGGCTATGCCTGGCAGGCTTTGTTTGCATTTTTGCTGGAGCAAAAAGAGACTATTCTTTGGGATGAAAGCCTGATCTCCATCATCATCGAGGTACTGGATTCCTGGACCAAACACCTCGCTCATGCCAAATCAGAAAACACCCGCATGGCCGGAGAAATCGGGGTATTTTTGTTTCAAAAAATAGCCAACGACAAGGATCTGCGTTATACCTTTGAAAAAGGGCAGGTAGAAAAGCTGCAGGATGTATTGGTAAATTCTGCATGGATGATTCAGGAACCCTTAAAATCTCTTTTTCAAATGGTAATAGATGAAAAAACAGGCGATGAAAATCATCCTCCTCTTCCCCGTATGTATACGGACCTGGCAAAATGTGCTGTATCGGATATTTATCATTATGGAATGGTTCCAGCTGCAATGCCTGAAATCGCGCTTCATCTGATGGCAAAATTGTGGGTTCGCTCCAATATGACTCTTCGTACCCATTACGCCCATCCTGATGTTGAAGAAGATTTCGGTTTAAATCCTCATCTGGACTTTTGGTATCAAACCGCAAGCGCTTATGCAACACCAATTATCCCATTGCTGCAAGCCGAACAAAATCTTGTAACTGATTGGTTAATTGATTTTTGCAATCAAGCTGGTAATTCCTACGCACATTCATCTTTAAATGAGGATTATGGGGAATGTACAAACATTACTATTTATGTAAACAATATACCTGTAGAACAAATTGCATCTGACCGACTCTGGAAGATGTACCGCGGAACTTCGGTTGGTCCAAATCTTCTGATTAGTCTCTTGATGGGATTTGAAAAATGGCTTCTTACGGTTATCGAGCATTCAGAAACTCATATTGTTGTTAATTATTGCCGCTATATCCTGCAAAAGTCCTGCAATGTTATGTTAACTTCCGTGATCGTCAGCGCCGCAGAAGCTTATCCAGATAAACTATTTGAGATTGTCTGCGAGCTTCTTCGCACAAAAGAGCTGTTTCATCTGGATTCACATCGGTTTACCGCCGAATCCTCAGCTTCCTTTTTGTTGTCCGGAAAAGATCTTCTTGAAAAAGAACGGCTGGAGAGTAACCGCCTTCCCTTCAGAAAAAAGCGGCTGGAAGAGGTTATTTTATCGTATCAAACAAACGCCAGCGGTCTATCAAAAGAAGCCTTCGAATTGCGGAAGCAAACGCTGTATCAGGCGATTGACCGAGCGGCTGCCGATATCGATACCTGGTCATCCAATGACAAATTTGCCTATTACCGGATGGATTTACGGCGTTATCAGGAAATTGTTGATGTTCGGGAAAATGAGCACGGGCAGACACTCTGTACGGTTCTCCCTGATTTTACAGAAGACATGAAAGCATTAAGCCAGAAGAGCGCCGCCGCCTATGAACCTCATCTGAAATATATGGATTTACAGTTATGGAGCGATTATAAATTCCACCATGATGTTAAATTCCGGGAATATAAAAAGTATGAGAATGTCCGCACCATTTGCTCAGAGCTGAACGAAATCTGGGCATATATGGACCCTGAAGTTCGCAATGAGGAACTCTCTTCCGACGATATATCTGTGATCGTGCACCGCTTTACCGCGATCGCATCTTACACCAGTGCTGTTTTACTTCGGGATTTTAAGGAAACATTGTCACATGAAGATCGGACATTATGCGAATGTATCATTTTCTCTATTGCTGATTTATTTGCACACGCTTCTCACTTTGAAATCGTTCAGGCTGAAAATGGAATCGATGCGATTGCCGTTGGACTGGTTCTTTTAAGCAATGAAGATAATATAAACGCCATAAATGACGAAAATCCTCTGTGCCTGCTTCTTAAATTGGCACTGAATGACTGGAGTTACAACAGCCGTATCGTGAACGGAATCGCGTCAACCATCTGGGTGCACAGCCAGAATGCTGCATGGCATTTCCTGTATCTGTTTTCACTCCTCGCCGATTCTTATGAAGACGCGCTTTTGAAAAATGAGTCATTTTCCAGCGATGACTTTTTCAAGCGGAATGAGGATGTGATTGCCCGTGCGCTTGCGAAAGACTCAGTTGATATAACCGACTTTGATTTTTCCAAGCTCCAGAATATAACAATTTTCACGCTTCTTTCCTTGATCTCTCCCCAAGCAGCAGAGGCATTTAAATTCGCGGATGCAACGAAAGATCTTGTCATGGAACTTGTTTTTACAGATAACAGGGATTTGCGCGCCGAACGCAGGGAACTTTCTGGATATACAATAAACTATGTTTCCTGGCTGGCAGATATTCTGCTCCATTGTGAGCAGGCAGAACAGGCAGGTCTGATCAATGCATTTTTCCAATATGCAGATTTGGCTCGAAATGATAACCCAGAATATCTGCTCACTGAACTTATCCGGATGCAGGATATCAGTGGGAAGACAGATACTTTCTGGAATGTATGGGAATTACTGAAACCTCACTTTCTTGCATTAAGCAGCAAACCACAGGTTTCTTTTGCTGACCGCCATCCTTATGGACTGGACAAAGTGATTATCAGCTATTTATTTGGCAATTCTCCCTGGAGATCCGGCGTTCACCGATGCGCTTTCCTTCCAGAAGAAAAAGCGGCTTTCTTTGACGATTTTATCGACAAATCAGGAAGTCTCAAAGCCCTGTTCTATGCGATTTCCCGGCTGCTCTATACCGTTGGGCAGGAACCTTACATTGAAAACGGAATCAACTGGATGTATAAACTAGTCACGCGTGATCCTGACTGCCGGTTACCGCTTTATCAGCAAACCTTATATTATATGGAAGAGTACGTCGGTCTCTTTGTATCACGCCATCACATGAATTTCAGAAATGATGTAAAACTGGCTTTGAAGACTCAGATGGTGCTGGAGTATATGGTAAATCGAGGATCGAAGATTGCTTTTTTCTTGCGGGAGTTGATTTAAAATAAAGGGTACAAAGGCAAAATTCTACATTTACTTAGAAATACATATCGGACTGATAGCGAACTCAGTTGACATTACAGAACATAAGTTCTATAATTAGCTTGTTAGCATTTACAAATTACAGATTTATAAATATTACCTCGGAGGCCAATGCCATGAAAAAAATAGGTTTAACCATATATGCTTTAAATGTTTTTCATACCGGAAAGCATCACTTTGAAAAGAAACAAGGACATTTAACTTTTATAGATATGCTTTCAGATTTCTCTAAACTCTAAAACAGGACCGTTTTCCCGCCCCCGTTTTGGTCTTCCATGAAACAAAGGATGCGGAAGTTGGTTTTAGAAAAGCGAAAATAGAAAGCCATGCGGCTTTATTACATAACCGCATGGCTTTTCTCTTCCATCACCTATTTTTATTTGCAAACCCGGTTCTCCAACTGCCCACTCTGCACATAATGTGTATAGTAAGCCTTCAAATCGTCTCCAAACACTGCCGCCAAATCCGGGTTATTTGCCTTATATACACTGACATCGAAATTCTCCGATGCCCTGCGTCCTTCTGCCATACCGCACGTATAAAAATGCTCAAATAACTTTTGCGAATCTAAGCCAACGACCGACTGCAAATCTGGATTATTCATATAATAATAATTTGCATCAAACACCGGCTGATACATGTTCATCTGTTCCGCTACCTGATTCTGATTACCTGCGGACTGTGCCTGTGTCTGAGTCTGCGTCTGACCGGACGTATTTCCATTCGAAACAGCCCCATTCTTATACGGGCAGACTCCATTTGGATGAAGATGTGCCTCATGGCCGCCACAATGATAATGATAACTTCCCAGACCGCTCTTATTCTTGTAGTCATGATGACCGCCTTGTGCATCGGTTCGTCCCTGATGCGCCTCAGCTGTAATCATCGTCATATTTGAGACTGTTGTGAAAGATGCCGTCAGCATCATACAGGATAAAAGCGCGGTTCCAAACTTTTTAAAACGTTTCATAATAACTCCCCCTTGTAACTGTAAAATGAAATGCTCTCCAATTTAATTGTAACATTTCCATACAGAAAACACAAGAAAATTGCCATAATACCGCACTAATTCTGCCTTATAAAACCATGCGGTTGCCATTACACAGCTGACACATACTCTTCTTACTCACCTTCTTTCAAGGAAAACTCCTTAAGAAATGGAATTCCTCCATATACCCCCGCCAGATAATCCTTTTCAAATGATGCATCGGAACGCACCTTAAAGTCCGAAAGCGCACATAATTCCGAATGTCCCAGCTCGTCTTTCTGTACAAACCAAATCTGGTCCCTTCGGAAGAATTTTTTATCCATTAATGTCGTATCATGTGTAGTATAAATCAGCTGAGCCATTGAATTGTTATCATAAAATAAATCAATAAAAAATTTTAACAACAATGGATGTAATTTTACATTTAGCTCATCCATCACCAGTACATAATCATTGATAATTGCCATATGTGCATGGATAAAAAGCATGATACTCTTGATTGTACCTTCTGACTCATCGTATAAATTCAAAGGATATAATTCCCCATCCGCCCCTTTATGAAATGTAAAAAACAGCGTTTCTTTTTCTTTATAAGTAATATCCTTTATTCCAATATCTATTGCGGTAAGAAACTCTAATAACTTTTCCTTTTTTCCATCAATTACCTTAGGTAAAAGAGCATCTAAAAACCTTGTATCTTCATAGTCATCCGACATAAAAACCAGTACATCTGTAATTCCTGAATAAACCGTTTTAAAAATATCTGTTTTTAACTTGAGTTTATTAAAGAAAGATAACAATAATGTCTCTGGTGGAATTTGATCTTTATAAGCTTCACATTTTTTTCTAACGTACACCCCTAAATTTACTTTTTGCATCGTCCTCTCAAAAATCGTCACTTTACGGTTTGTCTTTAAACTCTTTCTGTACAGCCATTCCATCACGATCTTCTCAGAATTGTACTCAAACCCATACTGATACTCCTCGTCCCGCAGAATCTGTACAATCTCAAATTCTGAATTACCTTTGTTCTCTTCAAAAGAAAATGGTTTACTGCATTTTTTGAGTACGGACTCAGCTCCGTCATCAACATTGTTCAAAGATTGGGAAACAATCCGCCGAAAAAGCTGTAGTGCCCACACGAAATTGGACTTTCCGCTGGCATTGGCGCCATAAATAGCTGCTACCCGCAGGAATTTTTCCTTGGTATCTATATCAATCAGGTTCGACGGTGCTCTTTATAAGCGCTGATTGCTGTCATATCAAAAATCGTTTCTTCTTTAAAGGAAAGAACGTTTTTCATTTTAAATTGCACCAACATGTTTTGTATCTCCTTTTTATATAATATACAAATTTCTGATTTTTATATCAACATTTTTGTGATTTTTCCGTTATTTTATTGATTTTATGTTTCATAATTACTCTATCCGTCTCTCTCAATTACAAAAAAAATCAAGATTCTATGCCGGAATAGAATCTTGATCATCAATTAGCCGCGATACTTTTCGCGAGGGATTCGCAGGCAGAACACCTTGAGGCCATATTGTGAAGCCCAGATGCGCACGCCCTTACGAGTAATATATGGAGTATATACTAAGACATATTCCTTATCCATAAGGCGGTCACCTCCTTTTTTGAAGGTTCCTCTTGAAATCCCCGACAAAGTATGATACATTTAAAAATGTAAATACGTATCCCGGCATACTCGTCGGCAGAATTTGTGCTGCAACACAGATTCAAGAGGCAGAACACCTATGGGTGGTCTGCTTTTATTTTTCCAACTCTTCTTTTAAGTTGGAAATAAAAGTGGGTAACATGTTTTCAATGTAAAGTGTGATGAAATCTAAATCTTTTTCGGTCACATTCTGGGGAATGATAACCTTTGCCACAGAACCAGAAAGTGTTGGTATTGTAAAACAATACGCCGACGGCTCCATCGACGTCAGAACTTCCTCTTTGGATTCAGCGGTACTATTTTCACTAACCTCTTTAGAATCTTTAGAAGAACTTTCATCCTCAAAGGAGTCAATATCATTCTCATCTGATTCCAAAAGAATAATGCCGTTTTTCAGTATTCCTACCTGCTCTGCATTTTCAATGAATTTCGCAGCGGCAATATCCTTAGCGCTTTTCGTTAGATTGTATTCTAAAAGAAGTATATTACTAAGCTTATCTTGACTAGGAAGGGCCTGGTTTTCATATCTTTCCACGATCTTACGATATAGCGGAGCCGATAAAAAGCTTTCTACGATAGCGCGTCTGGTATCTAATTCATTAACCGGATAGACAATCCGCTTGGCAAGTTCTGTCAGTTCAACCGCTCCATTTGAACCTCGAATCAATCCAAACTGCTTTGCAGTACTAATCTTTGCCCGAAAGGAATTTGTCTTCACGCTAAATCCAAGAACACTTGCAATAGTATTGATAGATACACGCTTTCCACCGATTTTTACAATTTCATTAATGAAATCCACAATTTCTTTAATAGAAAACATGGGATACAGTGAACTTCTTTCCTTTATATTTTTTTCAGCCGACTGTGCCATCTGAGAATCTCCCTCCTTAAATCCACGTCTAGTATAGCATCTACCATCCACTTCGTCAAGACTTAAACTTAATTTGATTCTCAATGTGCTCAAAATTTGATTCTTATTTACGTCCATTCTCGTAAAAACTATGTTTTTTACATTGTAAATTTAAAATTGAGTGCACATATCATTAAAAAGGACCATATCATTTTTCTTATATTTTGCGAAACAGCATCTGTTGTCATTTGCTGTTTCACAAATTTCATTTTTTCCTTCTGCACTCCTATTTTTAACCTGATTCTCCAGGCATTCCATACACTTAATATATATAATTTTCGTATAAAAATAGGCTATTGCAAACACCTGCATCCGCAATAGCCCATTCTTACCTTCTACTATATTCGTCACTCTCCAAAAACTTAAAAGAGCTTTCTACCGCATATACTCCTGCTTCACCTTATGATCCACCACATGCCGCTTCGCCAGCTCTTTCGTCACATCTTCCACGCTGATGCCCGCGTCTGCCATCAGAACCATCGCATGGTAACACAGATCTGCCAGCTCGTAGATCGTTTCGTCCTTGTCTTTCTTCGCTGCCGCGATGATAACTTCGGTGCATTCCTCGCCGACCTTTTTCAGAATCTTGTCCAGACCTTTGTCGAACAGGTAGGTGGTGTAGCTTCCTTCCTTCGGATTCGTCTTACGTCCCATAATGAGGTCGTAAAGTCCCTCATAGGAAAACGGCGTAATCTCCTCGTTCTGGTAAACCGGATCAAAGAAGCAGCTCTCCGCGCCCGTATGACACGCCGGACCTTCCTTGACAACCTCGACAATCAAGGTGTCCTTATCGCAGTCCGCATAAATACTGGAAATATGCTGCACATTCCCGCTCGTCTCACCCTTTCTCCAGAGTTCCTGACGGCTGCGGCTGTAAAAACAGGTTTTCTTCTCACGAAGGCTGATCTCCAGACTCTCCCTATTCATCCAAGCCATCATCAGAACCTTCTTGCTATAATGATCCTGCACAATCGCCGGAATCAGACCTTTCTCATTAAACTTTAACTCATCAATCTTAAACGACGGCTCTACGCCTGCAATCTCGTTGATATTCTCACTCATATTTTTATCCTGCCTTACCACTTAAAATTTTAATTACATCGTAACAGTTCAGTACCTTCACAGTCACGCGCAAAATTCCATTAAAAATTGCCTGCTGGCTCATGTTTTCGTACGATCAGCGCAGCGCCGACGCTCTCCTTCGTGCTCCACAGGAGAACAGGCATCCAAAAACTGTAGAAAACATCGCATACGCCGGTGCTTAGTGAGGTCTTTTCGAACTTAGCACCGCTGCGTAGGCGCAAGAGCGAAAGCGTTTTTCGGAAGTTTCTGGATGCCTGTTTTCCGTCCCTCTCACGAAAAAGCACCGCCCTCAAACCAGCCATCTTTTCCTTCCGATGACATATACCACCGCCACTTCCGAGAAAATGCGCCGCCCTCAAACTTTTGGGAAATCTATACGATTTAGATCAACCGCATCTCCACCCCATTCTCCGCCAAATACTGCTTGAGTTCCTTAATATTTACTTCCTTCCGGTGGAAAATACTCGCCGCCAGTCCCGCGTCGATCTGCGGATACTGGAAGAGGTCTAAAAAGTCTTCTTTCTTTCCCGCGCCTCCCGATGCAATAATCGGCACATCGACACGCTTCGCGATCTCCAAAAGCATCGGAATGTCAAATCCCTGCTTCACACCGTCCGTATCGATACTGTTGACCACCAGCTCGCCTGCGCCGCGTCTGACGCCGGATTCTGCCCATTCCAGCGCATCAATGCCTGTATCGACACGCCCGCCCTGCTTAAATACGTGGTATTCATCTCCAACACGTTTAACATCCATCGAAAGCACCACACACTGATCGCCGTAGCGGTGTGCCGCCTCGGTGATGAGCTCCGGATTTTTGATCGCGCCGCTGTTGACGCTGACCTTGTCCGCGCCACATTTTAAAACACGGTCGAAATCATCCAGCGTGCTGATGCCGCCGCCGACCGTCAGCGGGATGAAAACCCGTTTTGCCGCCTCAGTCAGGATGTCGGTAAAGATTTTTCTTCCTTCTACACTTGCCGTAATATCATAAAATACCAGCTCGTCCGCGCCGCTCTGGTTGTAAAATTCTGCCATCTCGACCGGATCCGCCACATCCTGGATTCCCTCGAAGTTGACGCCTTTCACGACACGCCCGTTCTTTACATCCAGACACGGAATAATACGTTTTGAAATCATGCCGTTCCCTCCTGATTTCTTTTTCTGATTATTCATTCGAACGATTCGAATGATTCGAATGATTTTTTGCCGCTTTTTATACGGCGCTTCTCCTAAACGGAATATTTCAGTGCTTCCTTTAAATCAATCGCACCCAGATACAGCGCTTTTCCTAAAATCGCACCATACACCTCTTTTTTCAAGATCTCAATCTCCTTGAGGCTGCTGATTCCACCGGACGCCACGATATCCAGCCCTTCAATCTGCGATAATTCTTTATAAAGCTCCAGGTTCGTTCCCTGCATCTTTCCATCGCGGGAAATATCGGTGTAAATGACCGTTTTCACTCCCGTATCGCGCAGGCGGCGGCAGAAGTCAACGCCTCTTACCTCGCTCGTCTCAAGCCACCCGTGAGTCGCCACAAAATCGTCCTTCGCGTCCACACCGACTGCAATTTTATCGCCGTATTTGCGGACCATTTCTTCGACAAATGGATAATTTGTGACCGCCACCGTGCCGAGAATCACGCGTCCGGCTCCGAGCGACAGGTATTTGTCGATGGATGCCTCGTTGCGGATGCCGCCGCCGACTTCTACAAATAATCCCGTTGTCTTAATCAGCTTCTCTATCGTGTCAAAATTTGCCAGCGCCGCGTCTTTCGCGCCGTCCAGATCGACCACATGCAGGTTTTTCGCGCCCTGCTCCTTGAATCCCAGCGCCACCTCTTCCGGCCGGTCGCTGAATACTGTCATCTGGTTATAATCGCCCTGCACCAGGCGCACCGCCTTGCCGTCCCGCAAATCAATCGCCGGAAATAGCTCCATGTCCGTTTCCTCTCCATAACTGTTTAAATCCAATCTACAAGCCTGAAAAAACAGTTACCTTTCTTGTTTTTCTATTAATTATATCTCCGAAAACGCCTTCAGAATCCGCAGTCCCACTTCCCCGCTCTTCTCCGGATGGAACTGGCAGCCCATGACATTTTCATTTGCCGCGGACGCCGTGACCGGAATGCCGTACTCCGAGGTTGCCAGCAGACTCTCATCACAATCTTTTCCATAGAAGCTGTGGACAAAGTAGACGTAATCGCCCTCTTTGCTGTATTTAAACAGTGGATGTTTCTTTCCTTTTTCCGTCAGATGCAGGCTGTTCCAGCCCATGTGCGGCACTTTTAGGTTTGCCGGAATGTCTTCTTTTAAGTCTGCCATCACGCCCGGAATCAGTCCCAGACCCTGATGCTCGCCGTATTCATAGCTTTTATCAAAGAGAAGCTGCATTCCGAGGCAGATTCCCATGATCGGTTTGCCTGCTTTTGCTTCATCCAGCAGCGGCTCTGCCATTCCGGATCCGCGCAACTTCGCAATCGCATCGCCATACGCGCCGACGCCCGGTAAAATGATGTGATCCGCTTTTCTTAAATCTTCCGGATCGCGGCTGACTTTATTTTCCAGTCCCAGGTAACTGAGGGAGGAACTGAGGGAAAACAGGTTTCCCACGCCGTAGTCAATAATTGTTATCATTTGCAGCCTCCTATATCAATTCATGTATGTTCCCGCAGTCAACGCAGGAACCTGCTGAATCATTATAAACCCATTAAATAGATTTGTTATGCTTACTTTTATCTTAGATCATAATACCCCTTTTGTCGATGGAATCTCGTCCCGGTACTTCTCGTCAATCGACACCGCCTCGCCGAGCGCGCGTCCCAGTCCCTTAAACATCGCCTCGATGATATGGTGGCTGTTTTCTCCGTGAAACATCTTGAAATGCAGCGTCATCCGGCTGTTGGAGGACAGTGCAGTCATAAATTCCTTTACAAGCTCGGTATCAAAATCGCCCACTTTTTCGGTCGGGATGTCCACATCCATGACCAGATAGGAGCGTCCGCTTAAATCGAGGGCCGTCATCACCAGTGTTTCATCCATCGGAAGCAGGAAGCTTCCATAGCGACGGATTCCCTTTTTGTCGCCCAGCGCCTCTAAAATTGCCTGTCCCATGGCGATTCCGATGTCCTCTGTCGTATGATGGTAATCGACCTGCGTATCTCCGTCACATTTCAATGTGAGATCAAACCGTCCATGTCTGGCAAAGAGCTCCAGCATATGGTTTAAAAATCCGCAGCCCGTATCGACCTGATATTTTCCCGTTCCATCTAAATCAATCGACAGGCTGATTTTCGTCTCTGCCGTGTTTCGTTCTAATGAAATCTTGCGTTCTCTTGACATTTTTGCCAGCCTTCCTTTCTTATTCACAGCTGCCCCATCTATAAAAACCATGCTGCCAGCATTTTCATACGGTTCCCACAGTAAATGCGTGAACCTATTGAATTCCAGCCTATCTTACAACTGCACTTCTCGCCGCTTCCACCAGCTTCTTCGTCTCCTCAACAAACGTTTCCATCTCTTCCTCGGATCCGATGGAAATGCGGACGTAATCTTTGATCCGCTCGCTGTCCCAGCGTCTTACCAGGATTCCTGCCTCGCGCAGTCCGTCAAAATAGACTTTTCCCGGCATATCGCCGCTCTTGGCAAAAATGAAGTTGGTCTTCGAATCCAGCACAGTAAATCCAAGTGCCCGGAGCGCCTCGGTCGTTTTTTCACGCGTTTTGCAGATGCGCCCGGTACATTCTTTCGTGTAGTCCCAGTCGCGCATCGCCGCCGCGCCAGCCAGAATCGACAGGCGGTTGACGTTGTACGGGTTAAAACTGTATTTGATCCGGTTCATATCCGCGATGAGTTCCGGGTTTGCGATGGCAAATCCGACACGCGCGCCGGCTAAGCTGCGGGATTTGGAAAAGGTCTGGATAATCACCAGATTTTCGTATTTCGGAAGCAGTGATACACACGATTCGCCGCCGAAATCCACATACGCCTCATCCACCATCACAACGCGGTCCGGGTTGGACGCCGCTACTTCCTCAATCGCAGAAAGCGGCAGGTTCATGCCTGTCGGGGCGTTTGGATTAGCGATGATCACATTATTTCCGCAATTTTTATACGGTTCGATATTTAATGTAAAATCTTCCTCCAGCGGAACTACCTTGAACGGGATTCCATAGAGCCCGCAGAGTGCCGGATAAAAGCCATACGTCAGATCCGCGAACTGAAGCGGCGCGTTCTGGTCGCAGAATGCCCGGAATGCAAAACCTAAAATCTCGTCGGAACCATTGCCCGCAATGACCTGGTTTGTTCCCACGCCGTAGTGATCGGCGATCGCCTCGATGAGGACGCGCTCTTCCGGATCCGAATAAAGGCGTAAATTTGCAAGTTCCAGCGGCATAATTTTAGAAGAATTTTCCTCATACCCCGCCAGAATCGCCTCCGCAACCTTCGGGCTTGGCGGATACGGGCATTCGTTTGTGTTCAGCTTGATAAATTTCCGTCCCTGCGGCTGCTCACCCGGTGTATACGGAAGAAGTGATTCGCTTGCTTTGCTCAAAAAACGGCTCATATCTGCCTACGCCTCCTTTTTATCTTCTGCTGCGGTTTCTTTCTCCGCTTTCTCTTTCGCTTCTTTTTCTTTCTTTTCCTGTTCCTTTTTCTTCTGGTGTGCTTCCACCGCACCCTTCAGCTTCTCCGCCATCTCGGTGATCTGCTTGTTTTTAAACTCAAAGCTGCTCTTGTTGGCGATGAAACGGGCGCTGATCGGCAGGAACTCTTCCAGCACTTTCAGGTGATTTTCACGGATCGTGCTGCCCGACTCGACAATATCCACGATGACGTCCGAAAGTCCCAGAATCGGCGCCAGCTCAATGCTTCCGTTTAATTTAATAATGTCAATATCGCGTCCCAGCTTCGCGTAATGCTCTTTCGCAATATTCGTAAATTTCGTTGCCACGCGCACCGGTCGGTCTTTGTCCTCGACGTAATCCTCTTTTCCAGCCACGCACATCCGGCATTTTCCAAGTCCCAGATCGAGAAGCTCGTATACATCCGGGTTGCTCTCCATCAGAATGTCTTTTCCGACGATTCCGACGTCTGCCGCATGGTGCTCGACGTAGATTGCCACATCACTCGGCTTTACGAGCAGGTAGCGGACACCCGTCTGTGGGTTCTCAAACACCAGTTTTCTATTTTCGTCGTAAATACTCTTGCAGTCATATCCGACCGACGCCAGAAGCTCATACACCTGATCGCCCAGTCTTCCCTTTGGCAGTGCTATGTTTAACATCTCGCGCCCTCCTTTCCATTCTCCTGAAAGGCATTTTCCCGGTCCTCTTCCAGGGAAAGACGTCCGTCATACCGGTACAGATAGCAGTAACGCAGATCCTCCGGCACAGCTTTCTCCACCCGCACGCGCAGTCCCTGACGGCGCAGGCTTTCAACCGCCTGGCACAGGCGCACTACATCGACATCCGGCTCATAGAGTACCAGCGCATCGACATCGTAGCGGATGCTCTTTTCCGGCAGGCGCTCCAGCTCTTTCAAATAGATGGCAAATCCGATCGCATCGGCTTTCTTTCCTAATTTTGCCATCATACCGTCGTACTGGCCGCCGGAAAGAACCTGGCGTGCCAGACCATCTAAGAATCCCTGGAAAATAATACCGTTATAATATTCAATGTCATTGATCATCGAGAAATCCAGCCGCACCTTGTCAAGCTGTCCGCCCAGTCCCATCGCCTCCAGAACCTCATACAGGCGGGATAAAAGTGCAACCGCCTCCTTCATTTTCGGCGTATCCGCGATCGCACCTGCCTCTGCCAGCACCCGCCCAAACTCTCCGTACAGCCCGGAAACCTTCATCAATTTCTCTGTATCGCCCTCCGGCAGTGCCAGATCCGCGCACAATTTTTCCAATCCGCTGCGGTTTTTCGTCCGGATCAGCCCTAAAATGATATCTTTCTGTTCGGCATTGACCGGAAGCTCTTCCATCAGTCCCACCACGAAATCCATGTTAGAAATCTTGAGCACATAGTCCGTCTCAAAATCCGCCAGACTCTTGAGCGCCAGCGCCAGCACCTCCGCGATCACGCAGTCATCCACGCCGCCCATGCACTCCAGTCCCATCTGGCTGATCTCTTTGTAAGTGTGGCTTTCCTTGCTCTCACGATACACACTCTCCAGATAATAGACCTTCTCGCACGTATTTTTATCTGCCTTGGTGTTCTTCGCGATGCTCAGCGTCACGTCCGGCTTGAGAGCCATCAAGCGTCCGTCCAGATCCGTAAATGTTGGTACATTTTCGCCTAACAGGAAGCTCTTATTCGCTGCATACAGGCTGTATTCCTCAAACCGCCCCATCCGGTACTTGCGGTATCCATAGCTCTCATAAAGACCTCTCAGCCGAAGCGTCGCCGCCTCCGCCCTCCGAAGGCTCTGAATCTCTAAATTCATGCTTTATCTCCTCTCAACTTCCGCCGCAACCGCCCCGCCTCAACAAAATCCGCCGGACAATCACCCGCTCGTCTATATCCTGCCGTTATAGCTCCCATCACTTTTATTTATCTTGCTATCATGGTAGCGTGCTAAAGTGTTTTCTATATACTATCATTCCTTCTTAAAAAAAGCAACTACTTTTTTAGAATACTCACACTTTAATTAAAAGAAAAACTCGGGGCGTGAGAAATGTGCGCCCCGAGTTTTCCACCTCGACTCTATTCTTTTATAACCTTCTCCAAAATCGGCCCCAGAATCTCCGTCCAAGGCGTATACGCATCCTTTTCCTCCAGATGCGTCAGCGCCATCCAGTTCAGTCCTCCCGGTGTCATTTCTCTGGCAAGGTCTTCCAGATCCCCGTCCCACGTCGCTGCCTTGCGGGACAGCGCCCCAGTAAATTCGGTGATGTATGCCCGTGCGGATGGCTCATCCAGCCCGTTTCTCTCACACCACTGGATAATGACGGTCAGAAGCATATAGTAAGCGCTCATCAGGCCCGTCGTGCTCCTAAGGATCGCGATCTGCTTCGGCGTATCGACCGGAACCGGCTTGCCGACGTGACTCATCAGATCGACTACCTCCGGGATATCCGGGTAAATCACCACCGGTCCGAAGCGGTTCGCCGCGAAGGTCAGAGGCACAACATCCGCCAGAATCTCTCTCGATCCAAACATTTCCTCAATGCGCTTTAAGCTCAGCGTTGCAACCAGATTGATAAACTTCTTCTCCGGTCCGATATGAAGCGGTTTTAAGATATCTTCCGCCGCCTTCGGAAGGAGCGCCGCAAAGACCCAGTCCGACCGGTCCACAACTTCCTGGTTATCCGCCGCGACCGACACGATCTCCGGGTATTTCTCATGCAGCATCTGCGCCCGTTCTTTATTTCTCGGCGATACAACGATCTGCAGATTCTCCATTCCGCTCTCGCAGAATCCAGTCACGACGGACGTCGTAATGATTCCCGTTCCAATAAATCCCAGTTTCATAAACTTCTACCCTCTCTTTCTCCTCTCCGTTTACCCGAAATTTTTCCAGACGATTCCGAGCGAACTTTTCTGATAGTTACTCCCCCGATTTTATTCACATACACAGTATACAACCAAAAACACATATTTTCCAGCATCCTACTCATATCTCGGCGCACTTTTCCGGGTTTTCATCGTAATTCCTCCCTCAACCTTCGCACCCCACTTTGATCCGGCGCCTTATTTTATCGTTCATATCCTCCTTGCCATTTTCTTTGAAATTGTCCACTTCCGCAAATAAAGCGATTGAAATAAGGCATCTCCTCATCTTTATTCAATCTTAATACGTCGTAAATCTCCCTTATCCGCTCTTAAAATCTCCAGCTGTATAATATGACCATCACAGAAATAAGGAGCTGTCTTTATGCCTGAAGAGATTATTCGACGAAAGCGCCGCCTTTCGTCTTTTCAAATTATCACATTAGGGTTTGCCGGGGTCATTCTACTCGGAGCGCTACTGCTGATGCTGCCGATCTCCACGACTGGAGAGAATATTACTCCATTCAATGAAACGCTGTTTACTGCGACCTCTGCCGTCTGCGTGACAGGGCTTGTAGTACAGGATACAGGCTGCTACTGGTCAACCTTTGGGCAGGCGGTTATTCTGGCACTGATCCAAATTGGTGGTCTTGGTGTCGTAACCGTAGCAGCATCGTTTGCGCTGTTGTCCGGGCGAAAAATTTCTCTGATGCAGCGCAGCACCATGCAGGATGCAATTTCAGCACCAAAGGTCGGCGGAATCGTCCGTCTGACACGCTTCATCCTGCGAGGGACGTTTCTGATTGAGCTTCTGGGAGCGCTTGCCGTGCTGCCGGTATTCTGCCGGGACTATGGATGGCGCGGCATCTGGATGGCGGTATTTCATTCCATATCCGCTTTTTGCAACGCCGGGTTTGACATTCTTGGGACAGAAAGCAACCACTATCCATCTCTTACCGGCTACGCGGACAGCCCGGTAATCAATATCACGATTATGCTGCTGATCGTGATCGGCGGTATTGGATTTCTGACGTGGGATGACATCTTTGAAAACAAGTGGCGGTTTCATCGCTACCGAATGCAGAGCAAGGTGATTCTGGTCACGACAGGTTTTTTAATTTTTCTGCCTGCTATGTTTTTCTTCTTTTCAGACTTTTCCGCGCTTCCCGCCGGAAACCGGCTGCTGGCATCCTTTTTTCAGTCTGTCACGCCGAGGACAGCGGGCTTCAACACGGTAAATCTTTCCACGATGTCCGGTGCATCACAGGGCGTAATGATCCTTTTGATGCTGATCGGCGGTTCTCCAGGTTCTACAGCAGGCGGTATGAAAACAACGACACTGGCGGTTCTGCTTGCCAATGCCACTGCAACCTTCCGCCAGCGCGATAGTGCCCGATTTTTCGGACGCAGAGTCGATTGCAGCGCCGTCAAGACCGCCGCGACCATTCTGACAATGTACTTGATGCTGTTCTTTGGCGGTGCTGTCTTTATCAGCGCATATGAGAATCTTCCGCTGTCTGCCTGCCTGTATGAAACGGCATCGGCGGTCGGGACGGTGGGATTGACACTTGGTATTACACCGCAGCTGCACATTCCATCGCAAATGGTGTTGATCACGCTCATGTATCTGGGCAGAGTCGGCGGTCTTACCCTTATTTATGCGACATTTTCCAGCAAAAAAGTGGGGAATGCAAAGCTGCCGCAGGAAAAAATCACGATTGGATAAGGAGTCTTTTCACATGAAAAACATTCTATTGATTGGCACAGGCCGCTTCGGACGGCATATTGCAGTACAGCTTTCTCAGCTGGGGCATCAGGTCATGGCGGTCGATACAAACGAGGAACGAATCAATGATGTGCTGCCATATGTCACCAATGCACAAATTGGCGACAGTACAAACGCGGAGTTTCTTCGCTCTCTTGGCATCGGAAATTTTGATGTCTGCATCGTAACCATCAGCGGTAACTTTCAGAACTCGCTGGAAACCACCTCGCTGCTGAAAGAGCTGGGGGCGAAGTGCGTGGTGTCGCGTGCCGAGCGTGATGTGCAGGCAAAGTTTCTGCTTCGCAACGGTGCCGACCAGGTAGTCTACCCGGAAAAACAGGTGGCAAAATGGGCAGCGATCCGATACACTGCCGACCATATTTTCGACTACATAGAGATCGACGAGCAGCACGCCATTTTTGAAGTAGAAGTTCCGGCCGGGTGGATCGGCAAAAGTGTTGGTGAACTGGATATTCGCAGAAAGTATGGCATTAACATTCTCGGCATCAAACATTCAGGAAAAATCGACGCTTCCATTACGCCGGATACGGTGCTGTCCGGGGAAATAACGATTTTAGCGTTGGGCGAATACAAAGCGCTGCAAAAGTGCTTCCGAATCTGAATGGACGGTGAGGGTATATGGAAGATAGCGTTTTGATCGCTGGGACGGCGCTAATGTTCCTGTTCGGCTGGGTTTTGATGAAACGGCTGGATCGCTTTCTGGACGAAAATCAGAAGCGCATCAAAGAATCGTCTGAACAACAGCAGGCTGAACCGTGCGTGCATCTGGTCGGAAATATTTCTCCTGACGAACTTGAGGAAACATTTTCTCAGTTTCGCAATAGTCATGCCCATGTAGAAATCGTGATCTATGATTCAGAGCAAATTTCTTTTCCGGACAACGAATCCGATTGGGCGCAGTAGAAACCTCCACATTTTGGTGCTATAATATTGTTTAAGAGGGGGTGAAAATGTGCAGAATAAAGGAAGCGAAATACCAAAAGAACATATTCTTGTGTGCCTGTCCTCGTCTCCATCCAATGAACGCATTGTACGAATGGCGGGGAAAATGGCACAGGCATTTTGCGCCAGTCTTACCGCACTCTACGTGCAGACCCCCGGAGACGCTGATATGAACGCGGAAGATACCGTCCGTTTGCAGGCGAATATGCGTCTGGGGCAGCAGCTTGGCGCAGAAATTGTCACAACGCATGGTGAAGATGTGGCGACACAGATCGCGGAATATGTGCGGCTCTCTGATGTGACCAAAATTGTGATTGGACGAAGCGGCATACAGCGGCGGCATTTCTGGAGCGAATCGACGCTGACAGAACAGCTCATTACGCTTGCACCGGAGGTAGATATTTATATTATTCCGGATGTGGAAGCCTATAAAAACTGCCGCAGAAATCAGCCGCTTACTATCCGCCCGGCGTTTCCGACCGCCCGGGAACTACTTCTGACCATCGGAATTCTGGCAGTTACGACGGTCATCGGATGGATTTTTCTGCGGCTCAGCTTTGCAAATGCCAATATCATCATGGTTTACCTGCTGGGTGTGCTTCTGACTTCCACTTTTACCAGCGGATATACCTGCGGTGTGCTGTCCGCTTTTTTGAGTGTCCTCCTGTTCAATTATTTTCTGACGGAGCCCCGGCTGTCTTTGGCAGCCTATGGCAGCAAATACCCGATAACCTTTGCCGTCATGTTCGCGGCTGCACTTTTGACAAGTACACTTGCGGCCAAGCTCAAAGCCCACGCACAGCTATCCGCACGGGACGCTTATCGCACGAAGCTCCTTTTTGATATGAACAGACAGCTCCAAAAGGCGGAAACGCCGGAGGAGGTCTATCGGATGACCGCGACGCAGATACAAAAGCTCATGCAGCGAGACGTTCTGATTTACCCGGCACAGGGCAACGCTCTGCTGGATGGGAACATTTATCCGGCTGACGGAAGTAGTCCATACAGCATCCCAGATACCGACCGGGAACAGAACGTGGTTCAATGGGTCTGGCAAAACCGCAAGCGCGCCGGAGCAACGACGCAAAACTTTCCAAAAGCAAAACGGCTGTATCTTGCCATCCGTACCGGGCAGCAGATTTACGGTGTTGTCGGGATTCCGATGGAAAAGCAAACGCAGCCTGACGCATTTACATCCAGCGTTCTGTTCTCCATCCTCGGCGAGTGCTCTCTGGCGTTGGATAACCTGCGAAATGCCAGAGAAAAGGAAGAAGCTGCCGTTCTTGCAAAGAACGAACAACTTCGCGCCAATCTTTTGCGTTCGATTTCTCATGATCTCAGGACACCACTGACCTCGATTTCCGGCAACGCAGATACGCTGCTGCACAGCTATGACGTGTTGGATGAGCAGACACGGAAACAGATTTTTACGGACATTTATGACGATGCACAATGGCTGACGGGACTGGTTGAGAACTTGCTTTCCATTACGAAAATTGTAGACGGCAGCGTAAAGCTGCACCTTTCTGATCAGGTCGTGGATGACATCATATCGGAAGCACTCAGGCATATTGACCGAAGAGCGGCAGAACATCACATCGCAGTAGATTGCGGAGACGTACTGTTGCTGGCACGGATGGACGCAGGACTCATCATGCAGGTGCTCATCAATCTGGTGAATAACGCAGTCAAATATACTCCAGTTGGCTCGAACATCCGGATCACGGCAATCCCGCGAGAAAATATGGCTGAAATATGTGTCAGCGATAACGGTCCCGGTATTCCGAATGAACTGAAGGAACGTGTTTTTGAAATGTTCTTTACTGGGGGCAATCCAATTGGCGACAGCCGCCGAAGTCTTGGACTTGGACTTACGCTCTGTCAAACTATTGTCCATGCACATCATGGTGAAATGACGTTGAAAGACAATTCGCCGCATGGCTGCATCTTTTCCTTTACAATACCACTTAGTGAGGTGAACTTAAATGAATAAGCCGCTCATCCTCGTTGTAGAAGATGATACCCCGGTGCGAAATTTAATAACGATGACACTAAAAACTCACGAATATAGGTATCTTTCGGCGCAAAACGGCGCAAGTGCCGTGATGGAAGCGCTGTCTCACAACCCGGACATTGTACTGCTTGATCTGGGGCTGCCGGATATGGACGGCGTGGAAGTCATCCAAAAAATCCGGTCGTGGTCGAATATGCCGATCATTGTGATCAGCGCCAGAACAGAGGATTCCGATAAAATCGGGGCGCTGGATGCTGGGGCGGATGATTATCTAACGAAGCCTTTTTCCGTGGACGAACTGTTGGCACGACTGCGGGTGACGCAGCGGAGACTGTCGATGATGAAAACAGACTCCGTGCAGGATTCTCCGATTTTTACGAATGGTGCGCTGAAAATCGACTATGCGGCAGGCTGCGCATATCTTGACGGCACAGAGCTACACCTGACACCCATCGAATACAAGCTGCTGTGCCTGCTCTCCAAAAATGTTGGTAAGGTTCTGACACACACCTATATCACGCAGCAGATTTGGGGCAGCAGTTGGGAAAACGATATCGCTTCTCTGCGGGTGTTCATGGCGACCCTGCGCAAAAAGCTGGAACGCGGAAAAGACGGGCAGCAATACATACAAACACACATCGGAATCGGCTATCGGATGCTCCGCATCGAGTAAGTAATTCCTGAACTGAACATTCATGACTGAATGGAGTAGATTTCTTGTGGTCATTCCATTCTGCCCCAAATAAGCTGACCATCGTTGAAATAGCGAGGACTTGAAAGTCCTCGCTATTAGCATACATCGTCTTACATATTATATCTGTTTTTCCATCTTCGTTTTTGCTGCTTTCCCTACTTTCTAGCACACTCCCCATCAAGCCCCAAAAGGATTTTTAATCCATGATCCAGCTGCGGCAGAATGTACTCCAGACACTCCCGCACCGCCTTCGGACTGCCCGGCAGGTTGACGATCAGCGTGCGTTTACGGATCCCACTTGCCGCTCGGCTTAACATCGTCCGCTTTGTAAATTGTAAGCTGTATGCCCGCATCGCCTCCGGGATACCCGGAACCATCCGTTCCGCGACCGCCAGAGTCGCCTCCGGCATCACGTCGCGCGGAGAAAATCCCGTTCCGCCCGTTGTTAAGAGCAGATCGGCCTTTCCCTCATCGCAGATCTCCTTCATCGCCTCTTCCAACATCGCCTGGTCATCCGGCAGCACCTTCTGCCAGACCACCTCATAACCAGCCTCTCTCACCATTTCTGCGATTACCGGACCACTCACATCCTCCCGTTTTCCCGCGTACCCAGAGTCACTGGATGTAATAATTGCTGCTCTCATTGGTTTCCCACCTCTCTTTGATCTCTTTCCTACGCTTCTTCCAGAATCTCCAGATTATCTCCCTCTTTGATCACGCCGCCGTGCAGCACCTTCGTAAATACGCCCTCGCGCGGCATGATACAATCGCCCATCGCCTGGAAGATCGCGCATCCATGGTGGCATTCTTTTCCGATCTGTGTCAATTCCAGCACGACGTCGTTGCATTTAAATTTTGTCCCGATCGGGAGCGTCTTGAAATCGATTCCTTCCACGACCAGATTTTCGCCGAATGCGCCGTCCTCGACCTTTGCACCGCGCGCGCGGAATTCCTGAATCCGGTCATATGAAAGAAGGCTGACCTGACGGTGCCATTTGCCCGCATGGGCGTCACCCTCGATTCCATAGTCCTCGATAAGACAGACCTGATGGACATTTTTCTTCTGAACACCTTTGATTTCACTGGTACACGTTGCGATTACTTTTCCCATGATTGTTTCCCCTTTTCTTTATCCATAAATTTTCCGATTTCATATTTCATATACGATATTTCACTTGTAACATTCCGCCGGCTCACACTTTCACCGCAGAAACCATAATCATAATCCTCACAAACACCCTGCTTATCCGCCTATCTGGGACATTCCCCGGTGTTCCCGATCCGTAAATTCCGTCTTTTTCTCAAAATTATGTCCCTTCGGCTTTTCCGCAAGCGCCTGTCCGATCGCCCGGCGCAGGTCTTCATCGGTACCGCCGCCGCGCAGAATGGTCTTTAATTCCACCCCATTGTCATACTGGAGACAGGTCTTTAAGAATCCTTCCGATGTCAGCCGGATCCGATTGCATTCGGAACAGAATTTATGGCTGACCGCGCTGATAAAACCGATCCGTCCCTGAAAGCCAGGGACTGCGAAATAATGGCACGGGCCATTTCCTGCCACGTCCCCGCACGGGGTAAAGGTTCCAAATGCCTCTTCCAGCGCATGCTTCAATGCATCCTCTTTCACAAAGGCAAACTGCGTTCCCATGCCGATCGGCATCATTTCGATGAAACGCACGTGCACATTATGGTTTTTCGCCAGTTCCGCCACCTCTAAAAGCTTTTGCTCCTCGATCCCAAGCACCGGCACACAATTTATCTTGATCTGCATCCTGCCTTTCTGGATCGCCATCCGAAGGCCGCGTCTGACCGCTTCGATCTCATCCCGGCGTGTGAGCTGCCGGTACACCGACGCATCCAGCGTATCCAGGCTGATCGTGACTGAATCAACCCCCGCGTCCGCCAGCGCATCGTACATTTCTTCTAATAAAACACCGTTCGTCGTGATCGTCAGGCTCTTGATTCCCGGAATCTGTTTTAACGCTGCTGCTAACTCCGGCAGTCTCCGGCGCACCAGCGGTTCGCCTCCGGTCAGCTTGATTTTCTGAATGCCGTTCTCTGCCAGAATCTGGCAGACCCTCTCGATCTCACCAAACCGCAGGATCTCTTCATGGGAAATGCTGCCGATGCCTTCCTCCGGCATACAGTACACACAGCGCAGGTTGCATCGGTCGGTCACGGAGATCCGGACGTAGTCGATCGTTCTGCCGTATCCGTCTATCATCGCACAAATTCCCCGCTCTTTCCTCCCGATTTTGCATCGAGATGTATCTCTCCGATCTCCATCCGCTTGTCGATCGCCTTGCACATATCATAAATGGTCAGAAGCGCCACGCTGACGCCGGTCAGCGCCTCCATCTCGACGCCGGTCTTTCCTTCTAGCTTAGCAGTACAAAGTGCCTTGATCGTCAGCTCTTTTTCATCCACCTCAAAATCCACGCTGCATTTCGTGATGAGAAGTGTGTGGCACATCGGGATCAGGTGTGCGGTCTGCTTCACCGCCATGATTCCCGCCACGCGCGCCACCCCCAACACATCGCCCTTGGCAACCGTTCCCTCCAGAACCGCCTTCATGACAGCTTCATTGACGTGAATCTTGCCGGATGCCGTCGCCGTCCGGCTGGTAATCTTCTTTTCCGTTACATCTACCATGATCGCATTTCCCTTTTCATCAAAATGCGTTAATTTCTCTTCCATCTGTATCCTCCTTTTCCTCTTCTTCCGGCTCCAGAAAGATTTTCTCAAACGCTGCTTCTGCTGCCGCCTGCACTGCTGCTTCCATCCGGCGGAATTTTTCTAAAAACGCCTTTCCCTCCGGCGTCAGCACAGAAAATCCGCCCTTGCTTCCGCCCGTCTGGCGCTCTAAAAACTGGATTCCCAGCTGCGCCTCCGCGATCTTGAGCATTTTCCAACCCTTGCTGTAGGAAATATCCCGGATCTGACAGGCACCGAGCATTGAACCGCTCTCAGCAACTGCCTCCAGAAAATCCGCCGTCAGCGCGCTGAAGCATTCTTCCTCGCGGCTCAGCGAAATCGACGCCTGAAATGCCAGCTCCCCGCGCCTCTGCCTGTCTTTTTCGTAGGCAAGCAGCGATTCGTAGTCCATTTTCGTGTTGGTGTCCAGTAAAACACCCGGATCTTCAACCTCGATCTCCCGGACACCTTCGCCCCACGCATCCATTGCGCCGCGGAGTCCTTTTCCGCCCCGGTACGTTAAGATATGTCCAAACACTTCCTTCGACAGCATGACCGGGTGTCCTTTTTTTCCCTGACAGACCGGTACTGCCATGCTTCCGGGCGCCTGCGCCATCTTCTCGATTGTGTCCGCCGTGATCATCGGCACGTCGGCAGGGAACAACAGCACCCGATCGGCTTTTTTCTGGATATGGCGCAGTCCCATGCAGATTGAGCCGTACATCTGCGATGTCTCATACCGCTTGTTTCGGATACAGACCGCACCACGGTGTGAAATATGACGTTCCAGCACATCTGCCTGATACCCGGTCACGACAACGATCGGCGAGATCCCCACCTGCCGGATCGTGTCGATCTCCCTCTGTATCATCGTGGTCTGCCCCATCCGGAGCATCGGCTTTAATTCTTCCATGTGCGCCGACCGCCCCGCCGCCAGGATGATCGCGCCTGTTTTCCCATCTGCCATACATATCCCCTTTTCTATCATTCTAACCTTCTTTTAAAAGCATGATATCTCCCGGTGCAATTCCCAGCCGGACGCGGTCTCCGCGCTGATACTGGTTTAGTGAATCACTCTGCTTATAGTCTACCTTCCACCAGATCACCTCGCGTTCCAGTGCATTTTCTTTGTCACCCGCTGCCCCTGCATTTTCCACCGGACGCAGCAAAACATCCCACTCAAATGGCTGGCAGAGTGTGTCCCCCCACTCGCACGTAAATTCATTCGCACTGCCGCGCGCCGGATAAAACTGATGCGCCCGGATGCCGATATAGGCATGCTCCGCGGCAACTGCTTCTTCGGTCTGAAACGTGAGTCCCCAGTCTAGCGCCTCCACCTCATATTCGCCGATCCGCCGGATCCGGCTGAAGTTTTTACAGCCTGTCAGGCGTGCCGCAGTGACATTTTCCGGTTTCTGAAAAATCGCCCGCGTCTCTCCCTTCATCGCCACCTGTCCGCGGTTTAAGATGATGCTCTTTTCGCAGAACCGATAGACCTCGTCCCGGCTGTGGCTGACCATCAGCACATCGCCCGTGTACCCGCGGAGTACCTCGCGCACCTGGAACTGCAGTTGTTCCTTCAGATAATAATCAAGCGCCGAAAATGGTTCATCCAGCATGATCACATCCGGCTCATAGACGAGAATGCGCGCCAGCGCCACACGCTGCTGCTGTCCGCCGGAAAGCTGGGACGGATACCTTTTTTCAAGCCCTTCTAATTTAAAGAGACGGATCATGCGGGCAACTGCCTCCTGTTTTTCCTCCTTGCTGCCCGAAAGCCCCGCTGCAATGTTGGTTTCTACGGTCATATTCGGAAACAATGCATAATTTTGGAATAAATAACCGACTTTCCGCTTCTGCGGCGCCAGGTTGATGTGCTTTTCCGAATCAAAGAGCACCCTGCCGTTTAACACGATCCGCCCTTCGTCCGGCGTCTCAATTCCGGCGATACACTTGAGCGTCATGCTCTTGCCGCTTCCGGAAGCGCCGAGAATGCCCATGACGCCGCCATCGGTGTTAAGCGATACGTCCAGCGAAAAGCCGGAAAATCTCTTTTTGATTGCCACCTGCAGGCTCATCGCGCGCCTCCCTTCTGTGCATCCGCTTCCCTGTCCGCAAACAGTTCCACCGAAACCTTTGCATCCTGACCGCCCGCTTCCACACTGTTATCTTTCTTTTTATGATTGCTGCTTCCGCGCATATCCCGCCGCGACAGCACATTCATCAGCACGACGACCAGGAAGGAAATCACCACGATGATCCACACATACTGGTATGCCATCGACATTTTTCCAGCCGCCACCTGTGAATAGATGGCAAGCGGCAGTGTCTGCGTCTTTCCGGCAATATTGCCCGCCAGCATCGCGGTCGCACCGAACTCGCCCAGTCCTCTCGCAAAGGCAAGGATCGCGCCGCTGAGGACGCCCGGCATCGCCGACGGCAGAATCACCCTCCAGAAAATGCGGCTTTCGGAAAATCCCAGCGTCCGAGCCGCATAGATAAGCGTCACATCGACCTGTTCAAACGCGCCGCGCGCTGCCCGGTACATAAGCGGAAATGAGATCGCCACCGCCGCGATCACCGTTGCCGCCCATGAAAATACAATCTTGACGCCAAACAATTCCAGAAACAGCTGTCCGAGCGGTCGTTTTACACCGAAAATCATCAGCAGGAAGAAGCCTGCTACCGTCGGCGGCAGGACCATCGGAAGCGTCAGGATGCCGTCCAGCACCATTTTCACTTTCTCAGAGCGTGCCGATACCACCAGCCGCGCCATCCAGACTCCCAGAAAAAACGTAATAATGATCGACAGCGTTGCTGTTTTCATCGATATCCATATCGGAGACCAGTCCATCTTTCTTCCCCTCCTTTCCTATGAATCAAGTCGAACGTCCGTGAGACCCAACTCCCACTGAGACAAATTTGCTATTATACGCCACCTAAAGAGGTGGGAGTCTTCTCGACTGAGATAAAAACTGCCGCAGAACACCTGGTTTTCAACGGACCCTGTATTCTGCGGCGGATTTTATTCCATACATGGTTCACTGTCTGTCCTTCGCTGTCCTGCTTTCTATTCACCCAGTCAGCTGCATATCCCAGACAGTTATCACTCCCGGCTTATTTATTTGCTGTGAAGCCATACTCCGCAAAGAAGGAGAGCGCATCATCGGTTCCCAGATAATCTACAAACTTCTGTGCTGCATCTTTCTTTGTGCTTGCGCTTACAACACCAACCGGATAGATAACCTTCGATACGCTTCCTTCCGGTGCATATCCGATAACCTTTACCTGGTCAAACTGATCGCTGGTGGTTGCATCGGTCAGGTATACGATACCTGCATCTGCGCTTCCGGCTGCTACCCAGCTTAAAACCTCGGTTACGTTGGTACCAAAGCTTGTCTTAGCCTCTACATCATCCCACATACCCAGGTTCTCAAAGGCTTCCTTGGCGTACTGTCCAACCGGAACACTCTCCGGATCGCCGAGTGCAATCTTCTCTGCCTTTGTGATATCCTCAAAACCGGTAATTCCCAGTGTGGAATCCTTTGGAACGATCAGGGCGATCTTATTTTCCAGAAGTTCTACGACAGAATCTGCATCAACCAGTCCCTCGTCCTCCAGCGCGTTCATCTGCTTCATCGCTGCGGAGAAGAATACGTCTGCATCCGCGCCCTCTTCGATCTGGGTCTGCAGCTTTCCTGAACTGTCAAAAGTAAAGCTCAGCTTGATGTCCGGATTCTCTTTCTCAAATGCCGGCTGAATCTTGTCTTCCATAACGTACTGAAGGCTAGCTGCTGCCGCTACCAGAATCTCCTGCTGGTCGCCGGTTGCCTCTGCTTCTGCTTCGGTCTCTTCTGTCTCAGCTGCCTCTGCCTCCGTTTCCGGTGCTGCTGTCTCAGCCGGTTTGCTGGATGAACATGCGGTCAGGGATGCTGCCGCCATCGCTGCTGCCATTACAAGTGCCCACGTTTTTCTCATATCTTGGTTTCTCCCTCATTTCACGCACACGTTTCCGGCATCCTCCTCGTTTCGATTCCTCACGCCATAGCAATGTGGTTTTTACCCTTTCGTTATTTTCGGAAAATTATAATGATATTTGCTAATCAAATAGTAGCACGTGGCACTTTTTTTGTCAATCTTTACAATGATTCTTATTGAATGCACATGGTCATTATGTGCACCAAAAAATAACGTGGCTTTTTTCTGCATTTTCCCTTTATTCTTATGAATTTTCCAGTTGTTCTTTCCAAACCCTTCCGTCTATTTTCGTGAAATTATTATGATGATTTTTCATATATTTTATTTTTATCTTTTTATTTTTCATTTATTTGAAATTTTGTATCCAAATACACCGGTGCTTCGGTTTCCTTACCGGTCACACGGTTCCCGATCCGTGGCAAAGTCTTCCACCAGCACATCCATAATGCCGCCGCAGACCATTCCTTCATCTTCCGCCGCCTCGCCGGTCAGATCTACATGAACTACTTTGTACCTGCCGCTTCCGATCAGAGAACGTGCCTCGCCCAGCACGGCCGCCTCGCTGCAGCCGCCGCCGATGCTGCCGAGAATCCGTCCGTCCCGGTAGACAATCATCTTCGCGCCTGCCCCGCGCGGGGAGGAACCCTTTGATTCAATCACCGTGACCACTGCTTTCGGCTCATCCGGCTCCTCTGCCAGGCGTTTCAGCACATCAAAATCCAGATCGGAACGGTTTTTCACACGTTTGTCTTCCCGATCCATGCGCTTTACCTGTATGATCTCCGCCAGAATCGAGATCGCGATCTCCTCCGGTGTCACACCGCCGATCTTTAAACCGATCGGGCTCTTTAAACGGCTCATCCGCTCTGGATCGTAACCTTCTTCCAGAAGCTCCTGTTTCACGATACCGACGCGGCGTCTCGAACCAATCATGCCGAGATACGCCGGTTCTTTTCCTTTTCCAATCATCCGCAGGCAGTCCGCATCGTGGCGGTGTCCGCGCGTAACGATACAGATATAGTCGCTCTCCTGAATCTTGAGTTCTTTGATCGCATGCCCAAAGTCATCACAGATCACCTTCTCTGCCATCGGGAAACGTCCCGGATTCGCGAAGGAAAGGCGGTCGTCCACCACAGTTACCAGGAATCCGACGCGCGCGCCAAATTCTGCCACTGGAAGAGCCACATGGCCGCCTCCGAGAATAATCAGGCGCTCTTTCGGGAAAAATGGTTCCGCCACATTCCAACTGCTTCCGGCGCGCCCACAGACCGGCTGCCCCTGTGTCAGGGCTTCTTTTCCAATCTCCGACGCCTCTGCGCCTTCTTTCAGTTCACAGCGCATATCTGTGAGATTTCCCTCTTCTCCCACAAAGCTTCTCTCGAGCGCCAGACACGGCGTCCCTTCCAGTTTTTTCAGAATCTCCCCATACAGATTCATATCACGCACTTCCTCTCTTTTATACTGCATGAGCCATCCATTTCTCATTTCGCAGTTGTGCCATCGCGGTTGCTTCCTCATCGCCTCTCTCTGGCTCGATTATTTACCAAAACCGCAGTTCGGGAAAATACAGGTTGGACAATTTAAGCACAGACCACCTGCGCCCATTTTCGCCAGATCCGCTTTTGTCACTGGCACATCTGCCATCACACGCGGCAGCACCAGATCAAAGATGGTCCTCTTCGCATACATCACGCAGCCCGGAAGTCCCATGATCGGCTTTCCGTCCTTCGTATATGCCAACAAGAACATCGCTCCCGGAAGTACCGGCGCGCCGTAGGAGACAACCTCCGCTCCGGTCTGCTTGATCGCGCTCGGTGTCGTATCATCCGGATCGACGCTCATGCCGCCGGTACAGACAACAAAATCGGCGCCCTGATCCAGCCATTCCTGGATTGCCTCCGTGATTTTATCCGGATTGTCCCCTATAATCTTCTGTCCCAGAACTTCCACACCAAATTCCTGAAGCTTTTCCCGGATGACCGGGCCAAATTTATCCTCAATCCGTCCATAGAACACTTCATTTCCGGTCGTCACAATGCCTGCTTTCTTATTTTTATACGGAAGCAGCTTTAACAGCGGCTCTGAACCCGCTACCTTCTTCGCCTCTTCCATTTTTTCTTTTTCAATTACCAGCGGGATCACACGGGTTCCGGCTAACTTATCACCTTTTTTTACCGGGAAATTCGTCCGGCGGGTCGCGATCATCATCTCCGGCAGGCTGTTGACCTTTAAGAGGCGTTCTTCATCGACCTGAAACAGACCGTCCGACTCCGCAATCAGCTCAATCTTGCCTTCCTTCGGATCGGTTGCACGCATATACTCATTCTGGCAGATGCCGCGCAGAATGTCCGCCGCCTCGTCCTCATGATATTTTGTATCGTCCTTTTCCCAGACATAAATATGATCTTTTCCAATCGAAAGCAGTACCGGGATGTCCTCCTCACGCACGATATGTCCCTTGCGGAATACGGCGTCCTTCGTCACGTCCGGAATAATCTGCGTCATGTCATGGCAGAGTACCTGTCCGACTGCCTCGGTTGTTTTCATTAATTTCATATGATTTTCCTCTTTTCCTTTTTACAGTAATGCCTCCGCACGCTTTGCCAGCTGATACCGCCGTTTCACGCCCTCCAGCGCCTCCGGGTTATCCTTAAATTTCTCCCGTTTTGCCGCAAACCGTTCTTCGATCGTTACACGCCGTTCTCCCTGTACCTGCTTGTCCGCCAGGTACACAATCAGGCTTTCATTCAGATATCCCAGCTTTTCTTCCGGCAGATCCATATGATCCGCAACGATATCCGCGATCCCGGTATGTCCCAGAAGCCGCAGCCATCTCGCCCCTGTTTCCGGATGTTCGGGATATGCTTTGGCGATGTCGTGAAGAAGCGCCGCCGCGTAGATTTTATATTTATCAATTGGGGGGCTTTTGTATGTCATCTCCACACACGTTTCCGCCCTATGCTTTAGAACTCTATCTGCCAATTTCACGGCCAGCTCCGCAACCACCCGGCTATGGCGCACCGTCGCCTCCGGCGTGCGGAACCATGCAAGCAGACGTTCACACTCCTCTTTGTCCGGGACAGGTCGTTTTCTCTCCCAGTCACGCAATTTCTGAAACTCTTCCTGGGTATCCGCATCAAACGCGCAGCCCGGATCCGGCACATCCAGGGAAATCCGGCGGATTCCCGGCTGTTCACAAGCACCTTTAAGCCCCATCGTCCCGTCATGCTGCAGCAGTTTTGCGATCACATCTGCACGGATCAGAAGCGGATGCCCCGGTGTTTTCTCATACTCCGGGAGATAGACATCCCAATCGCCTTCCGCAAACCGGTATTTTTCATATTCCAGCGTAAATGGCGTAAACAGCGGCACATCCACCGGGAAAAAGAAAATGCCATCCAGCGTCTCTTTTCCTGCCGTTTTCCGCTTTTTCTCATAATAGGAAAGCCCCAGGCAGACGGAATCAAACATTTTCGTCTCCGCATACGCCGGATTGTGGATGAAATGGATTCCCGGTCCCGCAGCCGCCGCGCGTATATCTTCCGCCCGGCGTCCGGTAATGATCGTGATTTCATGTACGCCGCACGCCCGCAGCGTCTGTATCTCACGTTCCAGAACCGTCTGGGCGCCGAGCTTCATGAGCGGTTTGAAATCCCCCATCCGCGAGGATCGCCCCGCCGCCGAGATCAAGGCGTCAAATACAAGATCCTTTCTTTCATACACCTGTCCGTAGCCAAAGGGAATCTGCAGAAGTTCTGCCTTTTTCCGCTTCTCCCAGCCGCAGATCAATGTCCGGAACCAGCCCGCGTGCCCGATCACCAGAATATCACCCCGGCTCTTCATCCGGAGTTCATTCCAGGTTGTCCTGGCGCGCCCTGCACAATCTGCAAAACTCTCTCCCTGCGGCGGTCGGAAATCGTACATATCTGCCCCTCGTGCCACATACTCCGCTGGAAACTGTTCCCGGATTTCATCGAAGGAATGACCATCCCATTCCCCCATGTCAATCTCCGCCAGACCATCTACGACCTCAATCGGAATACTTCTGTCAATCACTTCCTGCAGGATCGCGGCTGACTCCCGGCAGCGCTTTAACGGGCTGGTATAAATCTTTTCAATTCTGCGTCCCGCAAATGTCTCCCCCAGCGCCCGAATCTGTGTCCGCCCTTCCTCTGAAAGCGGCAGATCCGTCCGCCCGATGCAATATTTCCGTTCATCTGGAAATTCCGGCTTTCCATGCCTGATCAAATAAATCGTCCGCATTCTATCCTTTCCTAGTGCTCGTGTTCCTCTTCTTCCCCACACTCGCAGCTGAAATCATGGCTGTGTCCAAATGGTCCCGGTCCGCCGATGTAATCGCGGATCAGCTCCAGTTTATAACGGTTCATATAGCTATATGCCTTCTGAACCGTATGCCCGCTTCCCAGATAACGGGTCACGCCCGCCTTTACCAGTATCTCAAACGGTTCTTTCTCGATCGGTCCGCAGATGACTGCCTCACAGTCATGTTCTACCACCTTCTTCGCAAATACCAGATTGTCCGGATCCTGTTTTCCATAGACATGGAAAATCTGGTTCTTGTCCGCGTCAATAATCATCAAAAACGGACTCTCCTTAAAAGTCGCCGGCACCAGTCCGTCGATCTCCTCTGTCTCTGATGCAATCGCTATGTTCATTTTTTTCTCCTTGTTCTTGTCAAATTTTACTGATTTTTTTCAAAATTTCTCGATTATTTTTAATTTTATGATACTGCAATTAAAACTTATCGTCAAGTTTTTCATGATATTGAATTTTACCACTCATTTTTCATTTTTCCTCGATGATCAGCCGCCTTTTTCCCGAACCGATATAGGGGGAAATTTCTTTTTCTATCACTGAGACGGTCAGGCAGTTCCCAAAGTATTCCGTTAATGCTGCTTTGACATTTTTCACTCTGCTTCCTACCGTATCTGCATAACCCGCTTTCTTCATAACAGCCACCGTCAGATGCTTCTGCGCCGCATTGTAAGATGCCTGAAAATCTTCCACCTCATCCAGGGCAAATAAAAGCTCATCTAATAGGTGCATGGAAAGCACCTTGCCGCCGGACAGCCGGACGCTGTCATCCAGCCGTCCCTCAACCTTATCAAGTCTAGGCTTTAAACATCCGCAGGCACACGGTTCTGCAATCATCCGCCCCAGATCGCCGGTCCGATAGCGCACAAGCGGCATTCCCCGCCGCCGAAGCGTTGTCAGAACCAGCTCGCCGTATTGCCCTTCCGGAACCGGCTGTCCCGTCTCCGGATCCAGAATCTCAATCAAAAGGTCCCGGTCCCGCATATGGTAACCCGCGCGCGCCCCACACTGTACGCCGCCGCCGTAACCAGTTTCCGTCATACCCCAGTGCGTAAAGACCCGGCAGTTCCAGGTTCTTTCCAAAAAACGCTGCACGCTGACCGGCACATAATCAGCACTTAAGAGCACTGTTTTCGGGCGGAGTCCCGGCGCATGGGCTGCCAGCGCATACATCTGGCTTGGGACACCGATCAGGCAGTCTGCCCCCTCGCCGTCCCGCGCTGCCGCTTCCATATCGTGAATCAGTCCGTGAACCTTCGTCTCCACCCGGATGCGCCCCAATCCCTCTTTTAAAAGTCCTCCAATCGAAAAAAATCCCGGTCCTTCCATATAAACCGTGACCCGATCGCCCGGCTTTACCATGTACTGCATCCCTGTTTCAAAGAAATCCGCCGTCTGCATCAGATCATCTTCGGTAAAAAACAGGCGCTTCGGTGCCCCTGTACTGCCGGAGGTTTTCAGCGTGATGATCCGCGCGATCTCCTTGGCTGGAACACATAAAAATGTTTCCGGCTCCGCTTTCAGTTCCTCCGGGGTTGTGAGGGGAAGTGTGCGGAAATCCGCCCATGAAAACGAATCCGGCGCGAGCCGTACATCGGAACCTGCCATTTCCCCAAGCTGTCCCCAGACGGATGTAAATTTCTTCTGATAAAATGGACTTTTCTCCTTTACATACGAAAGTGTCCGCCATAACCCGGACGGCTGCGCCGCTGCAATAAAATAACCGCAGCCCGCTTCTTTTAAAATCTTCCGTTCCGCCCCCAGCGCCGCGCAGACGGATTCCAGATTTCCATCGAAGATCTGCTGCCCGATCCACTCCGCCAATGTTCCCGACGCGTCCTGCATCTTTGCAAGCACAAATCCCGCCTCCGCCAGCCGGTCACGGATTGTTTTAGCAGACTCCAGCCGTCCCAGCATCCCGTCTAAGAAAAGCTCTTTCTTCCGGGCATACATATCGCTCATCAAAAGCCATCCTTCCGGTTTTAACACCCGGTACGCCTCCCGGAGCGCCGCCGCCGGTTCCGCAGCCTTGGAACAACTGCATTCCATCAGAATGATATCCGCCGTCTGATCTGGATATGGCAGTTTCTCCGCACATCCAGTCTCTATCCAGCCAGGTTCATGCACATCCGGATTCTTATCCAAGCCGGAAATCTGCCAGTCTGGGAAATGCTCAGAAAGCCCTCGCATCGTGCCGCCGGTTCCGCAGCCGATGTCGATGACGCGAAGCGGCACTACAGGGTCTGTAGACTCCGTCTCTGCCGCTCCCGCCTCCGGTATCTCAATTCCCGCAAACTGGAACATCTGCCTCGTCAGCGCAAATCCGCCCGGTCGGCAGAGACTGCTCTCATTTGTATCCATTTTTTGCACCTCTCCTTTCTGCGCTTCTATTATCTGCCTCTTTCCATCGGAGACAAGTAGTATGCACAGAACGGAATCTTCTTCCCGTCTTTATACACATGCAGGCTGCACTGGCGCAGGCGCTCGATATCGAGATTTCCGGCATCCTGAAACGCCATAGATGTGATCGTGAAGCCATGGCTTTTTGCACGCTTTAAGAAGTCCTCCATATTTGTTATGTCAACCGACTCTTCTTCACAGCAGCAGGATTCTGGTTCGGGCTGAGTTCCGCCACAGCAGCAGCTTTCTGGTTCCGGCTGGCTTTCTCCACAGCAGCACGTCTCTTCCAAATCGCGCCGTTCCCAGCGGCGTCCGACAAATTCACGGTTCTTCTCCGCCGGATCCGGACCGCAGCAGCAGCCTTCGCCCTCCGGTTCTGTCTCGGTTTTTCCACTATAATTTGTCAGCGGCATCAATTTATCCCCAGGCATCACAATGAAATCCCCGTGAAATCCACACATCGGGTGATCGCAGCAGGATGGCGCGATCTGTTCCTCTTTGATAAGCCCCCCGCTCTGGCTGACAACCGCCTCCAAAAGTTCATCCAGCGTATAGCGGTCATCATCCGCCGGAAGCTCCGGGATACGCCCAAAATAGCTGACCGGCTGGAAATGCACGCCCCGCACATACGGCGACCGCTGAATGGCAAACCGGAGGATGTCCCCGATCTGCTCCGTATTGACCCCCGGAACAACGACCGGAACAAGCGTCACGCCGATTCCATACCGACCGCACTGCTCGATCGCCCGTTTTTTCACTTCCAGCATCGGGCGGCGGCGCAGTTTTTCATATACGGCATCGTCCACGCCGTCAAACTGCATAAATACAAACGAAAGTCCCGCATCTGCCAGACGCTTTACAAACGCCTCGTCCTCCGCCAGGCGCAGACCGTTGCTGTTTAACTGCACATATTTACAGCCCGCCTGCTTCGCATACGCCACAATCTCCGGCAGGTCGTCCCGCACTGTCGGTTCCCCGCCGGAAAGCTGCAAAAGTGTCTTTCCCGGATCCGTCAGATCGTCGATCCAGCGTTTTACCATGTCTAAGGACGGATCCTTGGCCCCGTCCGGCTCCGCAAAACAGAAGGTACAGTTCATATTGCACCGCGCTGTGATCTCCAGCAGGGTACAGCAGGTGGCGCGTCTGTGCTCCGCACACAGACCGCAGCCCGCCGGGCAATTTAGATTTTCATTTTCTCCCACCGCCGGACGTTCCCCGCGCCAGTCGGCAAACTTACGCTTATTTCTCCAGATTACACTGGAAAACGTCCCGTGATCCGGGCAGGTTTTTACCAGATATATCTGTCCGTCCCGCTCTTCCCGCTTTGCCGGAATCCGTTTTAAACAGACCGGACAAACACTGTATGTATGGCGCATTTCTTCCGGCAGGACGCCTCTATCCTGCGAATCCATTATCATCTTCCTGCATCCCCTTAATCTATATATCTTCTATATATCCTCTATTTATCTTCCAGCTCTCTCTCCACATCCGCCATACGCCCTTTTACCAGCGCTTCCGGCAGATATACCTCGCCGCACTTCGGGCAGCACAGGATCTCGGTGTGGAAATTGTGCCCCAGATAGTCAAAAAATGTGGATTTCGGCACCATTTCCACCTGACACCGGCGGCAGATGACTTTTTTTTCCAATGCCTCTTTGATCCGCTGATCTCTTCCGCCTCCATCGATCGTCGGCATACTCATCACTCTCCTTCCAGATTCATGCGGTGGCTGTAGCCATTCCAGAGCTTATAACCGCCGTCCGGCAGCACCTCGTACTCTGCCCAGTAGGTCATATGCTGGATCTTCAGATGCCCGATCCGATGTCCCGTCTCCGGGTCGATGATACCGCGGTCTTCCCGCTCACAGTGTTCAATGACCTGTTCCATATCTTCGATCAAAATCTGACCCGCTGACAATTTGCGTTCCAGTTCCTTCTCAACCTCTAATTTCATATGTGTTTCCTCTTCGATCGTCTCATTCCAATACGTCTTAAGCAGTTCCCGTTTTGCCGCCAGGCGGTTGTGCCAGCGCTCTGTCACCGTCGCCGCCGGACGTCCCGCGCCATTTAACCCAAACAACAGATCGAGGATATGAACCGCCTCCTTGCCCTGTCCGGCAAAGGACTCCCGGCAGTTGACGCAGTAGGTCACATACGGCAGTTCCTCCTCTTTTGCACGGGAAGTTGTCATATAGCTTGTGTGGCTCGGAGAAGCAATCCCGATATGCCCGCCGTATCCGCAGCAGCGCGCCTTTTTCCCGTCATACGGCAGATTTTCCCACGTAATCCCCGCCGCATCCGCCAGATGGCGTACACTCTCCTGCAATTCCGGGTAATAGCGGCTGGCGCAGGGATCAAACAAGGCATACGGCTGCGCTTGCTGGGCACTTCCTGCTTCCATTTCACCCTTTTCAGCATTGTCCGGTTCCAAAGCAGCATCTTTCTCCACGCCCCACTCTTCCATCACTTCCGCCAGAAAGACAACCGGAAGCTCCGGCAGGTATTCTTCAAACATCTTCCGGCAGTTCGGGCATGCTAAAACCACTGTCGGTTCGCCAAGCTCTCTCCACTGCCGCCGCATTTCCTCCAGATGTGCCGCGTGGATGTCCACTTCGCCTGCCCACTCGGCAGGCGCACCGCAGCAGGTCATCCAGATCGCCGCATCCGGCTTTTTGGAACGCAGCCACTCATACGTCCGCGTCACATAGCGCGGATCCGAACCGGCGAGCTGGCATCCCGGAAAGAATGCATAGGAACTCTTCTTAACATTCTCCGGTTTCCGCGTAAGCCCCGCTTTTCCGGAGGCATACGCCATGTCGCGCAGCCAGAAATCGTGGAATGGCCACGGCATCGCGCCTTTTTTTTGCATTGCCCGCATACTGTCAAGCAGAAACTGGCTGAAATCGATATGCTGCGGACAGACTTCCTTGCAAAGCCCGCAGTGGTCGCAGGTGCTGATCAGTCTGGTCGCCCACGTACCATCGCGCGATAACGTACCGGGATGGATTGTTATGTAAACTTCTTCATACAAACGGCGCGGTGTTTTCTCATGCAGGCGCATCAGATCACAGGCACGCATACAAGCATCACACGAACACTTCTGGCAGCGCGTGATCTCCTGTATCGCCTCTTCCTCCGTATACGATTCCCCGTTTGCCGGAACCACCCGATCGGCACGCTCGATCCCATTCGTTTGAAGATTTAAAAGTGTCCCTTCCTTTCGAAATGGCTCATTCATACCGCCCGTTTTCAGATACCGTTCGATCGCAAGCGAAACTGCCAGCCCATCTGCCAGCGCCTTCATGCTGTCGCCGCCTGTCAGGGAACCTCCAATGAAAACGCCCGGTGTCCGGGTTGCAAATGCGCCGTCCGGGTCCATTTCCAGACCAAAGTCCGCTCCATCTGCCCCAGTTGCCACATACACGGCATCATAGTCCGCCCGGAGTGCCTCCAGATCCGTTACCGTTTCACCGAGATGGCGTGAAAATTCCTCAAACTGGAACTGTGCCTCGATCTCCGCATCAAATTCCGCCGGATCCATCTGGTTTCTCGCCTGACCGCCCAGAACCATTTCCCGCTCATAAATCGTTACCTCGTACTTTTTATTGCAGAGACGCAGTGCACAGCCAAGCCCCGAAAGACCGCCTCCGACGATCGCGATCTTTTTTCCTTTCGACGGCAGGTTATACGCATTCGGTGCTTTCCGCTTCGCGTACTCGACAGTCGCCCGCTCTAAAAGCCCGATCGCGATCCCCCCGTCCAGCTTCGCACGCAGACATGCCTTCTCGCACGGATGGCTGCACATCTTCGACACAATATCCGGAAATCCCACCGTATTCTGATAGGTCCGGTACGCCGCGTTGAAACGTCCCTTTTTCCACTTTTCTTCCAGCCCCTTGATATCCAGCCGGAACGGACAGGCTGCCTGGCAGAACGGCGGCTCGTTCTGATGGCATTTCTCCGCCAGCGTCTTCTCAAAATCTTCCAAATAGCTCACAGGGCGGACCTCCCTTCTTTTCTCCTGCATTTAACGTTACTGTTCACGCATACGTGCCCAGTAACGGAATTTGCCGTGGCTTCGCATTTAAATACGGCAAATCCCTGCTGCCACCACGTTTTCTTACGGCACTTTCGGTTCCAAAAGTGCCTACCCGTGAACAGTAACCATTTATCCTCTCCCAGAATCATTTATCCCGTCCTCAATCGATAAGTAAAAATTCCAGGAGCCCATTTTAATACTTTTTATTATACACCATAACCAAAGAATATGTCTTGGCACATTCTCGCGCCGAGCGCGGTCGCTTGCGACAACCTACATCTTCGCGCGAGTGCGCCTCATTGGCACGTTAGTGCCTTTTTGCGTAATAGGGAATTCCAAGGAATTTCCTATTACACAAAAAAGCCGCTGCAAAACCTACCTCTCTAAACATAGATTCTGCAGGTTCGCAGCAGCTTTTATTTAATTCTTATTTACAATCACGCGATACGCCTTGCCGCAGCTGCCCGCTTCATGTGCAGCCACGCATTCCTCTTCCGAATCGGATTAGAACGGACGCTCAGCTGTCGGATCATCCAGGGATACGTAGAAGCTCTGGGTTCCTACCTGTACCGGATTCTCTTTGATGTTCTCCAGTTCCTCATACATATCGGAACCAAGGAAGTATTTCTTCGGCTCGTACGGTTTCTCGCCCTTTGCGATTGCATCCAGACCAGCTTTTACCTTCTCCGGAAGTGCCGGGATCTCATGGATACGTACGCCGCAGGCATTGTAGATACCATTCAGAACTGCACAGTGGCCAGATGCCTGGAATGCCTCAGAAGCACCTGAAGAACCGAACGGACCATCAGAGATAGCGCCATCGATATGAATCAGGTTGATATCATCCGGAACATCCTTGATGTAGGAAGTACCAGCGCCAAACATGTTCGCATGTTTCTTAACGTCTGCGTAGTCCTCTTTCAGGGCGAAGCCGATACCATGCATGATACCGCTGTATGCCTGACCGTTAACAGCATCGATATTACCGATACGTCCAACGAAGTCAACACAGGTGAATTTCAGAACGGTAGTCTTACCGGTCTTAGTATCAACCTCAACCTCTGCCAGGTTCAGGCAGTATGTGAATGCCGGAGTCGGGTCGCCGATACCGGTATTCGGATCCAGACGGCACAGACCCGGAGTTGTGTTGGTCTCGTAACGGCCGAGATACTTGGTCTCGATGCCTTCTGCCTTCATCTCATCATAGGTACGAAGTGTACCATCTTCTTTTCTCATAGCTGCCAGAAGCTTGTTAGCTGCGATGATGGTTGCATTACCATCCATGTACAGGGAACGGCTGGCACCAGCCATACCGGTATCCGGACAGGTCTTGGTATCATTCTGAATCAGCTGGATATCTTCCGGTGTCAGATGCATTTCTTTCAGAGCTTCCAGTGTTACTACCAGAGAACCGGTTGTAGCACCCTGGCCCATTGCATGCCATGTGTCGTATTTGCGGATCTTGTTGCCCGGCATAAGCTCAAGAGCAACCTCAGCGCTGTCGCCGCCGCCCTCAGTAACGTTGAAGCCGCCCCATGCGATACCAACGCCTCTTCTCTTCTCCGGTGTGTCAGCTGCTTTCGCATCAGCCACCGCCTTCTCATAGATTGGACGCATGGTATCCATGATCTTCTCCATCGGATACTGCGGATATACATAGCTGTTGATATTCTTATCGCCTTCACGGCAGATATTCTTATAACGGAACTCGAACGGATCCATGCCCAGTTCTTCTGCCATCATATCCATCAGCGGTTCACTGAGTGTATATGCCTGCGGAGAACCGTAGCTTCTGTAAGCAGTACCAAATGCATGGTTTACGTTGGCTACACGAACCAGACCTGCTACGTTCGGTACATTGTACGGGAAGAAGGTGAAACGTGCCGGTTTGGTCATAACGTCGTCACCGCCCCAGGAGTAAGCGCCGTGGTCCATACCGATATCAAACTCAGCAGCCAGGATCTTACCTTCGTTATCACATGCCAGACGGCCATTGGAGTATGCCGGGCAGCGTTTGCCGCTGAAGTGCTGATGCTCTTCATAGGACATGGACAGGGATACCGGCTCGCCGGTAACTACGGTACAAGCAGCACACAGTGCGATATCGCCTGCGTTGGTAGACCATCCAAAGCTTGCGCCGGTCGGGTTCATGATGATACGGTATTTATCCTTCGGTACACCAAGGCAGTTACCCAGACGTCCGATAGAGGAGTATACACACTGGGATTTACACTGAATGGTCAGCAGGCCATCATCGCCCCAGTAAGACTGAAGTACACAACCCTCGATGGAAAGATGCGGCTCACGGGAGGAGGAGAAGCTTCCTTCTACTACATGCGGTGCTTTGTCGATTAAGTCTCTTACCTCTTCTGCATCTTCCAGACCTGCTCCCTTTAATACCGGCTGCTCGCAGAAGATGTTCGGAGTATCCTCATGGATACGGATAGCATCCGGCATAACTGCATCCAGATATGTCAGATACTCTGGCAGCTGCTCGTATTCCATCGTAACCTTAGCGGCTGCTGCACGAGCCTGACGATGTGTATGAGCTACTACCATAGCGATAACATCACCGTAACGATAGATCTTCTCATCCTGAAGAACTTTACGGGATGGTGTCATAACAGTACTTCTCTCATGGAACTGACCCTCAGCCATGATGTTAGTTCCGCCTGCTGCGATAAGATCTTTTGCTGTGATAACCTTAACAACGCCCGGCATCTTCTCAGCTTCCTCAGTATGGATAGCCAGAATCTTTGCATGATGGGTAACCTTCGGCTGAACGATAGCTGCATATAAAACGCCCTGCGGCATCTTAAGAGCCTGATCATCGCCGTAGTCGGTCAGGCCACAGACTTTACCAAGTGCATCCTGACGAACAACCGGTTTTCCGTAGTAGTTGCCATCTTCCGGATTGTGGAACTTGATATCCTCGATGCTGCACTCGCCACGCATAACCTTAGCTGCAGCCATAACTGCATCTACAATCTGTTTGTATCCGGTACAACGGCATACGTTTCTTGTCTTCTGGAACCAGTCACGAACCTCTTCACGGGTCGGATCCGGGTTCTGCTCTAACAGAGCATATGCGGAAACGATGAAGCCTGGTACACAGAAACCACACTGTACAGCACCGCAGTTCATCCATGCAACCTGTAACGGATGCAGATGCTGCGGAGTACCGATACCCTCGATGGTGGTAATCTTGGAATACTCTTCTACCTGGCTGATTTTCTTGGTACAGGAACGGATTACCTGTCCGTTCAGAATGATGGAACATGAACCGCAGACACCGGTTCCACATCCAACCTTAACACCGGTCAGACCGATCCGGCGCAGAACATCTGACAGTTTATCGTTTTCCGGATCGCACATAAACATACGATCAACACCGTTGATGTTCAACATCATTTTTCTTAATTTCATGCTGCTTAGTCCTCCTTCTTTAAAATAAATAGAGCCCTGATGCTTCCGACTATCCTTCCACATCATACCCAATACTTACGATTCCTTAGTCATCCGCGTTTTCCAGCATCTCTGCCAGATCCGCCAGATCCACGCCATAGTCCTCCAGAAGTTCTCTGGCCTTGCGGTAGGTATTCTCTACCACCTGGGGACACCGAAGTGCCTTGTTGGCCATGTTATCTCCTAAAATCGAATGACAATCACTTCCTCCATAGATTTCACCATAGTTTTCCTGAAACCAGTCTGCCAGTTCCGGTATCATCTCGCTGTATGCTGCTTCCGGCTCAAAGAGCGCCATCATCATCGCCGCACCGGTCAAAGCTCCGCAGGTAAGCCCGCTTCTGACTCCCAGACAGAGTGCTGCAGATGCCTTCAGAAAGCTCGGGTTCTCCTCACCCTTAAGGGTAAGTCCCAGTGATACAAGTGCCTGACTGCAGCAGCTTCCCGATAAAAGCAGCTGGTTCAGTTTTTTAATATCCGGCTCCATCCGCACCTCCTGTTCTTAGAAACACAAAAAGAAAAGCGGCACCGCCTCTGAAAAGACAGTACCGCTTAACGTATCCGAGTTTGTATATACATCTGCACCTATAGATATGGATACACCTATATCTATACCTATCTGTCAGCACATATATACCCTATCTATACAAGAAGCCTGACAGCTTCCCGTATCCATCGATGTAAAGCGAATCTCTCTTTCTTTTCAAATGCGGAAGGCACTTCCATTTCCAGATGTACCCATTGGCCTGACTGCATACGGTTTCCCGCTTAGCAATTTCGGCTCGAAAAACAGATTGTTTCTATTTTGGTTTTGATACCTCTATGGTACTCTGCTTTTCATCGAAAGTCAATCTCATTTTTCATAATTTTGAAATTTTTTACATCGACAGGACACTTGTTCGCCCCTTATTTTACCTCAATACGGGATTTTCAACATGCTATTTTACCCTTGTAATATCTGTTTACTTACAGAATTTCAGCATAACTTCCGTTCAAATGTTGTATTATTTGAAGATTTGTATTCTTCCTTTCTACTATTTGATCGAGTATTTTTTAAAAAAATAACGGTTCACACGCTTTCATAATTTTTCATTTTCATTTGTTTAAACGTGAATTTTGTTCACTTGGATTTCAATTATATGAAATTTATATCTTTTTGATTCATAATCAAACATGAATATCTGTTATTTATCCGCTATAAATCCTCACATTTTTAAGTATCCTTTTTTCATTTTCTTTTTCTGTTTTAAATTTTATTCTGCAAACCATTATTTTTTATTTCAGATAACGCAAGCATATTTAAGAACAGAATTCTTGCACATACAAATTCCGCATCGAAAATGTGATTTGCATAAATTTTTTCTTATTTATAATCCGTACAAATCCTACTTTCTCCCCGCAAAATACGCCTGCAGGTTCTCCCCTACATGCTCCAGATGCCGCTCCATCTCCCGGCGCGCCAGCGCCCCGTCTCTGGCTTCGATCGCTGCCAGAAGGCTTTCGTGTTCATTTTCCCGGACTTCATCAGAGCGGACTGCCGCCTGGTTGAAGCGCGCATACGCGTCCTGATCGGTCAGGATGAGCTTTAACATCCGCAGGATAGACGGACTGCCTGAGAGATGCGCGATCTTCAGATGGAACGCCAGATCCTCCTCGCTTCCCGCCCTTCCATGGCGGATTGCATAGAGATAGTCTGCCTGCAGATCTTTTAATTTCTGCAATTCCTTCGGATCAATCCGCTCTGCACACGCCTCCGCCGCATATCCCTCCAGGAGTTTCCGCACTAAAAGAATATCCTCCAGACCGCTTTCTGTCTCCATCGACGCCGCCTCGATAAGCTCATTCGCCGCCTTCATCTTCTCCCGGCGTGACCGTTCTTCTTCCAGAAAGCGTTCGCCCTGCGGCGTCAGGATCCGCCCCTTATTCTGCACCTTGACAAGCAGCCCTGCTTTCTCCAAATCCAGAAGCTCCCGCCCGATGCTGGCGGACGGAAGATGCAGGATCTGCGCCAGCTGGAGCGCTCCCGCCGGGGTGTTTAATTCCTGCATGGCTGTCAGTATTTCAAAGCTGCTGTTTCGTTTTTTCCCTGCCATTTTTCCTCCCTTATGCTCTAACCCATTTTAAGCTGTAAATCCTCATGCTCCTAACATCCATTTTTATTCTCATATTTCACAATGGACCACACACATCCATCGATATAATCTCTACCTTGGCAGCATCACACTACCCATTTCTATGATTGTATCATCATTTCCGATTCGTGTAAATCATCCCTTTAAATACTTCTATGACAGAAAAAAGCGAACCGCAGGGTATATTTTCTTGCCCTGCGGTCCGCTTCGAATCTAAAATCATTTCAGATTTTGATCCATCTGTTTTTATTTATTACTTTTTATCTACATTGATGAACAGATAAGGAAGTCCTACGGAGTAGTACTGGATACCGCTTACATCCGGATTGGTCATAACGGCTACAGACTGTCCGTAAATCGGGAACAGAACACACTGATCTGCCAGCGTCTTCTCACAGCCAACTAAAGCTTCCCAACGAGCATCCTGGTCGAGTGCCAGATCGCCCTTCTTTGCGGACTGGATGGTTGCATCGTAGTCTGCATCGGAGAACTGGGAGTAGTTGGTGGAGCTGCCGGTTATCCACATATCCAGATCAGTCATCGGATCTGCGTAGTCCGGACCCCAGCGGGTAAGACCGATATCATATTCACCTTTCTGCATGTATTCCAGACGGGCTTTCTTCGGAAGTACCTGAAGTTCGATGGTCAGACCCGGCAGGTTGTTCTGCCACTCGCTCTGTAAGAACTGTGCAACAGCCTGTGCAGAATCAGTATCTTCGCACATTAAAGTGAAGGATAAGGAATCTTTGCCAAGCTCGCCAAGACCTGTCTTCCACAGATCTTTTGCTGCCTCTACATCGTAGGTCCAGCTGTCGTATGCGCTGCCTGCTGCCTCACGGAAATCTTCGCCCTTTTCATTGGTTGCAAGGCCCTGCGGTACGAAGTAATCCATCGGTGTGGAACCATCTTTCAGAACACGGGTTGTGATCGCTTCTTTGTCATACGATTTTGCCAGTGCCTTACGGATATTTACATTGTCAAGCCCCTCTTTCTTCATGTTCGGGGTCAGATACCAGTTGTAACCGTCACTTCTGGTTGAGAATCTCGGATCATCCTCATACTGCTCTACCAGGTTACCGCTTAAGGTTACAACGTCCAGATCACCATTCTCAAAAGAAAGGGCTGCTGTCTGGCTGTCGGTAATGATCGAGAACTCAACACCATCCAGTTTGACATCGGATGCACCGAAGAACTGATCATTCTTTACTAATTCTACCTTCATGGCAGACGGCTCATAGGAAGATACCTTGAACGGACCATCTGCTAACAGGGTATCTGCGGAAGTTGCAAAGTTGCCGCCGCAGCTCTCTACAAATTTCTGATTTAAAGGCAGGAAGCATGCGCCGGATGCCATCAGGTAATCAAAGATAGCACACGGGGAGCTTAAAGTTACGACTAATGTCTTATCGTCCGCTGCCTCTACACCCAGTTCCTCAACCGGTTTTTCACCTGTTGTTACCTCTTCTGCATTTGCGATGCAGGCAGTTGTGATAAAGAACTGGTAATCACTTGCAGTTGCCGGATCGGCTACTCGTCTCCATGCGTAAACGAAATCGTTTGCCGTTACCGGATCGCCGTTGGACCATTTTGCGTCGTCACGGATCTTGAAGGTCAGGGTCAGACCATCCTCGGACTTCTCCTCACTCTCCGCCACGCCATAAACCGGAGCACCTGACTCATCCTTGGTCATCAGACCCATCATAAACTGGGAGATAACACCACTGGATGTGTAGTCGTTGGAAAGTGCCGGATCCAGGGAGTCTACCAGAGTGCTTGCCTGATAGCGAAGCACCTTGCCGCCCTCAGCCGAGCTGCCGCCCTCTTCGCTTCCAGATTCAGCCGCTGCTGTCTCTGTTGTCTGGGTCGAGCCGCCGCAGCCTGCCAAAAGTCCAGCAAACATGGCAGAAGCCAGCGTCCACGCCATTACTTTTCTTAGCTTCATAATACTTCCTCCTTTTTTGTTTTTTAATAAAACCAAACCATTCCCGTTTCATGCTGCATTTCCTGGTCCCGGCTGTCTATCCTCAGTTGTCTGCTGGTTCGGCTCATCTATAAAATCACCCGCTAAACAGGTCATTTTATCACATTTATTATGGTTGATTTTGTGCCGGAATGCATCGGCTTTCTTTTAAATCTACACCCATTTTTCCAAATCTGCATCGGTTCCGCGCACAAAATGTGTGCCCTCAATCTGATGCATCGTACCTGCGCCGTAATCCAGACCGCTCGTCTTATAATCATAGTGCAGTGCAATCCGGCTGCGCTCTACCACCGGGTTCGGGTTCGGGATCGCCGAAATCAGGCTTCGGGTGTACGGATGTACCGGATGGGAGAAGATCTCCTCCGTCGTGCCCGTCTCCAGAAGGTAGCCCAGATGAAGAACGCCGATGCGGTCGGAAATATATTTAACCATCGAGAGGTCGTGGGCGATGAAGAGGTATGCAAGCCCCGTCTCGTCCTGGATGTCCTTCATCAAGTTGACAACCTGCGCCTGAATGGACATATCGAGCGCCGAGATACACTCATCGGCAATGATCAGCTTCGGGTTCATGACAAGCGCCCGGGCGATGCCGACACGCTGCCGCTGACCACCGGAAAACTGATGCGGGTACCGGTTTGCATGTTCCGGCGCCAGACCTACCTTGTGGAGGATGTCTGCCACCATCTCGGTCCGCTCTTTCTGGGAATGGTACCGGTGATGGATATCCAGCCCCTGTGCAATGATATCCGCTACTTTCTGGCGCGGATTTAAACATGCCATCGGATCCTGGAAAATCATCTGCATATCACTTCTGAGTCTCGCCTCTGTCTGGCGGCTCATTTTTCCGGAAATATCCATCCCGTCAAAGGTAATTTGTCCTGCGGTCGGATCGTAGAGGCGGATCAGCGCCCGCCCGATCGTCGTCTTTCCCGATCCGGATTCCCCCACAAGACCATAGGTCTCGCCCGGATTGATATAAAAACTGACATCCTCAACCGCTTTTACGGTAAATTTCCGGCTGACCGGAAAGTATTGCTTGAGTCCTTTTACTTCCAGAAGGGGCTTTTTGTTTGTCTCTGTCACTGTACTCATGCGATTCCCCCCTCTTTCTTCATTCTCTCAATTCGATCCCGAAGCTCCGGCGGCATATCGACCTTCGGCGCCTTCGGATGCAGCAGCCAAGTCGCGGCGCTGTGTGTCTCCGATATCTTGAACATCGGCGGCTCCAAACGACTGTCAATGTTTAACGCATATTTATTCCGCGGTGCAAACGCATCGCCCGTTACCTTGTGAAGCAGGTTTGGCGGGCTGCCCGGGATTGTGTAAAGACGTTCGTCGTCCGTTCCCAAATCTGGCATCGCGGAGAGAAGTCCCCATGTGTACGGGTGGCGCGGATCGTAGAATACATCCTCGACCGTGCCGCTCTCGACGATCTTGCCTGCATACATGACGTTGACATAATCGGCAACCTTCGCAACGACGCCCAGATCGTGCGTGATATAGATAACCGACAGCTGCCGTTTTTTCTGAATCTCCTGAATCAGCTCCAGAATCTTCGACTGAATCGTAACGTCCAGCGCCGTCGTCGGCTCGTCGCAGATTAAAAGTTCCGGATCGCACGCCAGTGCAATCGCAATGACGATTCTCTGGCGCATACCACCGGAGAGCTGGTGCGGATAGTTTTTGATTCGCTTCTCCGCGTCGGTGATGCCGACCAGCTTCATCAGCTCCAGCGCCTTCTTATATGCCTCTTCCTTCGGTGTATGGTAATGCCAGATCATGCCTTCCATGATCTGTTTCCCAACCGGCATCAGCGGGTTTAAGGAGGTCATCGGATCCTGGAAGACCATCGCGATCCGTTTTCCGTTGATATGGCGGCGGATTTCCTCTTTTTTCATCTGCAGAATTTCTCTGGTGACCCGTTCCTCCGGGTTACGGTAATATGAAAATGTGATCTGTCCGCGGTCGATCGTTCCGTTCTTTGCCAGGATTCCCATGATTGCCTTCGCAGAAACCGATTTACCGGAACCGGATTCCCCAACGATTGCAACCGTCTCGCCCCGGTTTACCGTCAGGTTGACGCCCCGGACGGCATTGACCACTCCGGCTGTCGTCTCGAAGGAAATGTCCAGATTCCGCACTCGTAAAATTTCTTCTTTTTTCTCCATGCCATTTCCTCCTACATATCCTTCATCTTCGGATCCAATGCATCACGCAGACCATCCGCCAGCATGTTAAAGCACAGCATCAGAAGTCCCATGACAATTAACGGGAACACGATCATGTACGGATGGCTTGTAAAGTTCTGATATCCACTCGAAATCAGGGAACCCAGCGAAGCCATCGGCTCCGGCACACCCAACCCAATAAAGGCTAAGAATGCCTCGGTAAAGATCGCATGCGGGATCGAGAACATCGTCTGTGTAATCAGAGGACCAAAAATATTTGGTAAAATCTCTTTGAAAATAATGCGGAAACTCTTTGCTCCCAGCGTCCGGGCAGCAAGCACATATTCCTGCTCTTTCAGCTTTAAGACCTCCGCGCGGGCGATTCGGCTCATGCCCAGCCACCCGGAAAACATCAGGGCGAACGTGATGGACATAAGCCCCGGTTTCATGACTAACAAAAGCAGGGTAACCGTGATCAGGTACGGAATACTGTTTAGTATCTCGACGATACGCTGCATGATCATATCGACTTTTCCGCCGAAATATCCGGATACAAGTCCATACGTCAGACCAAACGCAAGGTCAATGAATACCGCCAGAACCGCTACATAGAGGCTGATCCGCGTTCCGCTCCAGGTCCTGGTCCAGAGGTCGCGTCCCAGCGAATCGGAACCAAACCAGTAGTAGGTATCGGTCAGATCGTTGCTCTCATAATAGTTGATTTCTTTACTTCCGGTGGATGTACGGATCGTCTCAGAACCATCTAAGATACCCATATTTTCCAGTCCCGGCACTCTCGGCGCCATGTTCTGGTTGGTAATAATCTGCTGATCGTAGGTAAACTGGTTCATGTGAGGTCCGACAAGCGCCATCACAATCAGAAACAGAATACAGACAAAGCTGAACATTGCGCCCTTATTTTTCTTAAACCGTGCAATTGCCTCTTTCCAGTAGCTCTGGCTTGCAAAGTTTGTATCGACATGTTCAAAGCCGTCTTTGTGCTGGAATTCAAAATCATCGTCCAGGAATTCGATCTGGCTTAAATATTCTTCGGGTGATAACACATGCTCCCGAACGGAAGCCGCATCCCCACCTGTCATTTTCTCATCTGTCTTTTCGTCACTCCGTTTTTTCATGCCATCACCTCTCAATCCGATTTCTTCGCCAGACGGATTCTCGGGTCGATAATTCCGTACAGGACGTCAACCACCAGCATCAGGACAATGTACATGACACTGTAGATAAATGCCAGCGAAATCGTCACGTTGTAATCGTTGGACTGAATCGCTGCAATCATTAAACTTCCGATGCCCGGAATCGAGAAGATCTTCTCGATAACCAGGGAACCAATCATCAGATCGACAACCAGCGGCGCCAGTACCGTAATGATCGGGATCAGCGCGTTTCGAAGTGCATGGCGCACCAGAAGCGGGCGTCCCGTGATTCCCTTGCTCTCCGCAAGCAGCATGTAGTCGCTGTCCAGCACCTCCAGAAGGGAGGTTCTCGTAAATCGAGCCACCGTCGCTACCGTAAACATCGACAGCGCCAGCATCGGCATGATCGACGATGCGAAGAACCTCTTGCCGTCAAACAGAAGCGGCAGCCACTGTGCCTTGTAGCCGATGAAATATGCCATAACCAATGCAAAAACATAGGACGGAAGGCTGACGCCCAGAACTGAAATCACAGTACAGATGGTATCAAGCCAGCTATTTTTCTTGAGCGCTGCCAGAATACCTAAAATCAGTCCGACTACCGCACCGAAGGAAACTGCCTCCAGTCCGATTCCAAAGCTGACCGGCACACGGTTCTTTAACAGAACCGAGATGGAGGTATCCTTGGAGATAACATACGATACACCAAAATCGCCCTGCAGCAGGTTCTTCACATACGTGAAAAACTGTACGATCAACGGTTTGTCCAGTCCATATTTCTTCGACATCATCGCAATCTGATCCGCGGTCAGCTTTTCATCGTTGAACGGAGATCCCGGCATCAGCTGCAGCAGCATAAAAAGTACCAGGATGATGATCAGAAGCGTGACAAGAGAAATCATGATACGTTTTCCGATATATTTCTTCATGTCCGTACTCCCTTCTTTCTTATATAATACGTCTCTCTCCTTCTCTTATAGCCCGGATATTCTTTCAACTCCGAAGTATAAAATAAGACAAACGGTTTTATCTCTCTATTCCTGCATCCACACGCGCATATGCGTCATGCCGCGGTTGCACCATGCATAGTACGGAATTGCCTGCAGGGTTACCACCTCTTCCGGTGCCGCATCTTCTGCATAAAGCGCCAGATTAACCGCCGCTTTCTTCCGGCAGCCCGTCACGCGCAGCGCCACGATACCTTCCAGCAGATCCGCCTGATACGGAAGCACTTCAATCTTCGCCTCCCGCGGAATCCGCAGTGTCTGAAGATCCTCTCCGTTGTCCACGCCCTCAAAGGTGTAGATGATTGGTCCGCGTCTGAGTGCCACGCATCCGGCATCCGCCCGCACCATCGGGTGTGCATAGACCCGCTCCGGCTCCATCTCCATCTCGCAGGAAACAGTATCACCAGGCTGCCAGCTTCTCTGGATCATCCAGTAGCCCTTGTCTGTCTTGACTGCCCCGGAAACCGGTATGCCATTGACCTTCACCTGCATCTGATGGCACCAGCCCGGATAACGGACTGCCAAAGTAAATTCTGCTCCCGCCTGCTCCGGTTCTACCGTGTAGGTAACGGAGCCGTTCCACGGATATTTCGATGTAAGCGCTATCTTCACGCCGCCCGCTGTTTCAAAGGAAGCCGTTCCCCCGACAAACAGGTGGGAATAGATCGTATCTTCACTTGAAGACCATACATAGGAACCAAGTGAGGTCATCAGACGCGCCAGGTTCGGAGGACAGCATGCACAGTCATACCAGCCGATCCGCTCCGGTGTGTATTCTTCTTCGCCATATGCGTTGGTCGGCATGCCCGGATTGGCTTCAAGCTGATTGATATAAAAGAATTTCGTTCCGTCTAACTGCATGCCGCTGATGGTTCCGTTGTAAATCTCCCGCTCCAGAATATCTGCATACCGCGCGTCCGGATCCGTCTCCAGCATCTGTTTCGCGAAGAAGCAGACCCCCACCGCCGCACACGTTTCCGCGTAAGCGGTATCATTCGGCAAATCATAATCCACGGTAAATGCCTCGCCGTAATAGGTGGAACCGATTCCACCCGTTATGTACATCCGCCGGTCTACCATGTTGTCCCACATCTTCCGGCAGGCTGCCATCAGCGCCTCATCGTGATTCTGCGCTGCCAGGTTTGCCGCCGCCGTCAGAAGATACATACAACGGACCGCGTGTCCTTCCACCGTATCCTGCTCACGCACCGGCTTGTGGTTCTGCATGTAGGACGGCGGCTGCTTGTCCATGTAATCGGTGCGGCTCCAGCTTCTAGCCGCCGCTTCTTTATGGAAGAACTCCGGATCCCGCCCGCGCTCATCGATAAAATATGCCGCCAGCTTCCGGTATCTCTCTTCCCCGGTTGCCTGATAAAGCCGCATCAGCGCCAGCTCGATCTCCTCATGTCCCGGAATGCCGGTTACTTTGCCTGCTTCCCGTCCGAACCGCCGATCGATATGATCGCACAGCTTGCAGCAGATATCTAAAAGCTTCGTCTTTCCCGTCGCCTGATAGTACGCGACACCTGCCTCCGTCATATGTCCGGCACAGTACATCTCATGGCAGTCCGTCAGGTTCTGCCACCTATGTTCCGGCTCCGCCGCAATGAAATAAGTATCCAGGTAGCCGTCCGGCTGCTGCGCCCGCCCGATCAGGTCGATGATCGCATCGGCACGCGCCTCCAGCTCTGGATTTGCCTCGACGGTCAGTGAGTACGCCACCGCCTCCAGCCATTTCGCCAGATCGCTGTCCTGAAATACACGCCCGTAATACGTTCCTTTCTCATCTCCCGCTGCAATGCGGAAGTTTTTAATCACATGGCTCTTTCGGATTCCGGACACCTCATCGTGAAGCACCCGTTCCTGATACGGAAGCATCGTGTGAATTACCACATTCTGTACCCGCGAAAAGAACGGGTCGTCTATCTTTACCTGTTTCAAATCAATGAAACTTGTCTCCTTTTTTATCATTCACAGAAAACCTCCTGATTTATTATTCACTTATCCGTAAGCGCCTATTAATAATCTGAAAAAGACTTCTTTTTTTGTATGTTTTCTTATAAGTATACCATTCAAATAGTAGAAAAGCGATCTAACACATTTTGCATATTATAGAAAAGAATACGCGTATTTTTATAGAACAAAATCAGCCTGATTTCATTCTTTCTTTTTCTCTGATTTTTCTTTATTTTTCATTCATCCCCTCTTATTTTCCCAAGTAGAGTGTTTTATTTCTGCAAATACAAGGGATTTTCCAAACAGATTCTTGCTGTTTTTCTCTCTATTTGATATAATAAAATTGATATTTTAAATTTGTTTAACAACCTGACAAAGTTGTCCTGTTTTTCGTTTGCTTCTCTGCGGTTCAGACAGGATTCCTGTTACGTGGCTGTTTTTATTTAAACGGGAGTACATACATCATGAATTTTATTAATTTAAACTGTCCGCCCCTTCCTTATTTTATCGTCGGAGGCGGATGTGTTTACCGCCCCGGCGATATCCATGAGCGCCGGACGATCCGAAATGTCTTTGATCTTATCTATGTTCACAGCGGAACTTTATATCTCGAACAGGATCCGTTCCGCGTTGAACTGAATGCCGGGCAGTTTTTTATCATTACCCCCGATACCCCGCACCGCGGCAGCCGCGTCTGCCAGGAAAAGACCACGACGAGCTGGGTGCATTTCTATACCAACGGCAAATACAGCCTGTCCGATGAATTTTACCCGGACAACGTAACCCGGCGCGCCGCGCCGAAATTTTACTATTCGCCGCAGAATTTCATTCTCTCCCTGCCGCGCACCGGCACCGTGCCGGAAGCCAACCGGGAGAAGCTGGAAAAGTACCTGCAGCGGATGAACCTGGTTTCTTTCAGCAAATACACACAGAAAAAGAGCTTTCCGTCCTCCGTGCGGACGCCGTTTGAGCTCCAGAATGATTTCATTGAATTTCTCCAGGTTCTCTATGCGCCGTACTGCTACAGCCGCGAGAAGGAAAGCATCGCCCGGACGCTGCGCGACTATCTGGATGCCCACTACACGGAGGAGATCTCCTTAAACGATCTGGCGCGCCAGTATTCCTACAGCCCGTCCCACTTAATCCGCAGCTTCCACCAGGCATACGGTGCCAGCCCGATGCAGTACCTGAAAAAACTACGCATCGAACACGCCTCCCAGCTTCTCCTCCACTCCGACGCCACGATCCAGTCGGTCGGTGAGATGGTAGGACTGCGGATCCCATCCTATTTTATCCGCGTATTTAAGCAGGAGATCGGCATCACCCCGGCGCAGTACCGGATGTTTTACGCAGAAGAGAATGGGGGGAGTGAGGCGCCTTAGAGGCGATTCACAGCTGATGTTTTTTACTATCTATTTGTTTTCGTAAGAACTGTCATGAGCGTGGCAGTTCTTTTTTTTACACAAACCAGTGAACAGTTTTTTAATGTATCTATCAGTTTCTTTACATCAGCTATTGTTTAAGCCAGTTATCCGCACATTGAAAATCCTTTATATTTAATGTGACACTGTGTGTATACAAAGGAGGAAATTCCGAATTGAAAACTGTCACGATTAAACTTCGCATTCATAAACTTTTGGCTGAAAAACGTCTGACGAAATACCGTTTTATCGCCATGACCGGGCTTGGCTATAAAAATGCCAGCCGAATTCTGGACAATGAAACTGAATCCATCCGCTTCAGCACCATCGCCCGCATCTGCTCCGCACTGGACTGTACGCCCGGCGATCTATTTGAAGTTCATGAGGAAGAAGATCCTTACGATGGAATGTATTAAACATTCGGAAACAAGTGATTTCATGTGCGGATCGCACGCCAAAAAAGAGCTGTCAACCGACGGTTTGCACCGGCTTTTGTGACAGCTCTTTTTGGTGATCCTATTTTTAAAAACAGAAGCGGTACCGCCTCTGAAAAGACAGTACCGCTTAACCTATCCGAATATTATATATAAGGTGTCCACCAGCAAGATACCTTACCAGTCATCCCGTCCATACTCTTCCCGCTCATCCAGGGCATCATCTACACCATCGGCATATTCTGAATCCCGGCGGTAGCGATCCCAGTCATAATCATCACCTTCCATAACATCATCATATCCTGCATCATACGCTGCATAGGGATTCTGGAGATTCTTTTGCACCGGTGGTATTCCCCTCTGCGCAGGTGTGTTTTTACGACTCCGTTGTTTCAGTTCCCACAAGGGATCCTCTTCTATCCGTTTAAGATATTCCTCATGGCTTCTGGATTCCTCTTCTTCTTTTTTCTTCTGTAATTCTATCAGCTCAGCCCGTTCTCTTTTTTTACGTTCCTCTTCTTCCCGTTTACTTTCTTCTATCTTCTCTGCCCTGTGCTGTTCACAGTATATGCCATCAAAGGCCAGATTGTAACATCCTTCCTCCCAGCACTTATACGGATATAGCAGAACCACGAGAAGTCCACAGCCCATCGCACAGATAAGCAGCGTACAGAGAGTCTGGCGATGCTTTCCAAACCAGTTTTTCATTCCTGCTGCCAGACGGTTTTCTTTTTTCTCTGTTTCCTTCTCAGATTCAGGACTCTCTTCTTTCTTTTTCTTCCGGGACTCCATCCACCAGGTCAGTTCGGCATCCAGCAAAAACAACGGTATCAGACATGTAAAGGTGCCAACAAACAGCATCAAAGCATTGCCCGAATCTCCATGCACGCTTCTCGCATACTGGTAATGGCACTCTTCGTCATACCAACTATACAGACTCCAGGCATATGCCCCCAGAATGCCGATCAGAACTATCCATTTTATCTGCTTTTCTTTCCGCAGGATTCTCATGACGAGAAGTGCTCCTGCCATCGCAAACAGGAAACCTATCTTTAGATACACCGGTGCCGCCACCAGAGAAATCCAGGCTGTATATACCGGATAAAAGACACCAATAACCACTATCACAATCATCAGAATTCCAGACTCCATAGCTATACCCCCTATTAAGTCCATCTTACCACAAATGCGGATGCTTAGGTGGGTTATTTATGCCCCTTGAAGAAAATATCCACTTATGATAGCCTGCCCCGGATTACAAAGGCACGTATATGCTTGCTGTATCTCCCTTGTAATGCAAAAAGCTGCCGCAGATCAGAAAGTTTTTTCCGATCTGCAGCAGCTTTTTATCTCATTCTTATTATTTTCTTCCTATTCTCTTAAGCTCCAGAATCCTCTGGTTCCGGCTTCCGCGAAACTGCAGGGTCAGATCCTTCTCCGCTTCCACGAACTCTCCGTCCACCAGCACATCCACATAGGACAGCATCTCGTCTGTCACCTCTGTATGGACCACGCCGCCGGCTGCCAGATCCCGATCCCACAGATAGCCGCTGTAGCACCAGATATCCTTCTCCGGATACGTCTCGCGCACCTTCTGAAGTAAATGTACCAGCTCCACCTGGTTTTCCGGCTCAAACGGTTCTCCGCCGAGCAGCGTAAAGCCCTGTATATATCCCGGCTCCAATGCCGCTAAAATCTCTTTCTCCGTCTCTTCTGTATATAACTGTCCATATCGGAAATCCCACGTCTCCGCATTGAAACAGCCCTTGCAGTGATGGCGGCAGCCCGACACAAACAAGCTGACGCGCACGCCAGGACCGTTGGCAATATCATGCTTTTTAATGGTTCCGTAATACATATCTTCCTCCCCTAGACCAATGTACTCTCGGAGGCTTTCACCACATCCTACAGATGCAGCACCCGATCGCGGATCTCCTGGGTACGTCCCTGATTCCAGAACTGAGTTCCGATGTAGCCGCAGGTACGACGTGCGACAAAGAGCTTGTTCTGGTCGCGGTTGCCGCAGTTCGGGCACTCCCACACCAGCTTGCCAGCCTCATCCTCAACAATCTTGATCTCGCCGTCATAGCCACACTTCTCACAGAAATCACTCTTGGTGTTCAGCTCCGCGTACATAATGTTATTGTAGATAAACTGCATTACAGAGAGAACTGCCGGAATATTAGTCTGCATATTCGGCACCTCGATGTAGCTGATCGCACCGCCCGGGGAGAGCTTCTGAAACTCTGCCTCAAATTTCAGCTTACTGAACGCATCAATCTTCTCGGATACGTGTACATGGTAGCTGTTCGTGATATAGTTCTTATCCGTAACGCCCGGAATGATACCGAAGCGCTTCTGCAGGCATTTTGCAAATTTATAAGTCGTAGACTCCATCGGCGTGCCGTATACAGAATAGCTGATGTTCTCCGCCTCTCTCCACTCTTTGCATTTATCATTCAGACGTTGCATAACTTTCAGTGCAAATGGCTTCGCCTCCGGATCGGTGTGGGATTTTCCTAACATCCGCATACACATCTCATACAGACCTGCATATCCCAGAGAAATCGTAGAATAGCCGTTGTACAGGAGTTTGTCGATCGTCTCACCCTTTTTCAGGCGGGCAAGCGCACCATTCTGCCACAGAATCGGCGCCACATCGGAGATCGTGCCGAGCAGCCTCTCATGACGGCAGCGGAGCGCACGATGGCACAGTTCCAGTCTCTCATCGAGAATCTGCCAGAAACGGTCCATATCTCCCTCCGAAGAACAAGCCACATCGACCAAGTTAATCGTGACAACCCCCTGGTTGAAACGTCCATAGAATTTATGCCTGCCGTTCGGCAGCATCTGGGAATCCTCTACCGTCAGGAAAGAACGGCAGCCCATGCACGGGTAAACCTCGCCCTTCTTTAATTCTTTCATAATCTTAGCGGAAATGTAGTCCGGAACCATCCGTTTCGCGGTACATTTCGCTGCCAGCTCAGTCAGGTGCCAATATTTCGAACCTTCCGTAATATTGTCCTCATCCAGCACATAGATAAGCTTCGGGAACGCCGGTGTAATCCAGACGCCCTTTTCATTCTTGACGCCCTGCATTCTCTGCAGCATCACTTCCTCGATGATCATCGCAAGGTCATCTCTGGTCCGTCCCTCCGGAACTTCGTCCAGATACATAAATACCGTGACAAACGGAGCCTGTCCGTTACAGGTCATCAGGGTGATAAGCTGGTACTGGATCGTCTGGATGCCGCTCTTAACCTCCTCGCGCAGACGGCGTTCGGTCACGCGGTTGATGATATCCTCATCCAGTGCCTCGCCGCACTCGGTGCGCTCTGCAATCACGTTCTTGCGCAGCTTCTGACGGCTGATGTCCACAAACGGTGCCAGATGCGCCAGAGTAAAGGACTGTCCGCCATACTGGTTGCTGGCTACCTGCGCCACGATCTGGGTGGTCACGTTGCAGGCCGTAAAGAAACTGTGCGGCTTCTCGATCATCGTCTCACTGATCACAGTGCCATTCTGCAGCATATCCTCCAGATTGATCAGGTCGCAGTTGTGCTCCTTCTGTGCAAAATAGTCGGTATCATGGAAATGGATGATGCCTTCCTCATGCGCGCGGACGATCTCCTCCGGCAGCAGCACACGCTTGGATAAGTCCTTGCTGACCTCGCCCGCCATGTAGTCACGCTGGGTCGAGTTGATGACCGGGTTCTTGTTGGAGTTTTCCTGATTCACTTCTTCATTAATATGGTCCAAAAGTGCCAGGATGCCGTTATCGGTCGTGTTGGACTTGCGTTTTAACTCCCTGCGGTAGCGGTAGCGCACATATTTCTGTGCAACCTCATAACCACGCATCTCCATAATGCTGGTCTCTACCATATCCTGGATATCTTCCACATTCACCGCGTGCGGCATCTCCTGCACCTGCTCGGCGATCGTATCTGCAATCGCTTCAATCTGGTACGGGTTCATCTGGTGAATACGCTCCACATTGCCGTTTGCTTTCGTGATCGCATTTACGATCTTCGCCCGGTCAAAATGTACTTCTTCTCCATTTCGTTTGATTACATTGGTTGTTACTGTGTCTTCCATCCCTGTTCCCTCTCCTTACCCTTAAGCCCGTTTTATGACTTGTCTTCTATAATCTATAAATTGACTCGCCGGTTCCTGTTTCTGTGATTTCTCTTTCTACTTTTATGGCATACATCGAACATCCATCTGTATCCATTTCCCGTCCCCCAGCTTACTCTCATTTCCTCATTCATGAGAGCAGCGCCTTCTTCTGACAGGCTATTTTTCATGTCCGGATGCCTTCACTGACAGGATTCTTTTCCGTTCCGACTTGTCTTACGATTGGCTTTATTTTTGATTTGTATTTAGGTAATTTTTAGAATTACACACAAAATATTGAACTCGTTTTCTTTCATAACACAATATATAGTGTGTTTGTCGTGACGTATTTAAGCATACACCAATTAGATTAAAAATGGAAGAGGATTCCCCTATATTTTTTCGAATCAGAATTTTGCACAAAAATCATTTTCTCCCTTTACAAACACCCAAATCTGTGATCCCCTTTCCACGACGTTCTTTCCAGACTTATCCACCGTCCCATGTGCAAAACCCACCTCGTCATTTCTCCCATGGCTGCATCCCATATACCCTCTGAGTCTCCTTCGCCCATACCCTTATCTGTTTTAAAAATACCGAAAATAATGCTTTTTAAAATATTTTTAAAAATATTTAAAAAACTGTTGACATTTTATTCTGGATGGAGTAGAATAACTCATGTCTTACGGATGAGGCATCCGCAAGGAAACAAAATAAGCGCCTTTAGCTCAGTTGGTAGAGCAGTAGACTCTTAATCTATTTGTCCAGGGTTCGAGTCCCTGAAGGCGCACTATCAAGTGCTTGTTTCGCAGACCGAGAGCTGTGGGGCAGGCACTTTGTGCGTTAGCAATGAGGCGTGCAAAGAAAAAAAGAGATGGCGGATGACGCGTTGTGCTTGCACATAAGCAGCATCCGTTATCTCTTTTTTTCTTTGTAGGGCGAATGCCCGACAGCGAGGAAAAGCGCCAGCTTTTTCGAGCTGCCGCACGCCGGATTTCAAAGATGCGACTCTTTTCAAACTGCCCCACGCCGGACTCCAAAGACGCAGCTTTTACAGTGCCCGCCCAATCGCCTTCTCCACTTCTTTCTTTGAACTAGCGCCGACTTCCTTGCTGAATACTTCCCCATTCCGGAAAATAATCATCGTCGGGATCGACATAACCTTATACTGGACTGCAATATCCGGGTTCTCATCGACATTCAGCTTGCCAATCTTCACTCTTCCCTCATACTCGCCCGCCAACTGCCCGATCACCGGCGCCATCATCTGGCACGGACCGCACCAATCTGCATAAAAATCAACCAGTACCGGAATCTCCGATTTCAGTACCTCCTCCTCAAAATTCGCGGTCGTAAACTTCATCTCCATCACTCATTTCCTCCTTTCGTTCTATCCATACAGGCAGTCAACAGAAATGCCCTGTTTCTCTTTACGACGGCTTCTTTTTACCGCCTCCCAGTGCCTTTGCTGCCTCTTCCATCGATTTTTTCCATTTTAACGCCTGTTTATTCAGTTCCACCTTATCGCTGGTCGCCTGAATGAGTTTCCGTGTAAGCTGCTTTTTAATATCCATTCCTGACTTCTGGCAAACGCTCTGCGCACCTCGTTACCATTCATGTGAGTCCAGGTTTCTCACAAAAAGCACCGCCGCGCATCCAGCCATCCTTCTTTATATTATAGTAAATATATGCAGCTTTTATTTTCTTTATTCCGGCTCTGCCAGCTCAGATAACCGTTAAATACGGCAAATTCCTGCTACCACCACGTTTTCTTACGGCACTTTCGGTTCCAAAAGTGCCTACCCGTGTACAGTAATGATTTTCCTACCGCACTGCCACCAGCTTGCAGATCGGCTTGCCCTGCGCCGAGAACTTTGCCTCGTACTCGGTCATGACGTTGCCCTCTGCCATCTCGCTGTGGTGCAGGTCACGGGTATATTCTGTGATGCGCCAGCCCGCCTCCGGGATGGCTTCCAGGGAATAGGAAAATAAATCCTGGTTGTCCGTCTTGAACTCGACTCTTCCATCCTTCTGGAGAATCTGATCGTACACTGCCATAAATGGCGGCGAGGTCAGTCTCCGTCTCGCATGTCGGTCCTTCGGCCACGGATCCGAAAAATTCAAATAAATCCGCTCTACTTCCCCCGGTCCAAAAATCTCTGCCAGTTCTCTGGCATCCTCACATAAGAAATAGATATTGGACAGTTCCATCTGTTCTCTCTTGCGGATCGCCTTTAAAAGAACCGTCGAATATTTCTCAATACCCACAAAATTCACATCCGGGTTGCGGGACGCCTGCTCCAAAATAAACTGACCTTTACCCATACCCACCTCGATACGGATCGGATGGTCATTTCCAAAAATCTGCTGCCAGGTTCCCTTCTTCTCCTTCGCCCCATGAACCACATGCGGGGTTTCTTCTATCATCTGCTCTGCGCCCGGTATATGGCGTAATCTCATCTTCGTTCCTCCTGCTGTCTACAATCTGCGCCGTCCCGGATGGACTTTCTTCCGTACCGTATCATTCCGTTGAGACGCCCCGGCTTACCCGCCGGATCTATCCTTATCTTACCATTGAAGCCCCCATTTCGCAAGCAAAGGTGCTCTATTTTCACACCATTTTACGATCCCCGTGTTACTGTTCACGCATACGTGCCCAGTAACGGAATTCGCCGTGGCTTCGCATTTAAATACGGCAAATTCCTGCTGCCCCCACGTTTTCTTGCGGCACTTTCGACTCCAAAAATGCCTGCCCATAAACAGCCTCCACTCTCCTCCATGCCGTCCTTTCTAATCCGTCCGACTTTGTGTCCTTTTCTTACGAATTTCATAACTTTTCCAATTTTTATCATTTTATAGATGAATAATTCAAGCGATTATATTATAATAATTTTAGAACAAAACCAAACATACGGTCACGAAATGGCTGCCGTCTTTTCACCCCTTCGCCGGACATTCAAAAGTCAGTATCCGTCCGGGAACAGACGCCGGCACGCCGGTTTCGGACCTGCATCATATACACAGGAGGATATGCCTATGGGAACAACAGCTAACACAGGTCAGAGCACCTGGGAACAGATCCACGGCGGGGTCCGCGAGACCGAGCGCCTGATCGGACAGAAGAATTATAACCTGGCGATGGTGAAAGCCCGCCAGACCCTTGAATACATGGTCAAATGCCTCTGCGAGCGGTATGGCATTCTGGAAACCGGTCTTCTGGAGATGATCGACGCCCTCTACAGCGCCGGAAAAATCAGCAAGACCACCTGCGAACATTACCACAAGATCCGCACGATCGGCAACAAGGCGATCCATGAGGGAGACAACAGCGCCTACAACGCCAATCAGGCGCATCACCTTCTGTCGCAGGAGGTCTACACCTTCGCAAATGACTACAATGACACAAAAAAATCCACCCGGGCTTCCCGAAGTGCAGCTCCAACCTCCGCTTCTTCCCGCCTCCGCGGGAACAGCCGCCATCCCTCTGCCGGCTCTGGAAACGGAAAACCTGCCGGCACACGTTCCGGCAGCTCCGGGGGACGCCGTCCGCGCGCCTATGCAGGCGGTCCGTCTTTTGAATTTCGAAGCATTATTAAACCAGTGCTTCTGATTATTATTATCATCCTGCTGCTTTTGATCATCAAGATGATACGCCCTGCGACGGATGCCAAACCGGATTCTACTGCAGCCGTCAGCACCGAATCGCTGGCTCCAGAAACCGAGGCAGAGACCGTTGCCGCAGAATCGACCGTTTACCGGACCACCGATACAGTCAATGTCCGTCCGGAACCATCCACCGACACTGACAGGATTGGCGTTCTGGCACCAGATACCGATGTGGAATATCTCCGTGATTACGACGAAAAATGGGCGGTAATCAGCTACAACGGACAGGAAGCCTACGTTTCCAGAGACTTTATCCGGCAGGTTTCGCAGTAATCAGCCAAAAAAGGAACCATACATGCAGTGATTCTTCTCCCTGACATACATGGTTCCTTTTCATTTTCTTTGTACAATGGTTCATCACTTTCGCAATTATACTTTCCGCAATGAATCCCTGAATTTACTCAACTCAAATTTTACTTCAAATCCCGAATTTTCTCCGCCAGCGGCACAATCTCCTCCAGCGAATTTAACTCATAGTCCGCCAGACTCCGGTCAAAGGAAAAACGGTTATCGATGAGCGCCGCCACTGTCATTCCCGCGCAGTGCCCCGCCGTGATGCCGACCGTCGAATCCTCAATCACAAGGCACTCCTCCGGCTGCAGGCCCATCTGCTCCGCCGTATAGAGGTAAACCGCCGGATCCGGCTTGCTGCGCTTGAACGTACTCGCACTGATCATCCGCTCCAGACGGGACGCCACGCCATTTTCCTTTAAAATGCGCTCCACCTGCTCAATATTCGTCGCGGATGCGACCGCCAGCCGGAAGCCCTCTGCTTTCAGGCGATCCATCACATCCAGAATCTCCGGGCGGAAGATCGAGAGATAATCAATCGAATTAAAAATGTCCGTCCAGCGCCCCAGATACTCGTCATGCAGCTCCTGCCAGGTCTGACCATTGTGGATCGCCTTCTCCACAACCATCCAGCAGTCCTGCTTCGTCGTCCCCACCGTCCCGTGCAGACTCTCCAGAGTCACCTCCGGATTTTTCGTTTTTGCATATTCATACAGATAATTCAGATAAATTCCTTCACTGTCAATGATGACCCCATCCATATCAAAGATGACTGCCTTTATCATATTCGTATCCTCTCTCTTTCTGCTCCAGATTATAACATCTTCCCCCAGTATACAGGAATCCCCCGCCAGCTGACAAGCCCCTATTCCACCCTCCCGCCATTCTTTCGAAAAATTTATTACTGTTCACGCATCGTGCCCAGTAACGGAATTTGCCGTGGCTTCGCATTTAAATATGGCAAATTCCTGCTGCCACCATGTTTTCTTACGGCACTTTCGGTTCCAAAAGTGCCTACCCGTAAACAGTAACAAAAATTTCACATATTTTTCCATTTCGCGCCTTTTCATGCTTCCCCGAAACTGTTATACTGGATAACGAAACGGAAACTTTAACATACAGAGCCGTTTCAAGGAAAATAAAACAAACGACCTCTTTACAAATTTATCACATAAAATGAAAGGCTGCAGCTGTACCACAATCTGACAGCCGCGAAAGGTTTTATATGACACAGAAAAAAACATATTTAAGCTGGCTTCTGGGGCTTATCTGTGCTTTCAGTCTGATGATCATGTTTCTGATCACCTCGGTGGAAGCCGTCGCTTACTGGACGCCGCATTATTATGAAAATGAATACACCCGCTACCAGGTTGCCGATGATGTCCATATGGAGATGGACGACCTGCTTTACGTGACGGACGAGATGATGGCGTATCTGCGCGGCAGCCGCGACGATCTGAACATTGACACCGTCGTAGACGGGACGCCGCGCGAATTTTTCAACGCCAGGGAAAAGGCGCACATGGCGGATGTCCGCAACCTCTTTCTCGGAGGACTGGCGCTGCGCCGCCTCTGCCTGTTTCTGGCAGCGGCATCGGTTGCACTGCTGGCACTTTTAAAGGTTCCGTTAAAACACCTGCTGCCACGGATGCTCTGCGCCGGGACGGTTTTATTTCTGGGCGTGACCGCCCTGCTTGCCGGGATCATTTCCACTGATTTTACGAAATATTTTATTATTTTCCACAAAATCTTCTTTACCAACGATCTCTGGCAGCTCGATCCGCGGACCGATCTTCTGATCAACATCGTGCCGGAACCATTTTTCATGGACACCGCCGCCCGGATCGGCATCACCTTCTGCCTGATGACCGGCGCCCTGTTTCTTCTCTGCCTTGCATGTATCCTGCGGGAACACCGCAGGGGCAAATCAGGGGCAGAAAATTCCGGAAATTCCGGAGGTGTCAGCTCTCCAGGTAGTTCCAGCCACCCGGCTGCTCCGGATTTGAAGACGAAAATAGCTGGCAGCACAGGCAGCAAGTTGTCCTTGTTTTTAATTGGTACACTTTTGCTGTCCCTGCTCGCCGCCCCGATGCAGGCGCTTGCCTCCACTGAATGGCCGTCGGACATTTCGATTGACTCCGATGCCGGGATCGTCATGGACGCCAACACTGGAGTCGTTTTATATGGAAAAAACATCCACGAAACCTACTCTCCTGCCAGTATCACGAAGGTTCTGACCTCCCTCATCGTTCTGGAGCACTGTTCCCTCGATGAGACAGTCACCTTTTCCGAGAGCGCGGTCTACAACGTGGAATCCAACAGCAGCAGCGCCGGATACGATACAGGCGATACTGCCAGCGTCAAGGACTGCCTCTACGCCCTGCTTTTAAAATCAGCCAATGAGGCTGCCAACGCACTCGCCGAGCACGTAGCTGGCTCCGCTGATGCATTTGCTGTTTTGATGAATGAAAAAGCCGCCGAGCTTGGGTGCCAGGATTCGCATTTTGCAAATCCGAGCGGTCTGAATAACGAGGAACACTATGTCAGCGCCTACGACATGGCGCTCATCACGCGGGCGGCATTTGAAAATCCTACGTTTGCCAAGATCGTCGAGACAACCTACTATAAACTGCCGCCGAACCAGAAAAATCCCGAGGGACAGGGCATCTCCCCGGGCAATAAGCTGGTCAAAAAGAACTGGCCGCAGTACTACCGTCCGGACGTCCTCGGCGGCAAAACCGGTTATACCTCCATCGCCCTCAACACACTGGTCAATGGTGCCAGACAGGGCGATACGACACTGATTACCGTCATCCTGCACAGCAACAACACGCAGTATGAGGATACCAGCCGGCTGCTCGACTTTGGATTTAACAATTTCCAGTCGGTCAAAATTGCAGATTATGATCAAACTTTTTCAAATATCGGAAAAGATTTGAAAATTGCAGATGTGTCTACCGCCGGAGGCGAATCCCTGTCCATCGACCCAGATAGCCGCGTGGTACTTCCAAAAACAGCGGATTTCTCGGAGACAACGACCTCCTTCGACTATGAGATCCCGGCTGGCGCACCGGACGGCACGATCGCCTGTGTCACTTATTCGCTCGGGGATCACAAGGTTGGCCAGGCATATCTGACCCTCACCGACAGCAGCCAGACAGCGGCAGATATTCCCGAAAAGCTTGTATCCCAGGCGGCAACAGCTGCCGCGCAGGACAGCTCCGACACTGCCCTCTCAAACGGCTCCTCGGAGGCCTTGCCGCTCTCCAATCCGCCCGAATCGGCTGCTAATCAGGAAAATAGTTCCACCGGTAAATCCTTTGGACAGCTGTTTCATATTTCCGTCCGCGTTCCACCGGCATTCATCGCCGCACTGACCGCCATTCTTGTCGTGATCGGCGCGGTCACCGCCGGCATCCGTTTTCTCCAGATGCAGCGCCGCCAGGAGGAGGACGCCCTCGCAGAACGCCGCAGACGGCGCGCGGAACGTCTGCGCGACAGCGGAATGTCCGAAGCAGATTTCGACCTGATGATGCAGGACCGCCGAACGGCGCTGGCGAAAAAAAGGAAGAAACGATCGCATAAAATCCCATAACTGACACAAAAAGAGTTACCAGATGTGGAAATTCTCTTCTTTTACCTTACTCTAAACAGGCAGGAGAAACATTTCCATATCCAGTAACTCTTTTCTATGAATTTTTTCTTTTCTCTAATTCCTATTTCATACGCTCCATCCGCCCGGCTGCCTTTACCCTACTCGGCTGCTTCTGCCGCCTTTCCAGACTTCTTCGCCTTGTTGCGTTCCGCGCGCTTCTTCTTCGTTTCCTCCTTCTTCTGCTCCACGTAGGCCGCTCCCTCTTCACCGACCAGCTTCGTCGTCTTAACAGCAAAGAACGAGCCGTCCTCCGACTTCTTCATCCGGATCTTTCCCTTCATATAACCGTGCTCCGGGCAGACCGCCAGACAGAAGTAAAATTTCTGGTTTGAGGAAAACCAGCGGATCTTTTTCCGCAAGGTCCGGCGGCATTTGTAACAAACCATCTCCGCCACACGCCGTTCCTCCAAAATCTCTTCCTTCGTCTCATGCTCACGCGACACAAATTTCGCATATTCTGGAAATTCCAGGTAGATCTCTTCCTCCTCCGTCAGCGGCGGCTGGTAATAATCCACTGAAACATACTCCATCATGCTGTAAAAGTCCATCTCACTCATGACACGCCCCGTGTAGTACGCATCATCCAGCGCCCGGTGGAACGGGCGGTCTTCCGTGAGGTGCAATTCCTCTACCACGGTATCTAACGACTCCTTTTGCTTGGTGCCGTGGATCAGGGCATAGATTTTCTGCAAATCATAATAGAGAAGCGGCGATGGAAACTGCAGCTCCATCCCGTGATATACCATATTCCGCTGCAATTCGGTCAGATCCATCGAGCCCCACGTACAGAACCGGTAATCATCCCCGCACCATTCTAAAAATTCGGTCATCGCACGCACAAAATCCTCGCCTTCTGTGTCAAGCTGCTCGATCGACATATGCGTCACTTCTGATATCTTATAATGCATCTGCCGGTACACCCGCGGGCGGATCAGACGGCGAAATTCCGAAATGATTTGAAGATTTTTATTTAATTTTACCGCGCCTATCTCAATAATCTCAAATGGAAGTCGGTTCATCGAGCCTTCCTTGCCCGCCGGACTCTGGTTCCATTCCAGATCCAATACTATAAACTGTCCCATAATTCTCGTCTCTTTGTAACGGTTCCGTTTTCTCTGCGTTACCTCTTACTTTTCTTTCTTCACGTTGTCACTGTCCATAACTTTACCACAAATCTGTGTATAAGTCCATATCAGGTTACCGGGCACACATGTGGGGACAGTAATCTTTTTGTTACTATACACGGGTAGGCACTTTTGGAACCGAAAGTGCCGTAAGAAAACGTGGTGGCAGCAGGAATTTGCCGTATTTAAATGCGAAGCCACGGCAAATTCCGTTACTGGACACGTATGCGTGTACAGTAACATATTTTTTACATAGAACCACTGGCAGAGTGCTTCCATCTTTGCTATACTTCATGATAGAACGAAGAAGCATTTCTTTTATCAGAATGCTTTCTTCTAAGCTTTATTATGCACCTTGGGAGGGGCTGCTTATGGATTTAATACAACAATTTATCGATACATACAAGATGAAATGGACGTTCTACGACGCCGCCGGGCGGCTCGCGGCAGAGAAACTCCAGCTCGCCCTGCAAAATGCCGGTATCCGGGCGATCGTGACCTCTCGCGCCAAGAATCCCGCCAGACTCCGCACAAAAGTGCAGCGGCGCAATTCCAGACGTGAAGAACCATACCAGACACTCGAGGAAATCTACGACGACATTGCCGATCTGTCCGGTGTACGCGTCTCCCTGTATTTCCCCGGTGATCGCGGCAAGGTAGATGCGATCATCTCGGAGCTTTTCAACATCCTGGAATTTAAACAGTTCCCGGAACAGTCGAAACCCCCGACTTACCACAAACGGTTTTCCGGCTATTGGGCGAACCATTACCGCGCGCGGATGCGCGATGAAATTTTGAATGAATCACAGAAAAAATACGGATCGGCGCGCATCGAGATCCAGGTGGCGTCCCTGATCATGCACGCCTGGTCCGAGGTTGAACATGATCTGATTTACAAGCCAATGCAGGGAACTCTATCCGAGGAAGAGCTATCGATCTTAGATGAGTTAAATGGTCTGGTCCTTGCCGGCGAGATCGCGCTGGAACGCCTACAGGCAGCCGGAAATGAGCGGCTCCGCAGCCGCAATGCCGCGTTTGGAAGCCAGTACGAGCTGGCGTCCTATCTCTATAATTTCCTGAGCAGCCATCTCAAAACCGAGGACATCGAGCTTCGAATGGGAAATATTGCCCTGCTCTACCGGCTTTTGCAGCGTTTACAGCTCACCGGTCTCAAAGATATTACCCCGATTCTGCGGTCTGTCAAATTTGAAAAGGATAGGCGCACCATTTCCCAGCAGATCATCGATCAGATTATCTCCGGCAATGAAAAGCGCTACCAGTGCTACCAGGAGCTGCGGACGGAACCGGAGACCGCCTCACCGGAAACCCTGCAGGCAGTCAACCAGTTTCTCGAGGAGTGGGTGCCATTAGAGCGCCTGCTCAACAAGACTGCACGGCGCACCTCGACGCGTTCCCGCGGTGCCTTCAATATCAATACACTCAAGCGGATGGATCTCTTTGACAAAGAAATGATCAACCAGATTGTCCAGCTCCGCAAGCTGCGGAATGTCCTGATCCACGACATCGAGCTGCCGGACCAGGCACAGATTCTCCGCTGTACGGAGGAAGCGAAAGCACTTCTGGCACAGCTGACCGGACAGCATGACGCAATGGCAGACGGAGAAAACGGCGAGAAAAACAGCCACGCAGAAAACACATAGAACACAAACGCGCCATTCACCAAAAATGCAAAACACCAGATAGCAAAAAAACACAACGATAAAAGCCATCCAGTTTTTAGCCGGATGGCTTCTTTACTTTACATATTTGATTCTTTTCAGAACCGCTTCCAACATCGAAACACGATGTTTTACATTCTAATTTTGCATTCTAAATTCAGAAGCTTCTTAAATTAGAAATCAACCTCTGTATCATAGAAGCAACAGGTCAGAAGTTTCGCCATCTGCTCCGGATTGATCGAACGCGGGTTGGAACCGGTACATGCATCGCCAACTGCCAGCTCTGCTACGGTTGCCAGTTTGTCATTGAATTCTTTCTCGTCAATGATTCCGCCCTCATAGAGCTTAATGCTCGGAGCGATATTTAACTGCTTGTTCATCTCTTTGATCTCGGCGATCAGAGCGTCAACCAGAGCCTCGTCGCTGTCTCCCTGTAAACCGATGAACTTCGCGATATCTGCATAACGGGAAGCTGCCTCTGGTTCCTTGGAGTTAAATTTAATAACCTTCGGAAGATACATCGCATTCGCTGCACCGTGAACGATATGTCCGCCGGAGTAAGCTGCACCTGTCTTGTGTGCCATAGAATGGACGATACCAAGCAGTGCATTGGAGAATGCCATACCTGCCAGGCATTGTGCGTTGTGCATACGTGCTCTCGCTTCTTTGTCGCCATTGTAAGATTTAACCAGATAGGTATGAATCATCTTGATTGCGTGAAGTGCCAGCGGGTCGGTGTAATCACAATGAAGTGTGGATACATACGCCTCGATCGCATGGGTCATCGCATCCATACCGGTGTTTGCGGTCAGCTTCTGCGGCATGGTCTCAGCCAGCTCCGGATCCACGATCGCTACATCTGGTGTGATATTGAAATCTGCTAACGGATATTTGATACCCTTATGATAATCGGTAATAACGCTGAATGCCGTAACCTCAGTTGCTGTACCAGAAGTAGACGGAATCGCGCAGAATTTTGCTTTTGTACGCAGTGTCGGGAAATTGAACGGAGTGATCAGATCCTCAAACTTGGTATCTGGATACTCGTAGAATGCCCACATCGCTTTCGCTGCATCAATTGGAGAACCACCGCCGATCGCTACGATCCAGTCCGGACCAAATTCCTGCATAAGCTTTGCGCCCTTCATAACGGTCTCAACGCTCGGATCTGGCTCTACTCCCTCAAACAGAGCCACTTCCATGCCAGCTTCTTTCAGATAATCTTCTACTTTCTGAAGGAAACCGAAGCGTTTCATGGAACCACCGCCAACGACAACGACTGCCTTTTTGCCTTTCAGATTTTTCAGTTCCGCTAAAGATCCTTCTCCATGATAGAGATCCCTCGGTAATGTAAATCTAGCCATATTGATACTACCTCCTGTTAATTTTTTAACCACCCTATACCCAGATTATAGCACGCATTCTGGTGGATTTCAACTGTTTTAACTATTCACCTTTGATATATTTGTGTATTTTTCAAAAATTTTACATTTTATTACTTTGATTTCCATAGAAACTGCGTTCCTCGCTTGTCAATCATCCAACAAACTGCTTCTTTTCTCCATTTTGAACCGTTCCTTTTCTGTCTGCATAATACCCCTGTGCCTTTGCCTCTATCACAAAGAATTCCTGCTGCCACCATGTTTTCTTACGGCACCTTCGGTTCCAAAAGTGCCTACCCGTAAACAGTAACGGAATTTCTCCACTCCTATTTCCATGCAAAATCTTATCTTGACATCCCTGTTTTTCCGTACTATAACAAGGGCAAGCATAAGCCGCCTGTGCGCTTATGCCCGTTTCATAGCACCTTACAGATTATATCTGTACAAGACTGACACGGAGGACATTATAATATGAAACAGAACTCACGAATCCAACTGGAAAACACCTTGATCGGCGCACTTGGCGTTCTTTCCCTTGTACTTTTTATTCTCAGCTTCCTGCCAGGGCTGGGACTGGCAAACCGCGTCGGTATCCTTCTGGAAATGGGGCACATGGTACAGCGTGCCTTTTCTGTCGTGCTCTTCATCCTGACCTTCCAGCTTTGGAAACGGAAGCGCGCCGCCTGGAACATTGCTGTTATCCTGCTGTTTTTAAGCTTTTTACGCGGGCTGACAGCACTTTCTTCGCCTTTGTATCTTCCGTTCCACCTGGCAGAAGCCGTATTATTTCTGCTTCTCCTGTGTTTTCGGAAGGACTTCTGCTGCCCGTCTGACCGGCGCAGCCTCGGACGCTCTCTCCTATTTCTGCTGCTGGCACTGGCAGGCATCATCGTCAATGCCGGTATCAGCTATCATTTTTCGGTAAAACCGCTGGGAGAAACCTCTCTTGACTCGCTGATGGATAGTCTCATTCAGGGAACTGCCATGATTTTCGGCATGGGAAATCCGAGCAATGTTTCACGTGAAACACATGTAGTCGAACTGGTTACATTCTGGTTCAGCTGGGGCTGCATCCTCGCCTCCATTCTGTATGCGGTTCGCCCATGGCTGCTGCATCCAGTCAGCCATGCTTCGGATTTGATGCATGCCCGCACCCTCGTCAACCTGTACAGCCAGAATCCCAGCGCCTATTTGACGCTGGAGGATGACAAGCTCCTATATTTCGGTCAGAAGGTAGACGGCGTCATCCCCTACGGAGTCGTCGGCAGCACCATCGTTATCAACGGCGATCCCATCTGCGCGGACAGCGATTTTCCGGTTCTCCTGGCAGAATTTAAAGAATTTTGCCAGCGCAGCGCTCACAACCTGTTTTTTATCAGCGTCACTGACCATTTTCTGGAAGAATATAAAAAGCAGGGCTTTGGATGGGTCAAAAACGGGGAGGAAGCCCGTTTCCACCTTGCGGACTATGAAATCTCTGGCAAGAAAGGCGCCAAGATGCGTATGAACATCAACCACGCCCGGAAAGCCGGGGTCGTCGTCCATGAATACTGCCCGCTGAAACAGCGGGATGCACAGATTGAGGCAGATCTGAACCGCATCACGAACGAATGGCTGCAACAGAAAAAGAGTTCGATGCTGACTTTCGTTATGGGAACTGTCGGGCTGGAAAATCCGATGGACAAGCGTTATTTCTACGCCACCGACGCCGACGGAAAAATCGTGGCATTCATCGTGTTTGTCCCATTTCTCGGCAAAAGAGGCTACATGGCGGACGTCACCCGCCACGGAACCGGCGCACCGAGCGGCGTGATGGAGACGATTCTTTACGACGCATTTCAGGTTTTCAAAGACGAGGGCATTGAGTATGGCAGCCTCGGTGTTGCCCCGCTCGCTGGCTTGGAAAATGACAGCTCTAATCCGGTCGAAAAGCTGCTCTGCTTCGCTTACAACCACCTGAATGACTGTTATGGATTCCGCGATCTCTACCGTGCCAAGGAAAAATACAGCCCGACCGAATGGGTTCCTTCTTATTATATTTACCTGCCGAAGATTCCAACACCAGACATGTTTTATGCCCTTGTGACGATTCAGAATCCGCATCAGATCCGCGAGGCAGCGGAGGATCTGGTAAAAGGATGCGCGCAGCGACTGAGAAACAAGAGGACTTCCCCGACACATCAAAGTAAACCATCTCGCCAGGTAAGTTGGACTGCTTCTTCCAGCACGAAGCAGCCCGACACAAGAAAGCAGACAGATGCAGATAAAAAGGCAGACTAAACTTAGCTTTTATCATGCTAGATGCAGCCTGATAAATTTCATTTTTTTACCAGAAAAGAGGCGCTCTTATGATGAAACATTCCGGTTATCTTACCACCTCCGGCGCAGAAATCTACTATGAACAGTACGGCAGCGGCACACCGCTCCTTATCCTGCATGGAAACAGCCAGTCCCTTGCCGTCTTTTACCCATTTCTGCGCACGTTTCTGCCCGATTTTCAGGTGATTCTGATGGACAGCCGGGGACATGGGCGTTCCCGGCTGTCTGTCCACACAGCGCTCCACGGGTTCTCTACAGAGGATATGGCAGACGACGTTATCGCCCTGCTTAACCACTTACATCTTTCCTCCGTCCATCTGCTGGGATTCAGCGATGGTGCCAATATCGGGCTGGAGATCGCATGCAAATACCCGGAGCGGCTGAAAACGCTCATCTGTATCAGCGCCAACGCCTCACCGGACGGGCTGCTCACGCCGCTATACCTTGCCGCCCAAATGCTGCACAGCATTTTAAATCTCCTGCTGCCTGTTTTAAAATGCAGCTTCTCTTCTGCCTCTGCATCCTCCGGGACCTCTGCGGTCTCTGCACTGTCCACCCCGAAGGTTTCCCTGCCATTTCAGAAGAATTTCTCTGTTTCCGCCACATCCGCAGTTTGTGCCGACAAAGAAAGGCAACGTCATTTCGTGTCAATTTTCCCCCGGATTCCGGCAGAACAAAAAAAGAAGCCTGACTTTCTTACCCGGCTGACACACCGCGTCCTCCGCCGCCGAAATCTGACTTCTCTTTTACTTCACTCGCCCCGTTTAAGTGCCCGGAAATTGCAAACCATCTCCGTTCCTGTGCTGCTGATCGCCGGAACCCGGGATCTCATTAAGCCCTCACACTCCCGCTGGTTAGCAAGGCAGATTCCAACCAGTCGGCTTCTTTTAATGACCGGGGGACGGCATACTTCCATATTCCGTACACCGGCACCTTATCTGCGCGCAATTCTGGCATTTCTGCGCCGCAGCTAAAGTCTCCTCACTCTTCCTGCTGCTCCGCTTTCCTTGCTCCATTCACTTTTAGGTTCTATACTTTTCCTCTTCAAACATCTCTACCGGACAGCATCCGCAGCTGCCGTGTTTCGAGCACTCAACTCAAAGCACCTCTCAGCACAACTTCCGCCCATTATCCACTTCTTCCTTCTGGCAGATCTCATCCAGCACCCAGTTTCCATCTTCCAGAACAAACCTCCAATATTCGAAGAAATCTTCCATTTTCCGGGAGCCCTTCAAAAGTTCTCCTGTTTCTTCGTGATACACATAGTCGATCATCTTTCCATGGATCAAATACCAGATATAGTCGCGGTCGTCGCCGTCCTCATTCTCCGCTTCCACCAAAATCGCATCCAGAAGCTGGATCCCTTCCATGACAAACACCTCATGGCGCATCCTGCTCCACTCAAATTTCGTCTGAAACTCCTGCTGCATCTTCTGGCTCAGGTAAGGATGCCCTTTTTCCAGATCACGATCCCGCCAGCATTCCTGAATCCGGTAATATGAATCCCGCACCCGCTCCTGTATCTCACTCCGATCCCAATGATCTTCTCCGATAGAAAATTCTTTCAATTTTTCACGGGCTGCTGCCTGTTTCTTTTTTGCCCGGTGCAGGTATGTAATGGTTCCGGCACTTCCCAGAATCACAAAGGTTCCCGTAAGCAAAAGCGCCTGAAACGCACCCGCCCGTCCGCCTTGTCCCCGGCTGCTGCTTGTATGATGATGGGAAGAACCACCTCCGCCACCTCCGCCGCCTCCGCCGCCGGAAGCACCTCCCGCTCTGGCAAAGGCGGTAAAAGATCCAAGAACCATCATGGCTGCTGTCAGGCAAAGCAGACGGACGAACGTTTTCCGGCACAGGCGACCTTTCTTTCCCAATCTGGAACCCACCCTGATTCCGCCGTTTTCATTTTCTCCCCTGCTTCTCCCCGTTGCTTTCACATCTCTCATATGAATTCTCCTAAAATCTCCCACACCTACTCGTGCTGCTGATCCTCCGGCTCCCTGCAGACATCCACCCAGCCTTTCGCTCCGGACACTTCTTCCAACTCCGGGATCGTGAGACGTACCGCGCTGTGGTCGTCTCCCGCTGCTGGATAAACCGTCTCAAAACGCTTCAGGCTCTCATCCAGATACACTTCAATTCCATCCTTGATACCAAACGGGCAGACCCCACCCGGCGCATGACCGGTAACCTCCTCCACCTGCTCAAACGGGATCATCTTTGCTTTCACGTGAAACGTATCTTTATATTTCCGGTTATCCACTTTCGCAGTACCTTCTGTCAAAATCAATACCGGCTGTTCTCCCTGCAAAAAGGACATCGTTTTCGCAATCATCCCCGGCTCCACGCCTAATGCCTCCGCTGCCAGCGCAACCGTCGCTGTGGACTCTTTTAACTCAATAACATGATCCAAAAATCCGGCTTCCTTTAAGTAATTTTCTGCTTTTTCCAGTGACATGGTTGTTTTCCTCCCGTATCCTCTATCGATTGATCTGCCGTATCAATTTCTTTTATATTTTAGAACTCATTCATCTTTCCATCATATCACACTTTCATTTTCCATATCAATATTTCTATAAATAAAAAAGAATGCGCATCATTGGCACGTTAGTGCCTTTTTGTGTAATAGGGAATTCCAAGGAATTTCCTATTACACGAAAAAGGCAGTTCCCTGCATTTGCCAGAGAACCGCCCCCTATTTCACTAACTGCCATTTTCAAGATCGTTCCGACCGCTTTTTGTAAAACCAACACAGATTTTTTGCAAATCTATCTCCAGATTTCAGTTCCAAATTCCGGCTTTGTTCGATTCCCTCTTATCCAGTTCCGTCCTGTATTTATCACTTCTCCCCGAAAAATAATTCCACATCGCTCTCCACGCTGTCAATTCCCGCGATTCCAAACTTTTCCACCAATACATTTACCACGTTCGGACTTAAAAATGCCGGAAGCGTCGGTCCAAGATGGATATTCTTGATACCGAGTGAGAGTAGCGCCAGAAGAACAATGACCGCCTTCTGCTCATACCAGGCAATGTTGTAAATAATCGGCAGGTCGTTGATGTCATCCAGCCCAAAAATCTCCTGCAGCTTCATCGCAATGACCGCCAGGGAATATGAATCATTGCACTGCCCCGCATCCAGGACACGCGGAATTCCTTCAATATCGCCCAGATTCAGCTTATTGTAGCGGTATTTCGCACAGCCAGCCGTCAGAATTACCGTGTCCTCCGGCAGCGCCTTTGCAAAATCGGTGTAGTAAGTGCGGCTCTTAGCACGCCCATCACACCCCGCCATGACGACAAACTTTCGGATTTTTCCCGATTTGACCGCATCCACTACCTTATCTGCCAGCGCCAGCACCTGTGCATGGGCGAAGCCTCCGACAATCTGCCCCTGCTCAATCCCGGTCGGCGGCTCACAGCGCTTCGCATGCTGGATGATCACTGAAAAATCCTTCTTTCCTCCGATTCCACCGTTGATATACGTGCAGCCCGGATATCCCGCCGCACCGGTTGTGTAGAGACGATCCTTGTAGCTATCCTTCGGCGGCACGATGCAGTTCGTCGTCATCAGGATCGGTCCATTGAACATCTCAAATTCCTCTTTCTGACGCCACCATGCATTGCCGTAATTACCCTTAAAATTCGGATATTTCTTAAATGCCGGATAATACTGGGCCGGAAGCATCTCTGAGTGCGTATATACATCGACGCCGGTTCCCTGCGTCTGCTCCAGAAGCATTTCCATATCGCGCAGATCATGTCCTGAAACAAGAATGCCCGGATTACTTCCGACACCGATATCAACCGTAGTAATCTCCGGATTTCCATAAGTCTCGGTGTTTGCTCGATCCAAAAGCGCCATTCCCCGGACACCATATTCGCCAGTTTCCAGCGTCAGGTGAATCAAATCATCCACACTCAGACCATCATCCAGCGTCGCCGCAAGCGCCCGCTGTAAAAATGCATCCGCCTCCCGGTCCTCCTGCAGCAGGACGTTCGCATGCCGGGTATAGGCAGACAAACCTTTCAAGCCATACGTAATCAAGCTGCGAAGGGAAATAATATCCTCGTTCTGCCCGATCAGAACGCCCGCTTCCGACGCTTTTTTTATAAATTCAGACGGCTCACCTGTCCAGCCAGCCGCCTCCGGCAGATTGTCCCGACGTTCCAGCTGCTCCCACAGTGCCGTCTTCATTTCCAGCGTCTTTTCAATTCTTTTTTCAATCGCCGCCTTATCAAAATTGGCATTCGTGATCGTCGTAAACAGATTTTCGGTAACCAGATGGTTGACCTCATCTGCCACCGCACGTCCCTCCTCTCGAAGCCGTGTCGTCACCGCGCTGATACCCTTCGTCACCCACACGAGCAAATCCTGCATTGCCGCCACATCCGGCTGCTTACCGCAGACACCGACCACCGTACAGCCCTTGCATCCGGCCGTTTCCTGACATTGATAACAAAACATTTTCTGTTCCATTGTTCACTCCTCCTATCGCATCTATCGTGTCTTATATAATCTGCATTTTGCGTGATTTATATTCTTGATAGGGATAGAGCCAAAAGTTTACCGTTCCTCACGTTTGTTTGCACCCAGCACCTTGGCAATGCTCTGTGCAACCGAAGGCTTTTCAGCCAAAACTAATTTCATTTGCATCTGCTCCTTTCGCAAAAAAATAAGCAGCCACACACCGTAATGCATGACTGCTATGTAAAAAGTTCTGAAAGAATTTTGCAACCGGACACAGTTTTCTGTCCCTGAATCTCCATCATTTCAAAAGAGAATGGCGGAGATATTTCACCTTGTTTATTCTTGTAGCAACCAATCGGCTATATCATGGATTTCGATTCCTTCATAACTATATTTTGGATGTTTGGTTCTGGCAATAATCATTTTCGGATAAGCATCTCGGATCTGAAGCAGAGAAGAGCATTCTCTCTCAAATGTTTCCTGCCCGGAAATGTTGTCGCTGACCTGAATATAAATCTTCTCGCTGCCTCTCTGAGCAACAAAGTCGATCTCCTTTTGATAGAGCTTACCGACATAGACATCGTATCCACGGCGAAGAAGTTCGATGCAAACGATGTTTTCATATACTCTGCCGTAATCCATATTTCTGCTTCCCAGTATTGCATATCGAATACCGCTGTCACACAAATAGAACTTTTCAGAGCTTTCAAGGTATTTCTTGCCTCGGATGTCGTATCTCTTAATATCATAAAATACAAAAGCATTGCACAAATACTTAATGTACTTGCCGACGGTTACATGATTGGTCGGAGTCTCATTTGCTGTCAGCAGCTGACTGACCTTATTAGGAGAAGTCAGGTTGCTGATATTATCCATAAGGAACTCGCTCAGACGCTGTAAAACCAAAGTGTCCGGGAGCGCATATTTCTGCACCAAATCCCTTGTAACAATCGTTTCGTAGACCTCTTTGATATAGTTTGTTCTGTCTTTTTCGGTTCTGTAAGCGTAAGAACCTGCTAAACCGCCCTTGATAGCGTAATCATCAAAGAGGTTATCTTTATCACTAACATCATCATAATATTGGCAATATTCCTGGAAGCTGAAAGGGAACACATGAATTTCAATATAGCGTCCGGTAAACAGAGTTGCCAGATCCGCACTCAACAGGAAAGCATTGGAGCCTGTTACATAGATGTCGTATTTTCCCTTAGAGTACAGGCTATTGATTGCCAACTCAAACTTGGGGCACATCTGCACCTCGTCTACAAACAGGTAGTTCGTTTTACCTTCCTGATAATATTCTTCCACATAGGCGTGTAAGGCATGGTATTCCTTGATTTCCTCATACGCCAAATCCATGAAGTCAATGAAGATAATATTGATGTTTTCAAAATGGCTTTTCAGATACTCAATATACGCCTGCATCAGCTTGGACTTACCGGAGCGACGAATGCCCGTGATGATCTTGATGTCAGGAGTGTCATTCAGTTCAATGATTCTGTCGAGATACTTTGCTCTTGTAATTGTTTTCATATCATCACCCGCTTTCAAAAGTCGAATATTTTTCATTTTTTGAAACTACTTCGATGTACTTATTATACTGTCTGCTAATAGTATATGCAAGAGGTCGCTTTCAAAAACACAAAATATTTTATTTTTTGAAAGTGGAGGCTATGTAAAGGCAACCCGAAGGCTGCCCCAGGCATCAAGCCTATCCTGTTTACACAGGTTCATTATCATCTTCATCGACGGAGCTATCTGCATCATCGTCCTCAAACTCCGGATCGTACCCATAGTCCTCGTCATCGTCCACATAATCAGCATCCGGATTAGGCTTTGCCGCTTCCTGTGCTTTCTTCTTTTCCTGGACTTTCTTAAATACGAAGATTACCTTTGTGTTAAAATGAAGGAAGATAGGCAGGTATAAAAAAAGATCTGTCACCCTTAGGATTCTTCCCAAAGCCAACAGATCTTACATTTTCCCTTACATCTTTATACTCTTTGCCAGACTCGTCAGCAAAGCTGCCATTTCCGGATTAACCCTTTTTCTTTCCATCCCACGTTATTCTGCAGCCACGGTTACCACTGTTTCCTTTTTTCGACATAAGCCAATAAAACATAGAACAAAATATTAATGCAAATACAACGCCAAAAACATTCTGAATCACTCTAAGACCAACTGCTCCTTTTAGTCCATAACTCTCTGTAGCAATGGCCAAAGCACCAAATGTGTTAAATACTGCCTGCCAGCCATATTTTGCAGAAAGTCCTACACCAATTCCGCCAAGGATTCCTATATATGCATAGATTGACGAAGGAAGCAGAAAATATAATACTGTAAAACATATAACACCTGCAATATTTCCGACAATTCTTTTACGGACTCTGTAGTGCATATCTTCCATAAACGGCAAAATCGCGGACATGGCCGCAATACCAGCCCACATTGCACGTGGCATATTACAAAGTTCTGCAATGCAAAGGACAATCGGTACGCATAAAATCTGACATATCTGCCATTTTGTTCTGGAAGAAGTGATATCAAATTCTTGTATCAGATCTTTCAGATTTCTTTTATAAGTTCTGTTTTTATGATTTCGATAAAATACGAAGCAGGTAAGTGCTGCACCTAATGCCATTCCGGTTAATCGCATCTGATAACTTTTTCCTGTTACATCATATCCATACAATAACAGATAACCAAGAACTAATGTGGATTGGTTAAACATGAATGGGTTATGACATCCGAACAGAATCAGCACTGCCAGTGCAGCAATGTTTAACAGCATTCCAAGTACCGGTGAAAGCTGGTTTGCTAAATGCGGACATACAGTCATAATTACAAAGAACAAAGCCAAAAGCATCGTAGATTGTCCGATGTGGATCCCCAGATCCGCATTCCGAAATACCATAAGGCATAATAAAACTACTACACCCACAATACTATTCTCATTTCCAAATAAGATACTGAAAATAGTAACAAATAAAAAACAAAATGCCATTGTAACAGCTATCTTCACCAGATATACCCACATATGATATAATTTTTCTTTCACTGTTTCACTCTTTTTCAACAGATTTTTAGAACCTGCCTGATTTAACTGCAATTCCTGATAAAATGTCATGTAATTCCTCCTCTATCTGTTTTTCTTAAACTTATATGGCCTCATCTTTCTGTATTGGAAGCTCTACAACAAATCTGCATCCACCATATTCCCGGTTTTCTGCCTTGATCGTCCCGCCAGCACTATCTACGATCCGTTTCACAAGTGCAAGGCCGAGACCATTTCCTTCTGCTTTGTGAGAACCGTCTGCCTGATAGAACTTGTCAAATATTCTGGTTTTCACATCATCTTCTATTCCCGGTCCTTCATCTTCCAGAATAAACATTACAGAATCCTTTTCCTGCTTCAGAAACATCATAATTGTCCCCTTTGCAGGACTGAACTTAATCGCATTATCTAAAAGATTCATCCATATATGCATAAAAAGTCCTTCATTCCCAGTATATTTAACTTCCTCCAGCTCTACCTGGAAACCAATTTCTTTTTCTGTCCATTTTGTCTCCAGGGAAAGAAATGCCTGACGGATCTGTTCATCCAAACGATATTCTGTTTTTTTCATTGGTATGTTCTGATTCTCTAACTTGGATAACAGCAAAATATTACCAACCAATCCAGAAAGTCTTTGGGTGTTAAATAAGATTTTTTCTACATATTCCTCTTGATCCGGAGACAGTTCTTCTCCCTGAAGCAGCATTGTATATCCTTCAATGGCATTGATCGGGGTCTTAAACTCATGAGAAACATTGGAGACAAAATCCATCTGCAGTACTTCTGTTGCACGAAGCTCTTTTGTCATCACATTAAAACTTTGATAAGATTCTCCAACTTCTGCGATACGGCTGTTCGTTTCCAAGTGCTGTTCAAAATCTCCCTGCGAAACTTCCTTCATTGCTTTACTGAGTCTGGTAATTGGTTCCAGCAACCTTGCATTGATAAAGGAAGTAATCAGCCCTGCAATCAATGTATTAAAAATCAAAAGCCAGCCAAGCACAGGTATGCTACCAGGCAGATTAAAAAAATGATTCAAAAAAGCAAATAATAACGCAGATATGACTGTTGAAAATACAAGTGCCAGCCAGATTGCACCAGTCAGACAGGATCGGATCCGCAATCCTTTTTCTTTCTTTTGTTCCATTATTTTTTCACCACCTTGTATCCAATTCCACGCATTGTTACGATTTCAAAATCCGGGTTATCTTTCAAACGCTCCCTGATTCTTCCTATATGTACCTCTATCGTATGTGGGTCTGCCTCCGTCTCGTATCCCCATACTTCATCCATCAACTGTTGTTTTGTAAATGTTCTGCCTGGCGAAGCTGCAAGCTTATATAAAAGCAGGAATTCTTTTTTAGGCAAAACAAGACTTTCCTTATCAGTTGTAACCGTCATTGCATCATAATCAAACTCTGTTGAACCGATCACAATTTTGTGTTCATTCAGTATCTGTGCACGGCGAAGCAGTGCTCCGACTCTTAAAACCATTTCATTCACATTTACCGGTTTTACCATATAATCGTCACTTCCCGAAAGAAATCCCTGGCGCATATCATCAAAGGAACCTTTCGCAGTGATCATAAGTACCGGTATCTGATATCCTGCTGAACGGAGTTTCGACACCAGTTCATAACCATCCATAACCGGCATCATAATATCGGAAATGATCAGATCAATATACTCTTTATCCAATATTTCTAATGCCAGTGCTCCATCCGATGCACTTTTGACCTGATATCCATTCTTCTCAAGCACTTTTTGGAATAGCTGGCTTAATTCTTTATCATCTTCTACAATTAATATTTGAAACACGATCTTCTTCCTCCTTTATCAGAACAGATATCTTGCCCATCCAAGCAGATGCTGTACCAAAAGTACGTTTCTCTGACGCTTCTTTGTCAATTCAATTGGCTCTACATGATACGGATCACGATAGGTTCCATCTTCCAATACCTGTCGGGACACTCTTTCATATTCCATCATGCCTTCTTCCAACTGTTTATTAATCTCTTTGCTACGTATTACAAGCATCAGTTCCGTATCCAGATACGTGCTTCTCATATCCATGTTAAAGGAACCGATTACGGATAGATCATCATCGATCAGGATGCTTTTTCCGTGGTAAGAATAGCCGCCTTCATACTCCCAGATATCAATTCCTGTATTTAAAATTCTGTTTCTGTTTCTCGCATAATCAGCAGAACCAAACGGATTTCCATTGTTGGCAACCGAATTGGTCATGATAGAAAAATCCGGAACTCTCTCCGCAATCTCTTTCCATGTATTATACATCATATCATTGCAGATAATATATGGTGTATGAATTTTCACGCGCTCTTTTGCATTTTTCATTAGTTCTCCCAGTTGATACCAGACTACTGGTTCCTTGGGACCTGTGTGGATAGGATTTGACACTAATGCAATCTTTTCTGTCTCAAAAGTTTCGTCCGTGTAATCGGTATCGCAGATTCTTTCCTTATTCTCTTCAAAATATTTCTGATAGCCGTTCTGCAGCTCTAAAACTGCGTTCTTTACAGATTTTCTATTTGCCAGTTTTTTATTGTCATGAAAATAACCACTGTCTTCTTGTTCCCATATCGTTTCAAAATACTCTAACAACTGGTTAACTGAATTTTCTTTCTCAGGTTCATTGCAAACCACTAACACATCTCTGTCATAGTTCTTATGTCCCAGAAAATCACCCAGGAAATAATTGTATGTATTTCTTCCACCAAGAATATATGTCTTACCATCTGCAATCAAATATTTATCATGCATTCTCCCCATCATCTTCCATGGTTTCAACGGATTGGCCTTATTATACAGTTTAATTTCAACATTCTCATGGGAAGATAATCCATAGAAATACGGATTTCCTTCCATATCAATCCAGCTCTCCATTCCATCTACTAACAGACGAACATGCACACCTCTGTCTGCCGCATCATGCAGTGCTCCTAAGATCAATTTTCCACTTTCATCGGATTGAAATGCAAAAGTAGAAAGAATAATGTCTTCTTTTGCATTCTTGATCAAACGCACTCTTTGTAAAAGCGCTTCTGGATTCTTTTCTATGATTACTGCCCGTTCTGTATTTTCACTGCATTCGTTCCATGACCCATTTTTTGTTTCTTTTTTGGTTGTATTGGACACTTCCGGCTGCTTTTTATATGCAACGCAGATTCCGAGCAATTCATAAAAAGCCACACATAAAAAAATTGCCAGTATAACAAGAAGGATTTTACATATTTTATGCTTTTTCATTGTACAGCACCTGATTCCTTTTTATTTCATACTTATACAATACAAAGTCAATCTCAATTTAACCTCAACAAAATTTATTTTTCATAAAAAAATATGACCGGCTTCTTTTTAAAGAAAGCCAGATAATTGAGTTCATCCAGACTTTCGTATTCTCCCAGCATTTCATACAGCCCATCGACATAACAGTCATAATCTCTTATGAACCATTCTTCATAAGGATTACCAAAGTCATCTTTTGAACCGATTCCAATTCGTTCAAATACTTTTTTCAGATCTTCTGATGTGGTAGGAAACTTTACCCATTCGCCTACCAACTCCCCTTCGTTATATTTTCCGAGATTCGTGATGTAAGCTTCAAATGGGCAATCGTGGCCATATTCATATGCCATGCTATTTCCTCCTGTTTCATTTTTCAGGTCATCACCCGGTTTTCGGCATCAAAAAAAGCGCCATACTCATCACCATTCCGGCAATGAGCAGACGCTTTATATTTTGTCCGTATTCTTTTGCAAAAGAGAAACAAATGAAATGTAAGTTTGTAGCTCATGTCTCATTTGTCTATGATAATATTAGCACAGGTCAATTCTGAAAAAAAGAGGTAGAATGGTAGCAAAAGGATAGCAATTGGTAACAACATGGGAGTAATACGGAAACATGCTGCACATTCCCCTATCCTCTATCCGCAGACTCTACACATATAACCATAATCTGTTCATCTTGATCTTCTATCTCATCATTATGATGTTCTATAAATTCATCAAGTTTGTGTATAAATTTCAGATGTTGAACTTTCTGTGTAAATAACTTCTTATAATTAATAGATTCCATATACTGCTCTTCATCAGTAAAGTGTTTTACTGTATAATCACGAAGATTTTCCAATATTATGTCAATTCTATCATATTTATTCCATTATAATATTCTGGTTTCATTTCATACATCCATTAGTCCTGCTTTCATTTTTATTCAGCCTTTGAAAACTGGTCTTTGCCTACAAAACATAACGGACATTCAAAATCTTCCGGAATATCCTCCCACTTTGTACCAGGTGCAATACCACCTTCTGGATATCCCTTCTCCTCATCGTATTCCCATCCGCAAACATCACATACATATTTCATTTGTTGTTCCTCCTTGTAAATACATTAATACACAGCCTATATTACGGTTATATTGTGTTGTTCTTAAATCTTAATATGTATAAATGCTTTTAGCATTTCCATAATCCATGCAGGTTACAATATGCATATACTTCTTCTACCTGTTCACCATCGCAAAGACAAAAATCTGCTATCGGCTCCTGCCCTGGATTTAACTGTTTTCTGTATATTCCCTGATTGGTATTTAATGTAATCCACTCAATGAAATGTTCTTCAAGCATTGGATGTTTTGTCTCTCCGACCACGACATGAACATAATTGCCTTCCACTGTATATACAGGCACGTGCTTCTCAACAGCCGCATCTGTCACACCGGCTTTTAATTCCTGCATAGGTTCTCCGCAACAAATTACAGGAACACCTTTATCCTTTACCTTTTCAACAATGTTTCCACAATGCTTACATATATAATACTTTACTTCCATGCTTTTATCTCCTTCCATGTGTATAATTTATAGTTCAATCGTCTCTATAATCTTTTTCAAAGAATCTGCAGATTTCTTAAGCTTTAATGCTTCCTCACCACTTAAATTAATAGGTATATTAGACTCAATACCATCAACACCTACAATAACTGGCATACTTAACGATACTCCGTCAATATCATATACGCCATGAATTATGTGCGATACCGGAAGTATTGATTTTTCATTTCTCATAATTACTTCACAGATTCTTTTTACAGACATTGCCATTCCATAATATGTAGCGTGCTTTTTATTTATTATTTCATAAGCACTGTTCTTGACTGCTAATAATCTTATCTCCTTAATAATTCTCTTCATGTACTTCAAAATAGCTTTGTGGATGGTTACATACCGGACATACCTCAGGAGCCTTTGTTCCTACCACAATATGTCCGCAGTTACGGCATTCCCATACCTTAACTTCGCTCTTTTCAAATACCTGTGCAGTTTCAATATTCTTAAGAAGTGCACGATATCTTTCCTCATGGTGCTTCTCAATCTCACCTACTGCCCTGAATTTTGCTGCAAGCTCAGGGAATCCTTCTTCCTCAGCTGTTTTAGCAAAGCCGTCATACATATCTGTCCACTCATAATTTTCGCCTTCTGCCGCTGCCGCCAGGTTTTCCTTTGTATCACCAATTCCTGCTAATTCCTTGAACCACATCTTTGCATGTTCTTTCTCATTATCTGCAGTCTTTAAAAACAATGCTGACATCTGCTCGTAACCTTCCTTTTTCGCTACAGAAGCAAAATAGGTATACTTATTTCTTGCCTGTGATTCCCCCGCAAATGCCTCCTGTAAATTCTTCTCTGTCTGTGTTCCTACATATTTGTTTTCTGCCATCTCTTTTACCTCCGTTTTCTTTACTACTTTTTCAAAATCTGATGCCGGGTGCTTGCACAAAGGACATATAAAGTCATCCGGTAATTCCTCGCCTACATATTCATATCCGCAAATTCTGCAACGCCATATTGTCTGACTGTCCTCTGTTTTTCCAACCTCCTGTGGCTTAGGCTTAATGTTATTCTGATAATAATCATATGTTACTGAAGGAACATTGCTTAAAACTTCCATATCGGTTATCTCACCGATAAACATCGTATGTGAACCTAAGTCCTCTGTTTTAGTAACTGTCACAGAAATGTATGCATTTGTACCTTCTGTAATATAATAAATACCATTCGTGCCCCTGGCACACTGCTCAAATGCTTCAAACTTATTGGTATCTCTTCCTGATTGGAAGCCAAAATGTTTGAACAATTCAAATTGTGCCTTCTGACTTAAGACTGATACAGTAAATTTTCCGGTTCTTTGAATCATATCATGCGTATAATTTGCCTTATTTACACAGATACTTAACTGGTTTGGTTCCGAAGCTGCCTGAATGGCTGTATTAATGATGCATCCGTTATCTTTTTCTGCTTCTTTAGCGGTCAATATAAACAGTCCATAACTCAACTTATACATTGCTTTCCTATCCATGCTGTTCCTCCTTTACCTTCTCCCTGCATTTCGGGCAAATGCCTTTAAATGAAATATCGTAATCCACAAATTCAATTCCATGAGTGTTATGAATTCTTTCCAGCAAATCCGGTATTTGATCCATATCCACATCAAAAATTTCACCGCACTTTATACATCTTACATGGTAATGATTTTTCAATGTAAAATCAAATCGGTTCGGTCCATTCGGAACTTCAACCTTTCTTAATGCACCTTCCTCTACCAATATATCAAGATTTCTATATACAGTTCCTTTTCCAATTGATGGATATGCTTCTTTTATAAATTCATACACTTCAATTGCCGTAACGTGTCTTCTCATTTCGTATACGGTATTTCTTACGAGATCTTTTTGAATGGTATTTCTCCTACTTGTCATCCGTCCTCCTTATTAGGATTAGTTCTTAATAAGAATTATATACCACTATCATCCTGTTGTCAATAAAAATAGTAATGATTCTCATTATTATAAAAGGTGCTAAACTGAGCATCTTTTACCTGAATAACTATTTTATTTTGCGTTCAAATACATATTCTGAATCTGAAGATAAATCAGACCTAAACGAATATCCGAGTCTGTCAAATTTCTGAATCTCCACCGGATTTTCAATATTATTTTCCGCTATGAATCTGACCATTTCACCACGAGCCATTTTGGCATATGTACCTTTTGTTACCATTTTATCTCCAGACATTTCGCAGAATGTAATCGTAATATATCTGTCCTTCGATGTCAGGTACTTTTCTATACATTTTGAGTATTCTTTTGATGCCAAATTAATGATAATCCTGCTATCATCGATCACAGAGCGGTATAACAAGTCTTCCCAAAACTCATACAGATTTTTTGCATCTCCAATGTCTGCTTTTGCCTGCATTTCAAGACGATAAGGCGTCACTCCGTCCATCGGTTTCAGAACCCCATAAAATGCAGATAATATTCTTAAATGATTTTGCAGATACTCAAACTGCTGGATTTCAAACACAGATGGTGCCATATATTGAAATGCAATCCCTTCATATGCTAAAACAGCCGGAGTAAGTCTGTTATAAAGATCCATATTTTCCAATCTGTTAACGTTCTGCTCTGCAATCTTGTCATTACATTTCCAGATAGCTTTCAGTTCCTCTTTTGATTTGCTTTTCATCCAGCTCAATATCTCTGCTGTCTTATCAATAAAGGCAGGCAGTTCAACCGGTGCTATGTTATCTGTATCTACAATCATCTTTTTTGCAGGTGACAATATAATCTTCATCAATTTAATTCCTTAAGCATATTTTCAGGATCATCTGCCGCCTTGACTTTATCATTTGCCTTTCTAATGATTCCCTGCTCGTCAATAAGATATGTGGTTCTTACCACACCCATAGAAACCTTGCCATATTTTTTCTTTTCTTTCCAGACATCATATGCTTCGATCACCTTACGCTCCGGATCTGCCAAAAGTGTAAATGCCAATCCATATTTTTCCTCAAATTTCTTGTGAGAGGCTACAGAATCCTTACTGACTCCAAGGATCACCGCACCTTTCTCGGTGAATTGTGGATAACGCTCAGAAAAGCCACATGCCTGCTTCGTACATCCTGGTGTATTATCCTTTGGATAAAAATATAAAATTATTTTTTTACCTAAATAATCACTTAATTTATGCACTTCTCCGTTCTGATCCGGCAATTCAAAATCCGGTGCTTTTGTTCCTATCTCTAACATTTACTATTCCTCCGCTTTTGTATTTTCCACCTGTTTTCTTGTTCTTTTATTACCTGAAATCATTTTATGACCAGAATAGACTGCCATAATCATGCATATCAGAGAGCCAAATGCAAAGTATTTGTGTGCTGCTTTTAACCCTTTATATCCTGTATAAAAAGTTCCAACCATTGTAACTATTGCTCCGATTGACCAATATTTATGTGCTTTCATTTTATACCTCCAAATTGATTAAGCTGTTTCCAAAATAAATATCTCTGGATCATTAACAATATTATACCTTCCATTCATCACTTTCTACAAGTAAGAAAAGAAAAATACTCAATCCATGTAGAGATCGATGTAGCATTCACAGTTTTTAACCGCCTTATTGAAAATGTAATCTGCCATCTTATCAAATAATACAAAAGGATGTATCACGATAATTCTCCCATTACCTTGACGCATCCTTTCGTATTGTATTTTTTGCTATTCTTCTTAATGACAGCTATGGTTTCCACATCCATGTTTACCACATGTATGTCCCTCTCCGTGGCTGTGCTCATGGTGAGAACACTTAACATCTGGATTATAATCAAGTGTATCATTGATAAAAGCTTCTACTGCTTTATCTGCATCTCCTGAAACTCCGCCAAAAAGCTTAATGCCTGCTGCCGCTAACGCAGTCTGGGCACCTCCTCCTATTCCGCCGCAGATCAAAACATCGGCATTTAATGCATTAAGAACTCCTGCCAATGCACCATGTCCGCTTCCATTCGTATCTACTACTTCTGAATACAATCTATAATGATAAAATCATAAAATTCCCTTAATCTCTCAATAAGTGACCTCATAATCAGTTCCCTGCTCATTGCGTTTACCAAAGATACCTCAATCGCTGATAATTCTATATTGGCCGGTATCAGATCCACACCTTCCTTATGATGAAGGATTGTTTTTTCCATGTTCAGTTTTTCATCATTCACAATATTTAGCATCAGCGTTGCAAGAGAATACTCCATTTCATCCGGTTCCTCATACCCTAAACTAATTGTGAGACTGCCCTGCGGATCTGCATCTATCAGAAGAACCTTTTTCCCTTCCTGTGCCAATCCGATTCCTAAATTCACGCACGATACCGTCTTTCCAACTCCACCTTTTTGATTTGATACTGCTATGCACCTGCTTCGCACTGTCACCACAAAGTTCTCCGATTACGTCAATACTCCTCTTTCCTGTATTGTGGTCAACTTGACTACAATTCTTTCTGCCTGCCTTTTTTTTGATGGCATCATATTTCATCTTATAGGCATAGGCCTTTTCACTTGGTGCAATTTGCTCTCTCTGCAAATTGGAATCGACCATGATCACTACTGCTTCATCATCCTGCAACATACAAATGATTACCGGAATTTTCTTATATCCCAGCTTCTCAGCCGCATATTTTCTTCTGTGGCCAGAAATAATTTCGTAGTAGCCTTCAATCTTTGGACGAACAATCAATGGATTCAGTACACCATACTTTTTTATGCTGTCCTGCAGCTCAATCATCTGACTGTCTCCGATCACTTTAAATGGATGATTTGAAAATGCTCTTAACCGTTCCATTTCAATCTCAACAACTTTTTCATCCGGATCTCTTACATCCGTTTTTTTATCCATAAGCTATCCTCCTCTAAAATATCTGTAACGAAAAAATCCGCCCAGAATAGATTCTTAATCTAATCTGAGCGGATAGATCCGTCAGGCCTGTTTTGTTCAGGCAAGAAAACCATATTTACATTCATTGACACCCCAATCCTTATCCTACGCTGTAGTTATCTCCGTTCGGTACCAGGATTGAATTATTGCATTGGTGCCCGTTAAGAAATTTCGGTGCTCAATATCTGCGTTTAAGTGTTCTCTCGGTGCTCACGAGCACCGGAAAAAAGAAAAAGCAGCAATGAACTTTTACGATCATTGCTGCAAAAAATGCACGTTCCCAGGGGGAATCGAACCCTCAACTAGTGCTTAGGAGGCGCTTGTTATATCCATTTAACTATGGGAACAAATGCCGTATTTTCGGGCTTTTTCAGCCTTTTCGGTCACGGCGACCAACTTTATGAACTCAATCACTTTCGTGATGAATTATCTCTTTCTTATCTCTTCTGATTTTTCAGATTTCGCTTCCTTAAGTGATCCTCAAACGCTACCCTTTTTCTTCAAAAGGGTTCCGCCATGGTTCTACCTTAGGAGGCGAACACTCTATCCTACTGAGCTACAGAGATTTATATGTTTCACGTGAAACATATATCGTATTTTCATACTGCATTTTATTATAATTCATTTTCATGTGTTCCGCAACTATTTTCTCTTCTCACATGCTCCGTATGCAATTTCTGTGTAGCTGTTCACGGGTAGGCACTTTTGGAACCGATGATTTTTTATAGACCTTTACGCAAAATGAGCCGTTCCCATCATCCATATTTTTCCTTTAAACCGACGTCCCGGAAGCGGTTCTCCAAGCAGGTCCATCTTATTGATACCCACGCGGAAATACAGATCGTTGCATTCCACCTTGAGATCATAGATTTCCTCGCCGGTAAACCGGTTTTTCTTACATATAACCTCTTTGATCTCGCCTAAAATCGAATACTGATCGCACTCGATCCCGCTTGGCATAAAAGTTGTATCGACGATCGAATAAATATCCTCTCTCGTCGCCCGGCGCGATGCCATCGAATAGAGATCCAGATCCTCGATTGTTAAGGACTCCATCGCATCCTCGTCGCCATTTTTTGCCGCTTCCAAAAGTTCATCCCGGTTTTTCGCCGCCACTTTGGCTTTTTCAATCTGCAGCGCCGTCTTTTTGATCGGAAGAAGCACCTTGCCCCGATTGGCAAATCCTGCCAGGCTGACCGAATTCACCTGTAAGCGCTCGCGCTCTTTCCGGTAACACTCCCTGTATTCGATCGGATTCAAGAGATAAAAGATCAGCGAAAGCCCTACCTTATACTCATCCAGAAGCCCCGCATAGGTTTCCTTCTCCGTATGACGCTGAATGGAACATTCTGCCCGCGAGGTTACCTCCTCGTTCAGGATATAGGGATAATAATACTCTATCTCCATCTCATCCTGCTCATTCAGCTCCCCATACATCGCCACGCCGATCCCCGGCGCAACTTCTGTCTTGATCTCATATAATTCGGTCTCCCTGTCAAGCTGAAGACAGCTGGAGGTTCCCGCCTCTCTCGCCAGACAGCGAAGCAGGGCACGGATGTCCTTCTTCTTCTGATACATACTAAATCCGGCAGCTCGCAAAAAACGATGCATATTGACTCCTTCTAACTACAATCCGCAGCTGCTGCCAACACATACAGCCGCCTCATTTCTATCCTTTATTTTCTTTACTTATACCCAAGCGCACGCTCCAGTGCTTCCTTCTCTTCACTTCCTAAAAGCACCTCGGTCTTGCCCTCTACGACATCCTTCAGATACAGGTAACAGCCTTCACGGCTGTGAACAGAATTCAGCACAAATCCCGTGTTGTTATCATCCAGCATGGCAATGACAAAACTCAGATTGCCGCCCATGCCCTTAAACGCATTGTACTTGACAATACCGGTTTTCTGGTATCCAGCCTGCGCCTTGGAGACAACCGAATCCACCAGACGTTTTGTATCTCCGTCCTTTGCCCGCAGATACTCGGTCTCATCCACCAGTTCCATGATCGTGTCTTCGAGCGTCTCCGCATCTTTTCCCCGCATAAACATATCATATCTGCGATACAACTTCCTATACTGCGAAAAACAGATGACGGACGCAATAAATGATATGAGTGTCAGGATCGCCAGAACGATCACGATAACCCCCGGATCGATGCCAATCCCGCTAAAAATACTGCTCTCCATCTTTCATTCCTCATTTCCCATCATCCGTCCCCTGGGACGAATTTTGTGTGATTACTGTCTTAATGACTCCAAAAGCTCAATCAGACGTTCCAGTTCCGCTGATGAATAGTATTCGATCTCGATTCTGCCTTTATTCTTATCCTTGCGGTTGATCGAAACCTTCGTTCCCATAACTCCTTTCAGCTTCTCTTCCACATCCTTGAAAAAGACCTCCATATCGCGTTCCGGCTCTGCTTTCTTTTTCGCCTTTTTCGGCTTCAAAAGCTCTTTCACCAGACGCTCGACCTCGCGGACACTCAAATGATTTTCTACTGTTTTAAGCGCCAACTGGTACTGTTTTTCACCATCTTCCAGCGAAAGAAGCGCTCTTGCATGACCTCCGGTAAGCCGGTCCTGAATCAGCATCTCCTGCACTCTCTCATCCAGTTTCAAAAGACGCATGCTGTTCGTGATCGTCGCACGGTTCTTCGCTACGCGCTCTGCCACGTCCTCCTGACGCAGCCCAAACTCCTGAATCAGCATCTGGTAGGCTTTCGCCTCCTCAATCGGATTTAAATCTGCACGCTGTACATTCTCGATCAGGGCGATCTCCATCGTCTGCTGTCTCGTATACTCGCGCACGATCACCGGAACTTCCCGAAATCCTGCCAGTTTGGCAGCTCTCCACCGGCGCTCTCCGGCAATCAACTCATAACGATCGCCCTTTTTCTGAACCAGAAGCGGCTGCAGCACGCCGTAACGGCGGATGGATTCTGCCAGCTCTCCGAGCTGTTCTTCATCAAACATCTTACGCGGCTGGCTGACATTTGGCTCAATCTCCGAAATATTTAGAAATTTCTCTTTTTCCACCTCAACGATCTTTACGACCGGCTCCGCTTTTGCCGTCTGTGTCTTCGATTTTGCCGCCGTCTCCCCGGCTGTGCGGGTTTTTCCTTCTGTCGTCGTCTTTCCGGATGCCTTTGCAACTCCCACACGGCTGCCTTTTCCCACTGTTTTCGCAGCTGTCTTTCCGGCAGACGCCGATTTTTTCTGTTTTTTAGATCCCGGAAGCACCATATCCAGCTCTTCCAGGCTCTTTTTCTCTATCTCCTGTTCCGTCTCACGAACGGAAGTCTTTTTTCCGGCTTCATCCGATGGCTTTGCGCTGCTTTTTCCCGCTTCTGCATCCTCGTAATCATTTCCAAAAAAAGCTCCCAGTCCTCTGCCAAGCCCCGTTCTCTTTGACATTTCCTTCCTCCTCACGAACCTCCCGACGCCCCCGGCAGGCATCCTTTCTGAATTTCACTTCACCGTTATTTTCCTGCCTACAGCTCTTCTCCCCGGCTGATCACCTCTGCTGCCAGCAGACGGTAGCTCTCTGCACCGGTCGAGCGGCTGTCGTACAGGTTGATCGGCATTCCGTGGCTCGGCGCCTCCGCCAGTCGCACATTTCTCGGTATGATCGTCTTGTAAATCCGCTCATTTAAGTTCTGTTTTACATTCTCTACGACCTGCAGGGAGAGATTCGTTCTCGCATCATACATGGTAAATACCACGCCCTCTAGCTCCAGCGACGGATTCATCTTTTTCCGGACCAGACCGATCGTCCGGAGTACCTGGCTCAGTCCTTCCAGCGCATAATATTCGCACTGGATTGGCACCAGCACCGTATCTGCCGCTACCAGCGCATTGATCGTCAAAAGACTCAGCGACGGCGGGCAGTCGATGATAATAAAATCATACTGATCGCGGATTGTCTCCAGATAACCGTTTAACACCGACTCTTTATTTTCCACATCCAGAAGTTCAATCTCAGCTCCTGCCAGATTCGAATCCGAAGGAAGAACATCCAGATTTTCCTGAACATCGCGCATCAGACAGTCCTCCAGTGTGCAATCGCCCAAAAGCAGCTCATAGACTGTATCTTCAATCTGTTCTTTTTCCAATCCCAAACCAGTGGTTGCATTTCCCTGCGGATCAAAATCGATCGTCAGAACCCTCTGTCCCGCCTCTGCCAGGCATGCCGACAGGTTGATCGCCGTTGTCGTTTTACCTACGCCGCCCTTCTGATTTGCAATCGCAATCGTTCGTCCCATACCGTATTCCTTCCATTTCCTCGGTTTTATCTCACATGAAAGACAGGAAAAAGCCTTCCCGCAGGCATCCGCACAGCGATTTCCAGCTTTTTCCCGTTCTTGTCTTGCCTAATAGTATAACACACTTAAAACTCATTTCCTACTTTTTTAGAAAAATTTCATTTAAAATGTTTCACGTGAAACATCGGCTCCACCGTCTCCCCCAGAGCACACCATTTATCTGCCAGACACACAATCCATGCCTCGCGGCACTGAGGCGGCACCGGTATCAGCGGAAACATATGACGTGCGATGATATTTTTTTCCTTCCAATTTAAATGGTAATCTCTCTGTGCATTTCCAAGCGCTGTTTTCGGGTGACGGAAGCCGTGCAGGCGGTGCGAGGAATCCTTCTGATGCCAGTCATACAAAAAATAATCGTGCAGCAGTGCCCCTCTCACAAGTGATTTTTGTTCCAAGCGAATCTGCCACCGTTCCATCATCCAAAGGCTTGTGTAGGCAACATTGAGGCTGTGGCAGTAAATGGATGTCGTACCATGCTGCATCGCCAGCTTCTCCTCGTCTAAGCGCCCTTCCTGCTTCAGTTCGCGTATCGTTTCCGCCAGCAGCCGCTGCCTGCCCGCCGACAACTGAAAAGATTTCTCTGTCTTCCGTTCCATACGATGCTGAAAGCATAACTTATTTTCCTTCTTTATCATATCGCGCATTTCTTTCCCCATCGATTGATTTTTTGATACGTGAACATTATAATGAATTTAATATCGATTTTCAATGAAATTTTGTTTACATAAAATAGCATATTCATAACTGTTCACAGGTAGAAATTTTCTGAACTGAAAATTCCGAACGCTATAATTCTGGTTGCAGATTTTTCCGATTTGAAATGCGAAGCATCGGCAAAATCCCGTTACTTGGGCACACATCTGTGAACAGATATTCTGTGAAAAAACGCTGGAAATAGCTGAACTGGAATACAGGAAAATATGATATAATGAGCGCAAGTGAGCCAGAAAGCTGCTTGCAGATTTATGGCGAACGGCGAATGGCGATCACGATAGCTGCGTCAGCAGCGGTAAGCATCGAAGATGCGAATCGTGATATAATGTGAACACTTGACGAGGTATTTTCGAGTCTAGTGAGAACATATACCTGACCACTTAATGAGGTGTTTCACGAATTTAGTGGTCATGGTATAATGAGCGCAGAAGAAAAGAATGCGGCTGCGAAGCAGACATATTCTTTTCTTGCGCCATTAAGGAACGAACAGCCATGCGAAGCAGGGCGGTAGAGCGCGATAGCGCGGGTTCGTGAGTGGACGGGTGAGAATACGTTCATATGATATATATGAACACTTAGCGATGCATTTTCGATTCTAGTGCGAGTCATACCTAAATACTTAATGAAGCCAAGCCAAAGGCGATAGCTGAATTTAGTATTTATGGTATAATAGAATTACTTGATGAGATATTTTCAAGTTTAATTTTTCGATTCAAAAGGAGCTTTCTATATGAACACAAAAAACAAGATCATGACCTGCCTGATGCTGTCCGCCGGCGGCGCAGTTTCACTGGCACTTTTAAATAAATATATTCAATTTTCTGCCACCTCCCGCGGTCTGACCCGGGAAGAGAATTCTCTCTGCTACAAATGGCGGCTGGGAAATATCTACTATACAAAATGCGGTTCCGGCAAACCGCTTCTGTTGATTCACGATCTGCACTTTGCATCGAGCGGCTATGAGTGGGAATCCATCCGCGAACAGCTCAGCCACTCCTACACCGTCTACACGCTCGACCTTCTCGGCTGCGGACGTTCCGAGAAGCCGAACCTGACCTACACAAATTACCTGTTTGTCCAGCTGATCTGTGATTTTATTAAATCTGAGATCGGACATCGGACCAACATTCTCTCCACCGGTGATTCAGCGGCACTGTCTATCATGGCGTGCAGCAACTCTCCAGAACTGTTTGATCAGATCATGCTCATCAACCCGAGCAGTCTTACCGACTGTTGTCAGCTTCCGGGTAAAAATGCCAAGCTTTATAAGCTTCTTCTGGATCTCCCGCTGGCTGGAACGCTCATTTACCACATTGCGTGCAGCCGCTCTATGATCGAAGAGGCATTCCGCACCAAATATTTTTACAATCCGTATACCGTAAAACCGGTTCAGATCGACCGCAGCCACGAAGCCGCACATCTCGGTGAATGTCCGAAAGCGATCTTCTCCAGTATTGAATGCCGCTATACCAAGTGCAATATTTCCAATGCTCTCAGGAAGATCGACAACAGCATCTTCATCATCGGCGGTTCCGAGGAACCGATGATCGAGGCGACGATTCAGGATTACAAGATTTATAATTCCGCAATCGAGTCCTCTATCATCCCAAAGACCAAACATCTGCCGCAGTTAGAACAGCCGGATGCCGTGATGGATGCGATCCATATGTTTTTTTCTTAAAAAAGGATAATGAGTATGCATACCGCTGAGCGTTTTTTTCGTCATAGGACGAAGCTTATTACTGTTCACGCATACGTGCCCAGTGACGGAATTTGCCGCATTTAAATACGGCAAATTCCTGCTGCCACCACGTTTTCTTACGGCACTTTCGGTTCCAACAGTGCCTACCCGCGAACAGTTACTCTCTCTTTCCCACATCTCCATAAAAATTGCTTTTTCATACTCATACCATGATGCAGATACCATTTTCCCAGTATCTTTCATATTCACAGCGTCATCCTTCCGTACGCCTTGTTTGTTTCTTCTTGATAGGAACGGTCGTTTCATCCAGGTCCCGCCGCACTATCTATATACAAACAAAACCCCCGGAATGCTCCTCTTTATTCTACATTATTCCCACTCGATCTCTTCGGCTTTCGCACAAAAAAACTATATTCTGTAACGAAAACTCAAATTTTATAAATTTTCCCTATTATTTCCAGCTCTGCCATCGCCTCTACCCGCTTCTCCAGATTTCCTCTGTCATATGCCTGATACGGCTTCTGGAACACAATCTTCCAGAACAAATATTCAGTCATACATTTTTGTTTAAACCCCGCCTATATGAAAAAGAAAGACTGTATATCCTACGTGTTCCATATACAGTCTTTCTCTATCTACCTTTTGATTGCTTTATTTCAGCGGCTCCCGCGACGGCGTTCCCGCTTTTCTCGGATACTTCTTTCCCGTCCTCTCTGTCTTATGAATCCGGACCAGGTTACGCTCATCCTCATTGGCAAGGTGGAAGGAAATCACATCCTCCAGCTCACCGCCCAGCTTGCGGATCGCACCTTTTCCCGTCTTCATCTCTTCCTCCAGTTTGCCCGATTTGTACGGCACAAACCAGCCACCCACCTTAACAAACGGCAGGCAGTATTCCGACAGCGTGGAAAGATTTGCCACCGCGCGTGAAACGCAGAAATCAAATGTTTCACGTGAAACATTATCATGTGCCGCATCCTCCGCCCGTCCGTGAACCGCCTGAATTTTTTCCAGTTCCAATGCCTGAATTACCTCGTTCAGAAAGTTGATCCGCTTATTTAAAGAATCGAGAAGCGTGACCTTTAAATTTGGAAATGCAATCTTTAACGGGATACCCGGAAATCCAGCTCCCGTTCCAACATCGATCAACGTATACTCTTTCTCTGCCAGATCCGGCACCGCTTTCACAAGTGCCAGACTATCCGAAAAATGTTTGGTCACAACTTCCTTCTGTTCCGTGATCGCTGTCAGATTCACCATCGTATTCCAATGAATCAACAGTTCATAGTAATCGTAGAACTGCTTGATCTGGTGTTCATTTAACGTGACACCCATCTCCTGCGCTTCTTTCTGAAGCTGCTCGGTAAAGTCTGCCGGAGGCAGAACCACACCGCTTTCTACTTTATTTTCTTCTGCCATAAATATATCCTTTATGATATGTTCTATTTTTTCTCAGGTTCTTATCTATCTTACATTTTGAGTTGCTGCAATGCGTTTACCTGTTTCCATGCAGTCTCTGACTCGTTACTGTTCACGCATACGTGCCCAGTAACGGAATTTGCCGTGGCTTCGCATTTAAATACGGCAAATTCCTCCTGCCACCAGGTTTTCTTACGACACTTTCGGTTCCAAAAGTGCCTGCCCGTGTACAGTAACTCTGAATCCGCTCGTTTCTATATTTACAGTTCTTTCTTCTCTTCCCCATGCCCCGCATGGCGGCTCTGCTCTAAGTGTACCAGCAGCACCGAAATATCCGCCGGTGACACGCCCGCGATTCGGGATGCCTGACCGATATTTGCCGGTTTATAGAGATTTAACTTCTGTACTGCCTCACGGCGCAGGCTTCCGACCGTGGAATAGTCGAAGTTTTCATCCAGCTTCCGGCTCTCCATCTTCTTGAACTGTGCAACCTGCTGCAGCTGGCGGCGGATATAGCCGTCATACTTGATGTTGATGTTGATCTGCTCGATCACATCTTCCGGAAGTTCCGGACGGTTCGGATCCAGCTCTGCCAGTGCTTCATAGCTTAACTCCGGACGGCGTACCAGCTCTGCCAGCGTTGCCGCGGTCTTGAGCGGGGTGCTTCCGTGGCGCTCTAAAAATTCCTGCACTTCTTTTCCAGCGCCAATGTTGATCTTCTCCAGACGCTTTGCCTCTTCCTCGATTATGTTTTCTTTCCAGAGAACACGCTCATACATCGCATCACTGACCAGTCCAATCTCATGCCCGATCGGGGAAAGACGCAGATCCGCGTTGTCCTGACGCAAAAGCAGGCGGTATTCCGCACGCGACGTCATCATCCGGTACGGTTCATGGTTTTCTTTGGTAACCAGATCGTCGATTAAGACACCGATATATGCCTGGGAACGGTCGAGGATGATCGGTTCTTTTCCCAGCACTTCGCGCGCCGCATTGACACCCGCCATAAAGCCCTGTACCGCCGCTTCCTCATAACCGGAGCTTCCGTTAAACTGACCGCCGCTGAACAATCCCCGGATCGCCTTAAATTCCAGCGATGCCTTCAACTGGCGTGCATTGATACAATCGTACTCAATTGCATATGCATTTCGAACAATTTTTACATTTTCAAGTCCCGGCACGGTACGATACATCGCGTACTGCACATCCTCCGGCAGGGAACTGGACATACCGCCCAGATACATTTCATTCGTATAAATTCCCTCCGGCTCGACAAAAACCTGATGACGGTTCTTATCTGGAAATTTTACCACCTTATCCTCGATCGATGGACAGTAACGCGGACCTGTTCCCTCGATCGCGCCCGAAAAGAGGGGCGATCGATCCAGGTTGTTGCGGATGATCTCATGTGTTTTCTCATTGGTATAGGTCAACCAGCAGGACACCTGCTCCTTCTGCACCGACTCCGGATCGGTGGAAAAAGAAAATGGCACAACCCTCTCATCGCCGAACTGCTCTTCCATCTTAGAAAAATCGATGCTGCGCTTATCAACACGCGCCGGTGTGCCCGTCTTGAAACGGAACATCTCGATTCCCAGCTTTTTCAGGGAATCTGTCAGATGGTTTGCCGCCTGCAGACCATTCGGTCCGGTCGGATTGCTCACATCACCATAGATACATCTCGCTTTCAGGTACGTTCCCGTTGCCAGCACCACCGCCTTGCAGTAATACGTCGCGCCGGAGTACGTTTTCAGTCCTTTGATCTGACCTTCTTCCACGATCAGCTCTGCCACCTCTCCCTGACGGATCGTCAGGTGATCGGTATTTTCCATGGTACGGCGCATCTGGCGGGTGTATTCCTGCTTGTCCGCCTGCGCGCGGAGCGAATGCACCGCCGGTCCCTTGGACTGGTTGAGCATCTTGGACTGTATAAAGGTTTTATCTATATTTTTTCCCATCTCGCCGCCGAGCGCATCCAGCTCGCGCACCAAGTGGCCCTTCGAGCTTCCGCCGACATTCGGGTTGCACGGCATCAGGGCGATGCTGTCCACGCTGACGGTAAACACGATCGTCTCGAGTCCCAGTCTCGCGCTTGCCAGCGCCGCCTCACAGCCGGCGTGTCCCGCCCCGACGACCGCTACATCATAATTTTCTGTTAAACAGGGCATGTTTCCTCTTTCCTCTCTATCTCTGCGTTCTATTCAAGTCGAACGTCCGTGAGACTTGGCGCGTGGTTCTGGTCAGCGTAAGCTGACATATTCTTTACAGAATCACTGCGCATCCTCGCGGAGCGTTTATCTCAGTCGGAGACAAGGCTTCCACTGAGACAAATTTGCTATTACTCACCACGGGAGTCTTCTCGACTGAGATAAACACTGCGGCTCATGCGCCGTATGATTCGCAGCCGATTTTACTGTAGCTGCACATTTCAATTCGATCAAACGCCTTATATTCTTTCTTGTTTTCAGATCCACCCTATCATACCACAAGGAAAGAAACCTTGCAAAAAAATTGATCTATTTCCCCATACAAAAATGGCTGAAAATCTCATTCACCAGATCCTCTTCCAGTGATTCCCCAAGGATCGTTCCAAGATGTTCATAGGCATCCATCAGATCAATCGAGAAAAAATCCTCCGGCATCGCATTGTCGATGCTTGTCTCGACCAGACGCAGGCTTTTCAGCGCCTGCTCCATCGCCGTCTTGTGACGGACGTTTGTCAGCATGACCTGATCGTTGAAATTCAGGTTTCCCTGCAAGAACATCGTCTGAATTTTTTCCTCCAATCGATCAATTCCCTGCTGTTCCTTCGCCGATACCGGAATCACTTCCTGCCCGCACGCTTCGCGAAGCGCTTCTTCTGTGAGAACCGGTTCCAGATCTGTCTTATTTAAGAGGACGATCACCTTCCGTCCCCGGATCAAATCGAGGATCTGACGGTCATTTTCATCCAGCTCCCTTGATCCATCGACCACATACAAGATCAAATCTGCCTCATCCGCAATCTTTCTCGCCCGTTCCACGCCAATCTTTTCAACGATATCCTCCGTTTCCCGGATGCCCGCCGTATCGATCAAATTTAAGCTAAGCCCGCGCAGACGGATATTTTCCTCCAGCGTATCGCGTGTCGTACCGGCGATCTCTGTCACAATCGCGCGCTCCTCTCCCAACAGTACATTCATCAGGGACGATTTTCCTGCATTCGGCTTACCTAAGATCACGGTTTTGATCCCCTCCGTCATGATACGCCCGTTGTCAAACGTCCCGATCGACGCCTCCAGTTCCATCTCTATCGGCTGCAGCGTCTCCCGAAGGCGCTCCGGATATCCGTCCAGAGAAATATGCTCCGGATCATCAAGTGCGGACTCAATAAAGGCAATCTCATAGATTAGTTTTTCGCGAAGTTCCCGCACTTTCCGCGACATTGAACCGCTCAACTGGCTGACCGAAGACTGCAGCGCATACTCATTTTTCGACTGGATCACATCGATCACGGCTTCCGCCTGCGAAAGATCAATTCTGCCATTTAAAAACGCCCGCTTCGTAAATTCGCCTGGTTCCGCCAGCCGCGCCCCACATTTTACCGCCAGCTCCAGAATCCGCTTCATCACCAGCACGCCTCCGTGACAGTCAATCTCTACCGTGTCCTCCGCCGTATAACTGTGCGGACCGCGCATCAAAAGAAGCAGCACTTCATCGATCCGTTCCTCTCCATCCCGAATATATCCATAATGAATCGTATACGTTTTCTGCTCTGAAAGCCTCTTCCCCGCCACCGCCGGTTCAAACATCCGCTCCGCCACCGCCACAGCGTCCGAACCGCTAATCCGGATAATCCCAATCCCCGAACTCGAAAGCGCCGTCGCGATCGCGGCGATTGTATCTGTATATACCATATATATATAAATCCTTCCTTGCTTTTTATCTTCTTATTCTATACCATATGGAAGCATTTTCCCATCTTTATTTACAAATCTAGTCTAATATTTATTTCTTTTTTTATGTTTTCACGATAAACCTCTCGCGCTCGATCCCCCACAAAAAAGAAGGTCTAGATACCTCCAGACCTTCTTCGTCATACTTATTTACTTCTCATATCTCCCATACCCGTCACTTCTCTCGCGTCTGCCCTCACGCTTCAGCGAAATAATCACATGCCGGAACGGATCCTCGCCCTCGCTGCGGGTGGTGACATACTTGTCATTCTGCAGCGCTGCATGAATGATCCGTCTCTCATACGGGTTCATCGGCTCCAAAGATACGGAACGTTTCGTTCTCTTTACCTTGTAAGCAATGTTCTTTGCCAGTGTCTCAAGCGTCTCTTTCCGTCTCTCGCGGTAATTCTCGGTATCGAGCTTCACGCGGACGTAATTCTCGCTCTTCTTGTTGACAACCAGGCTGACCAGATACTGGAGAGAATCCAGGGTCTGACCTCTCTTACCGATCAAAATACCCATGTCCTCGCCGGAGAGGTCAATGTTCATCTCGCACTCTTCCTCATTGAAAGCCGCTGCGATCTTCACATCTAAGTTCATCGCATCAAATACCTGGCTTAAAAAGTCGATCGCACGATCCTCGAGCGTCTCTTTTTTCTTAGCACGGATGATCGCCGGTTTCGCGCCGATCCCCAGAAATCCGGCGCTTCCTTTTTCGACCACTTCGTACTCTAATTTATCACTGGTGGTTTCCAGTTCAATCAGTGCCTTTGTTACTGCCTCATCGACTGTCTTAGCGGTAACCGTAATCATATCCATCCTGCGCCCTCCTTCTATTTTTTCGCGTGCTTATCGTTGTACTTCTGCACCATCTTGGCCTTGGAAGCCAGACTGCCCGGCTTCGGATCGGAATTGTAAAATGCTTCAGACGCCTCCATCTGCTTTTTATTGCGGGAGATCTTGTCCTCTTTCGCCTTGCTTTCCGCATCCTCGCGTGCCTGAAGCGCCTTTAAATTCACGCTTGCCTTCTCGCTGACATTGGCCGGCGGCAGACCTTTTCTCGCTCTCTTCTTGTTCATCTTCTCCACGTTGCGGCGGATCAGATCATCGACATCGATCTTGTTCATATGTGCATTTACGATCAGCTGCTGAACGAGCTGGAATGCACCCTGAACGACCCAGTAGATACCGATCGCGGACGGCAGGGAGAAACAGAAGAATACGGACATCAGCGGCATCGTGATCATCATGCTGTTCATCATGCTCGCGCCCGGCGCGTCCTGATCCACCTGCTGTAAATTGGAAATCAGCTTGGTGGAGAGCCACTGGGTCAGACCCGCAAGGATCGGGATGATCCATGCGATCGTGATGTGGTTAAAACCGGTAAACGGCGGAGTTGCCAGATTGATGCCGAAGAAATAGTTCATCTGCTCAATCTTGCTCGCATTTTCTGCGATCGTCGAAGAGATCTGCGGGAATAAACTTTCCAGCGTATCCCATCCAGCCGGTGTCAACTTATATAACATATCTACGACTTTGTTTGCCACGGTGTAGTCTACCTTGTCCACCGCCATGCCGACACCGCTTGCCAGCTCGGAAATCTTGTTGATGTAATCCGGCTGCTCCATCAGCGGGTTCGCTACGTTGTCAAAAAAGACACGTACTGACGGTACGTATGCCGGAATGTTGTAGATAACCCGGTACAAAGCGAAGATAATCGGAAGCTGAATCGCCATCGGCAGACATCCTGCCATCGGATTCGAGCCATATTTCTCATAGACTGCCTGCATCTCGACCTGTTGTTTAGCCATCGATGCCTGATCGGTTTTTCCCTTATACCTATTCTGAACCGCCTTGATTTCAGGGTTCATAAGCGACATAAGTTTTGACGATTCCTGCTGTTTGATCGTCAGAGGAAATAACAGTAACTTTGTGATAATGGTAAACAGGATGATACACAGACCGATATTCATGATCCCCATGCTGCTGGTAATCCGGAATAAAAAGTCCATGATATAACCAAACACGCTGGCGATCGGTCCCATGATCGAACCTGCCTTTGTCGCAACTAAAACGCTAACGTCCAATGAACTACCTCCTCATCCTTTACGGAACTGGATCATAACCGCCTTCTGCAAATGGATTACAGCGAAGAATCCGCTTACATGCCAAAATCATACCTTTTACAGCGCCGTACTTTTTAAGTGCCTGGATGGCGTACTCCGAGCACGTCGGCGTGTACTTGCAGTGAGGTCCTGTCATAGGGGAAATATAGAGCTGATATCCCCGAATCATCTTTATCAAGATCTTCTTAATCAATATTCTCACTTCGATTCTCCAGAATGTTATGCAGTCCGCATAAGTGCAGGTATGCACTCTCAATTTTTTTGAAGTCTGCTTCTTTCGCTGCCGGTCTGGCAACGACTACGATGTCTAATCCGAGTCTGACTCTGTCCTTATTTAACCGATAGCTCTCCCGTACCAACCTTGTCACGTGATGGCGGACCACGCTGTTTCCAACCTTTTTGCTGACGGAGATACCGATCCGAGGCTCCTTCCCGTCATCCACCCGCTTCACGTACATAACCAGAAGCTTATTGGCATAGGATTTCCCTGTCTTGTAAACCTTTTGAAATTCGCTGTTCTTCTTAATTGAATTAAAACGCTTCATTAAAATCACCAATTCCCCTGCACCGAGTGTGCATCGCAGAGCTTTTCTTAATATTCTTAGAACTTTTTCTATGAATATTAAGAAAGGCCACAATCTATAACTCGATTGCGGCCTCGTTCATTAAGCAGATAATTTTGCTCTACCTTTTGCTCTTCTGGCAGCCAGAACTTTTCTTCCACCTGCGCTGCTCATTCTCGCACGGAATCCATGAACTTTTGCTCTCTGTCTTTTCTTCGGCTGAAATGTCATCTTCATGTCTGCATACACCTCCTCATCCATAATATAGTAAGAGAAATCCACGCTTCCTCCGGCTCACGCCGAAATCCGCATTCTTCTCAACATAGTTAGACTATTGTAATTAAACATCTTCTCCATTATATAGAAGAATTCCGCATTCGTCAACCACTATTTTGATCTTTTTAATCCCCATAGAACAAGGAATTTCTGTGGTTTTTCCACCATTTCGATCCTGCGTCCCCACAGATCGATCGTCGATTGCTGTCGAGGCACCTTATTGTATACAGTATACACACCGGGACGTTTCCATTTTGTGGATAAAAAAATCCTTATTTTATCAGCATTCCCGCCACCTATTCACAGCTTATCCTCCACTTATCCACATTTTGGGGATAACTTGTGGAAAAGCCGTGGAATACGATCTGGATAAGCTTCTGATTGTTCACACCCATTCACCAAAAAGCCTTATTTTTCGGCGTTTTTTCCACGTGGATAACTGAATTTCACTTATTCACATTGCGGGTTTTTATTGAAAAATGTGGACAAATCATGTAGAATAGAACTTAGATTGGGTTATTTTGCAGTTTTGGCTGCTTTTTACGTTTAGGAGACACAGTATGATAGAGAAAATTAAGGAAAAATGGGATGAAATTCTCCTCCATATTAAAGAAGAACACGAACTGACGGACGTTTCTTTCAAAACATGGCTGCTTCCGACGCAGCCTTATTCCATGAAAGACGGCACCCTTCAGATCCTGGTTCCGGATGTGCAGTTTCTCGGCTATATCAAAAAAAAATACGGACTTTTGATCCAGATTACCATCGAAGAACTAACCGGAATCGAGTGTGAGGTCGATTTTGTCACCATCGAACAGGTCGATGAGCCGCAAAAAGAGACGGACAAAAGCCATCTGATCAACCGCCCGTCCGAGGTCAGCCGCCAGCTCATCCAGGATGCGAACTTAAATCCGCGCTACACATTCGACACCTTCGTCGTCGGCGCGAACAATAACTTAGCGCACGCCGCTTCCCTCGCCGTGGCAGAATCTCCGGGTGAGATCTACAACCCTCTCTTCATTTACGGGGGTGTAGGTCTGGGAAAAACGCATCTTATGCACTCGATCGGACATTTTATCTTAAAAAACAATCCAAAAGCGAAGGTTCTCTACGTTACAAGTGAGAAGTTTACGAACGAACTGATCGATGCGATCCGGAACAAAAACAATATTTCCACCACGGAGTTCCGTGAAAAATACAGAAACAACGACGTCCTCCTCATCGATGATATCCAGTTTATTATCGGTAAGGAATCGACACAGGAAGAATTTTTCCATACCTTCAACGCACTCTATGAAGCGAAAAAACAGATCATTATCTCCTCAGATAAACCGCCGAAAGAGATCGAGACGCTGGAAGAACGGCTTCGTTCCCGTTTCGAATGGGGTTTGACCGTCGATATCCAGTCGCCGGATTATGAAACCCGTATGGCGATCCTCCGCAAAAAAGAGGAACTCGAGGGCTACAATATAGATAATGAAGTGATCAAGTACATCGCCACCAACGTCAAGTCCAACATCCGTGAACTCGAGGGCGCCCTTACCAAGATCGTCGCCCTTTCCAAGTTAAATAACAAGGAGATCACGACGGAGCTGGCGGAGGAAGCGCTCAAGGATCTCATTTCCCCGAACGCGGAGAAAGAAGTGACCCCAGAGCTGATCATCCAGGTCGTTGCTGATCATTTCGGTATCACTCCGCTTGACATTTCCTCCCAGAAGCGCAACAAGGAGATCGTATTCCCGCGCCAGATCGTGATGTATATCTGCCGTTCGATGCTCGGAACTTCCCTGCAGAATATCGGCAAATATTTAGGCGGTCGGGATCACACGACGATCATCCACGGTCACGACAAGATCGCTGCCGATATGGAGAAAAACGAATCGCTTCGCAATACAGTGGAAATCTTAATGAAAAAGATCAGCCCACAGTAGGTTTCTTCCACAATTTCGCGTGGAAAAGTGGTTGAAAACCTGTGGATAACTTTTCCCACATTTTGCTCCATTTCAGGGCTGTGGATAATTCAAAAGTTATCCAGCCGGTTCCGGACAGTTTTACACAGCCTTTTTAACCATTCAAAAGGAGTCTGAACCCCTGTATTTTCGGGGCTGTCCGGAGAATTCCACATATTCACAGCCCCTACTACGATTGCGACGGAATTTATATATATCTTTTCTTTCCGTTCCACGTTATTTTTAGCAAAGGAGTTATCAACAAACATGAAGCTTTCATTTGAAAAAGATCATTTAATGAACGGCATCAACATTGTTCTGAAGGCCGTTCCTTCCAAAACCACCATGCCGATTCTCGAATGCATCCTGATCGATGCTGTTTCGGATGAGATCAAACTGACCGGCAACGATATGGAGCTGGGAATTGAGACGAAGGTCGAAGGAACGATCCTGGAACGTGGAAAAATCGCTCTTGATGCCAAGCTTTTTTCCGATATTATCCGCAAGCTCTCCGGCGAAAATTCTACGATCACGATCGAATCGGATGAAAAATACAACACGACGATCACCTGTGACAAGGCTATTTTCCAGATTCAGGGCAAGGACGGCGATGAATTTTCCTATATTCCCCACATTGAGCGGGATAAATTCATCACACTTTCCCAGTTTACCTTAAAAGAGATCATCCGCCAGACGATCTTCTCGATCTCGCCGAACGACAGCAACAAGATGATGACCGGTGAGCTGATGGAGGTCACCGGCAATGAACTTAAGCTCGTTTCCCTCGACGGACACCGCATGTCGATCCGCAAAGTTGCATTAAAAGAACAGTACAGTGATATAAAAGTCATCGTTCCTGGCAAGACTTTAGGTGAGATCAGCAAGATCTTAAACGGTGACAACGACTCTGAGGTACAGATTTTCTTCAGCACCAACCACATCATGTTTGAATTTGACGACACGATCGTGTTATCCCGCCTGATTGAGGGCGAGTATTTCCGGATCAATCAGATGCTTTCCTCCGATTATGAGACGAAAGTTACCTTGAACCGCCGTGATTTCATGGATGCGATCGACCGTGCGAGCATTCTCGTCCGTGAAAATGATAAGAAACCTTTGATCTTAAACTTTACCGATGAAGAAATGGAGTTAAAGATGCATTCCGCCTTCGGTACGATGGATGCCCGTCTGGCGATTACCAAGTTTGGAAAAGACCTGATGATCGGCTTCAACCCGAAGTTTTTGGGTGATGCGTTACGAATCATCGATGATGAGGAAGTGACTCTGTACATGATGAATCCGAAATCCCCGTGCTTTATCCGGGACGAGGAGGAGACTTACATCTATCTGATCCTGCCGGTCAATTTCAATGCGGCAGCGATCTAACCTGCCATTTTTAGACATGGCAGGTGCAGACAGTAACAGAAAGGATCTGAAATAAGATGGAGATCAAACTGAGAGATGAATTTATAAAACTGGGTCAGGCGCTCAAGGCAGCTGGTCTGGTAGAGTCCGGCGTGGACGCCAAATTTGCGATTCAGGACGGGCTTGTGAAGGTCAATGGCGCGGTGGAGATGCAGCGCGGCAAGAAGCTTTACGACGGGGACAAAGTCGAGTATGACGGAGAGACCGTAACAATCACCAAATAAAGGATGGTTTCATGTTTATCGAATCGATCGAACTCAAAAATTATCGCAATTACGGGGAATTACATATGGATTTTGATCCGGGGACGAATGTTCTCTACGGAGACAACGCGCAGGGTAAAACCAATATCCTCGAAGCGGTCTACGTGTGTGCGACGACCAAGTCCCACCGCGGCAGCAAGGACAGGGAGATCATCGAATTCGGAGAGGACGAGTCCCACATCAAGATGCAGCTTCGCAAGGACGATGTGCCATACCGGATCGACATGCACCTAAAGAAAAATAAGACGAAGGGCGTGGCGGTCAACGGGATTCCGATCCGGCGGGCGAGCGAGCTTTTCGGCATCGTTAACGTGGTGTTTTTTTCGCCGGAAGATCTGAATCTCATTAAGAACGGGCCGGCGGATCGGCGCCGTTTTATTGATCTGGAATTATGCCAGTTAAACCGGCTCTATGTTCATTCGCTGGTGCAGTACAACCGGGTAGTGATACAGAGAAATAAGCTCTTAAAGGAGCTGTTTTTCCATCCCGAGTACGAGGAGATGCTGGATATATGGGATATGCAGCTTGCTTCCTACGGGCGGGAGGTGAGCCAGTACCGGCGGGAATTTATCGGTGAATTAAACGAATTGATCCGTCCGATCCATCAGAAATTGTCGGGCGGAAAGGAAGAGCTTGTTATTCAGTATGAGCCGAACACGGAGGCGGATCAGCTGGAAGCGGCTGTCAAAAAGAGCCGCGAGGCGGACCGGAAGCAGAAGACGACGCTGGTCGGACCGCACAGGGATGACTTAAGTTTCTATGTCAACGGGATTGACATCCGGCGCTTCGGTTCACAGGGACAGCAGAGGACGGCGGCATTATCGCTCAAACTGGCGGAGATTGAGCTGGTTAAAAAGATCAAAAAGGAGTATCCGATTCTGCTTCTCGACGATGTTTTGTCGGAGTTAGATGGGAAACGGCAGGATCATCTGCTCGCCAGCATCCGCCACATACAGACGATCATTACCTGTACGGGCTTGGATGATTTTATCAGCCACAGCTTCCAGATAGATAAGACCTTTCGGGTCGTGAGCGGGACGGTCACCTGTGAACGTCCAAACAAGACAACTAGTCAGACATAAAACAGCAAGTGAAGGAGGAACTATGGGTTCAGAATACAGTGCAGATCAAATACAGATATTGGAGGGATTGGAGGCGGTCAGAAAGCGTCCTGGTATGTATATAGGCAGCACATCTGTAAGAGGCCTCCATCACCTGGTGTATGAGATAGTTGACAACTCCGTGGATGAGGCGTTAGCCGGATTCTGCAGTCACATCGAGGTGCAGATCAATGCGGACAATTCCATCACGGTACAGGATGACGGTCGTGGTATCCCGGTTGATACTCAGAAAAAAGCCGGACTTCCGGCGGTTGAGGTCGTATTTACGATCCTGCATGCGGGCGGCAAGTTCGGCGGCGGCGGATACAAGGTATCCGGCGGTCTGCACGGCGTAGGCGCATCGGTTGTAAATGCTCTTTCCGAGTGGCTGGAGGTTGAGATCTGCCGCGATGGAAAGGTATATAAACAGCGCTATGAGCGGGGCAAAACCATGTATCCGCTGAAAGTAGTCGGTAAGTGTGCTCCGGATAAGCACGGCACACGGGTCGTATTCCTGCCGGATAAGGAGATTTTCGAGGAAACGGTCTACGACTATGATACGTTAAAAGTACGCCTGCGTGAGACGGCATTCCTGACGAAAAACTTAAAGATCACCCTGCGGGATGACAGAGAAGTGAAGCATGAGAAGACCTTTCACTATGAGGGCGGTATCAAGGAATTTGTCACCTACTTGAACCGGAGCAATGAGAAGCTCTATGAACCGGTTATCTACTGCGAGGGCATCAAGGACAAGGTATTTGTCGAGGTGGCGATGCAGCATAACGATTCCTACACGGAAAATATCTACACCTTCGTCAATAATATCAACACACCGGAGGGCGGTACCCATCTGGCCGGCTTTAAGAGTGCTCTGACGAAGACTTTTAATGACTATGCGAAGAAAAATAAGCTTCTGAAGGAAAATGAGCCGACACTCAGCGGTGAGGATATCCGCGAGGGCCTTACAGCGATCATCAGCGTCAAGATCGAGGAGCCGCAGTTTGAGGGACAGACGAAGCAGAAACTCGGCAACAGCGAGGCCCGCGCGGCGGTCGATGCGATCGTGAGCGAGCAGCTGACATATTTCCTGGAGCAGAATCCAACGGTTGCCAAGATCATCTGTGAGAAATCAATTCTTGCCAAGAGAGCCCGCGACGCAGCCCGCAAGGCCCGCGAGATGACGAGACGTAAATCAGCGCTTGACGGCATGGCGCTTCCAGGAAAATTAGCCGACTGTTCCGACAAGAATCCGGAAAACTGCGAGATCTACATCGTAGAGGGAGATTCCGCGGGTGGTTCTGCGAAAGAGGCTAGAAATAAATCCAATCAGGCTATTCTGCCTCTTCGAGGCAAGATCTTAAACGTAGAAAAAGCAAGACTGGATCGAATTTACGGCAATGCGGAGATCCGTGCGATGATCACGGCATTTGGTACCGGTATTCATGAAGATTTTGATATTTCAAAACTTCGTTACAACAAGATCATTATCATGACCGATGCCGATGTGGATGGTGCACATATCAGTACCCTGCTTCTGACGTTCCTGTATCGTTTTATGCCGGATTTGATCCGGGAAGGACATGTATATCTGGCACAGCCGCCGCTTTATAAGATCGAGAAGAATAAGCGTGTCTGGTATGCATACAGCGATGATGAGCTGAATTCGATTCTGACTGAGATTGGCCGTGACAACAACAATAAGATCCAGCGTTATAAAGGTCTGGGTGAGATGGACGCGGAACAGCTTTGGGAGACTACCATGGATCCGGAGCGCCGAATTCTTCTCCGTGTACAGATCGACAGTGAGACTGCTTCGGAGGTTGATCTGACATTTGCTACCCTGATGGGTGATCAGGTTGAGCCGCGTCGTGAGTTTATCGAGGCAAATGCGAAGTACGTAAAGAACCTGGATATTTAATTAAATTTAAGTCACTTAAATCCTTTTGAGGACGAAAGGAGTATAGATGGAACCAAATATATTTGACAAAATTCATGACATTGATCTGAAAAAGACAATGGAAACGTCTTACATCGATTATGCGATGAGCGTTATCGCCGCCCGGGCACTCCCGGACGTGCGCGACGGCTTGAAACCGGTGCAGAGACGAGTGCTTTATTCGATGGTTGAGCTGAATAACGGTCCGGATAAGCCGCACCGTAAATCCGCCCGTATCGTCGGTGATACAATGGGTAAATATCATCCGCACGGCGACAGCTCCATTTACGGCGCATTGGTTAATATGGCTCAGAAATGGGCTACCCGTTACCCGCTTGTAGATGGACATGGAAACTTCGGTTCCATGGACGGCGACGGCGCCGCAGCGATGCGATACACCGAGGCAAGACTGAGTCGTATTTCCATGGAGATGCTGGCGGATATTGGCAAGAATACCGTTGATTTCATGCCGAACTTTGATGAGACTGAGAAAGAACCGACGGTTCTTCCGGCTCGTTTTCCAAATATTCTGGTAAATGGCGGCACCGGTATCGCCGTTGGTATGGCAACGAATATTCCACCTCACAACCTGCGTGAGGTGATTGCTGCCGTTGTCAAGATCATAGACAACCGGGTGGAGGAAGACCGCCCGACTACCATCGAAGAACTGATGGAGATCGTAAAGGGACCTGATTTCCCGACAGGAGCAACCATCCTTGGAAAAGCAGGCATCGAAGAAGCCTACAGAACCGGACGCGGCAAGATCCGTGTACGGGCTGTATACAATATCGAGGCCATGGCAAATGGCAAGAGCCGTATCATCGTGACAGAGCTTCCTTATGCAGTGAATAAGGCTCGTTTGATCGAAAAGATTGCAGAGCTTGTAAAGGATAAAAAGCTTGATGGAATCACGGATCTGCGTGACGAATCCAACCGTGAGGGACTTCGGATCTGCATTGAACTGCGCCGAGATGTGAATGCAAATGTCATCATGAACCGTCTGCTGAAGCATACACAGCTGCAGGACACCTTTGGTGTGATTATGCTGGCGCTGGTTAATAATGAGCCGCGTATCTTAAATCTGCAGCAGATCCTGGAATATTACTTAAAGCACCAGGAGGATGTGGTAACCAGAAGAACCAAATATGATCTGAACAAGGCAGAAGAGAGAGCCCATATTTTGGAAGGTCTTTTAAAGGCACTGGATCATATCGATGAGGTTATTAAGATCATCCGCGGTTCTACCAATGTTCAGGCGGCGAAAGCTCAGTTAATGGAGCGTTTTGATCTTTCGGATGCACAGGCACAGGCCATCGTAGATATGCGTCTGCGTGCTCTGACCGGTCTGGAACGCGAGAAACTGGAAAATGAATATAAAGATCTGGAGGCAAAGATTGCAGAGTTGAAAGCGATTCTGGCAGATGAGAAGAAACTTCTGTGTGTTATCAAGGAGGAGATCTCCCTCATCGCTGATAAATACGGAGATGATCGCCGTACCGCCATCGGATATGATGAATACGATATGTCTGCGGAGGATTTGATCCCGGATGACGATATCGTTGTGACCATGACCAATTTTGGCTATATTAAGAGAATGTCCAGCGATAATTTCAAGAGCCAGAACCGCGGAGGCAAGGGAATCAAGGGCATGCAGACTATTGAGGAAGATTATATCGAAGATCTGCTGATGACCACAACCCATCATTATGTGATGTTCTTTACCAACAAGGGACGCGTATACCGTCTGAAGGGATACGAGATTCCGGAGGCAGGACGCACTGCCAGAGGTACTGCCATCGTGAATCTGCTTCCGCTGATGCCAGGCGAGAAGATCACATCCATCGTTCCTATGAAGGAGATCGATGATGAGAAATATCTCTTCATGGCAACCCGCAATGGTATGGTTAAGAAGACTCCGATGAAGGAATACAGCAATGTCCGCAAGAACGGTCTTCAGGCGATTGTACTTCGTGATGACGATGAATTGATCGAAGTTAAGGCTACCGATAATACCGAAGATATTTTCCTGATCACAAAGAAAGGCATGTGTATCCGATTCCATGAGACCGATGTCCGCGTGACAGGCCGTGTTTCCATGGGGGTTATCGGCATGAAGTTTGATGAAGGCGATGAAGTCATCGGTATGCAGATGGCCAGCCAGGGAGAATGCCTGCTGGTAGTATCGGAAAATGGTTATGGAAAACGCACTCCGATTGATGAATTTACAGCCCAGAACCGAGGTGGCAAGGGCGTGCGCTGCTATAAGATCATCGACAAAACCGGTGATTTGGTGGGTGCAAAGCTGGTAGATAATGAGCGCAAGATCATGCTGATTACCAATGAAGGCATTATCATCAAGATGGCAGTCAGCGACATCTCGATTATCGGACGCAATACCTCCGGTGTGAAGCTGATGAGTATTGATGCTGAATCTGGCATAGCAGTTGCAAGCATCGCCAAGGTGCGGGAGAGCGACAAGGATGAGGATGAAGAAGACGAATTTCTGGAGGAACAGGACGGAGAAGAAACCGAATCTGAGAATACGGAAGATGTCATGGCTGAACTGTAACGAATAAAAAGTAAAAAAGATCAGATATCCTTGATCCTTGAAAAGAAAATCATAAAAAAGAGAACATCCGGCAATTCATAAACTGGAATTAGCGGGTGTTCTCTTTTTGATCTTTATAAGGCGCAGTATTTTAACAGCGTCACAGCGTCGTTTCTCTCTGAATGAGTCGGCACTTGAATTCCTGGTAGGTAAATTCAGATTCACGGTTTTCGATCATAGCAAGAAGAAGTTTGGCAGCATACTCGCCCATTTGATCGTAGGGAATATCAATGCCGCTGATAGAAGGATAGTCCATTTCATAGAAATTCACCTCGTTCAGGAAGATATGGCGAATTCTCTGAGGGATGGAAAAGCCTGTTTTTAATATTTCACGCTGCAGCAGCAGTCCAATGTCGTAGTTTTGAGAAATGGCAAGATCAAAACTGCGGTTTTCCATGTATTTAGCTAAAAATTGCTGCAAATGAATCAGATCACGATCCTTGATAGGACAGATCACGTGCTCCAGATGGCAGTTCGGTGCCGTCCGGCGAAGCAGGGATTCAAAAAGCGGATATTTATTATTGACTAAAAGACCGTCATTGCTGATGGAAAAATACCGCACTTCGCGGATTTCCTTTTCCAGACAGAAGGAGGCACATTCCTGCAGGGCATATTCAAATGCATGGGGGAACGGCGTTTTTTTTGAGAAAACCCCGTCCATACAGATAACCACATAAGGAATATGATTTTCATCGGCCGGTTTTGTAAAAGCAGCGTGATCATCGTTGGAAATAAAAATGAGTCCATCGATCACGTTGGAATAATAGCTTTTGACATAATCCGGAGAAGAATCTATATCATCCATTTCATTGAAAATCGTGATGGTATAGTCGATCTGGGACAGGTACTGGCTGATTCCGGTAAAAGCGTTTAAGAAAGCCTGGCGGCTGTAATCCTTTGCACATACAATTCCGATGGACGTGCAGTTTTTGGTCCGCATGCTTTTGGCGGAAGCATTGGGATAGTAGTGAAGTGTTTCAACGGCATCTAAAACCTTGCGTCTGGTTTCCTCACTGATCTTCTGATTCTGGCGATTATTGATCACATAAGATACAGTCGCCTGAGAGACTCCGCAGAGTTTTGCGATGTCTTTTGCAGTAACATTTTTTTTCATAATTTTGTAGACTCCTTATAACACTTTTACAGTTTATTAAATTTCTCTAAAAATGTCTATAGAAATTCACTAAAATACACAATAATTTAATATTGCTAAAAAAATAATTGAAATGCCGATCCTTTTGTGATATTCTAACAATACAAAATTCACTTATACGTATAAGTTGAGAATGGAGGAAAAAATGGGAAAAGCAAACGAACAAGCAAAAGATAAGCCTTCGTTATTAAACCGCTGGCTGAACGGAATTGAGAAAGTCGGAAATAAACTTCCGCATCCGATTTCTATTTTTGCAATTTTAGTTCTCTTTGTTATCGTTCTTTCTGCTGTCTGTGAGATGGCTGGAGTTTCGGCAACAGGTGAACTGGTTAACCGTTCTAAGGGAGTCGTAGAGACTCAGACGGTTCAGGCTGTCAGCCTTTTGAATGGTGAGGGGCTTGTGTATATGCTGACACATGCAATCACTAACTTTACAGGATTCGCTCCTTTGGGAGTTGTCCTGGTAGCTATGTTTGGTATCGGACTTCTGGAGGACAGTGGTTTAATCGGCGGCGCATTAAAGTCTGCTGTAGAGGTTACTCCGGCTAAGTTAATTACTCCGATGATCGTATTCTTAGGCGTTATGTCCAACCTGGCCGATGCAGTTGGATACATCGTTCTGATTCCGATCGCAGCACTGATGTTCATGGCATACAATCGTCATCCGGTAGTTGGTATGGCTGCAGCATTTGCAGGTGTATCCGGTGGTTTCTCTGCAAACTTATTAATCGGTACTCTGGATCCGCTTCTTTGCGGTATTACCAACGAGGCTGTAAAGATGGTAGACCCGACTTATGTAGTTGAGCCGACCGGAAACTGGTACTTCATGATGGTGTCTACCTTCCTGATCACAATCTTAGGTACTATCATCACTGAGAAAGTCGTTGCACCGCGTTTTGGTGAGTATCACGGCAATGGGGAAGAGAATGAAACAAGCTCTGAGTATAAATTAAACGACCAGGAAAGAAAAGCTCTGAAAGTAGCTGGTTTAACCTTACTGGTTATGATTCTGGTTCTGGTAGCTTTCTGTCTCCCGGCTAACTCTGTTATGAGAGCTGAGGACGGAACACTGTTAGGAAACTCCCCGTTCATGGAGGGCATCATCCCAATTATCACTGTACTTTTCTTCGTACCGTCTGTTGTATATGGTCATATGACTGGTGTATATCACGGAGAGAAGGATGTCTGCAACGCTATGGGACGTGCCATGGGAACCATGAGCTCCTACATCGCTCTGACCTTTGTGGCAGCACAGTTTATTAACTTCTTTGGTTATACCAAATTAGGAACGATCCTTGCATTAAAGGGAGCTGAGTTTTTTAGAAACTCCGGTATCGGAACTATCCCGACCATGATCTTATTCGTTCTTTTTGCAGCATTCATCAACCTGTTCATGGGTTCTGCATCTGCAAAATGGGCTCTGATCGCGCCGGTATTCGTACCGATGTTCATGCTGTTAGGTTACACGCCGGAGTTCGCTCAGGTTGCTTACCGTATCGGTGACTCCTGTACAAACGTTATCACTCCGATGATGTCCTATTTCGCAATGATTATCGTATTCATGAAGAAATACGATAAAGAGGCTGGTATCGGAACTCTGGTTTCCACCATGCTTCCGTACAGTATCTGCTTCCTGATTGGATGGAGTATCCTGTTAGTATTATGGATCGTACTTAACCTTCCGTTAGGACCGGGCGTTGGAATGTTTCTTGGCTAATGGGGCTGAATCGTTACGATAATTTAAATAACTAGAATAAGATGTACTCTGGGAATGTTTTATGCGGAATGCATAGACATTCCAGGAGTACATATTTTTTCAAAAAAATTGCATGAAGGAGGAAATAATGAACCAGACAAATATAAAAATTGGACAATTAAGAGATCGCATGAAAGAACTGGGAATCGATGCATACCTGGTTCCGACTGCGGATTTTCATGAATCTGAGTATGTAGGCGAATTCTTTAAATGCCGTCACTTCCTGACCGGTTTCAACGGAACCGCTGGAACGGCTGTTATCACTATGGACAAAGCCGGACTCTGGACAGACGGAAGATACTTTGTACAGGCAGAAGAGCAGCTTTCAGGCAGTGAGATCAAATTATACCGCATGGGTGAACCTGAATTCCCGACTCTGGACGAGTTTTTAGAGGAGGAGCTTCCGGTTGATGGATGCCTTGGATTTGATGGCCGGGTTGTAAACTCTGAGCTGGGGTATGGTCTTCAGAACTTACTGCAGGAAAAAAATGTAACAATCAACTGCAGCAAGGATCTGGTAGGTGAGATCTGGACTTCCCGTCCGGCCATGTCCTGCGAGCCTATCTGGAGCCTGGATGTAAAATATGCCGGAAAGAGTACCGTAGAGAAACTTTCAGATCTTCGTGATGCCATGAAGAAAAATAAAGCACAGATTCATCTGATGACGGCTCTGGATGAAATTGCATGGTTATTCAACCTTCGTGGAAACGATATTGTAAATAACCCGGTATTTCTGTCCTACGCACTTATTACACAGGATGAAGCCTATTTATACGTACAGAAAGAAGCTATCAAAGAAGATACTAAGATGGGAAAAGAGGTTTATGCGGCTTTAGCTGAGGCAAAGATTCAGGTAAAAGAGTATGCGGAATTCTTACAGGATGTGGCAGCCCTGAAGAATGAGAAGATTCTTCTGGAACGCAAGAAAGCAAGCTTTGCTGTATGCGAGAGCATTGATGCTTCCTGCCGTATTATAGACGAGATGAATCCTTGTGCGACCATGAAGGCTGTTAAGAATGCGACCGAGATCGAAAATATGCGTAAGGCCCATTTAAAAGATGGTATAGCTGTTACCAAGTTTATGTACTGGCTGAAGCATACCATCGGAACCTGCAATATGACAGAGATGACAGCGGCTCATAAAATTGAAGAACTGCGAGCAGAGCAGGGCAATTATATCGAGCCAAGTTTCGTAACCATTGCAGCTTACAAGGAAAATGCAGCAATGTGCCATTATCATCCAAGCGATGAGGTATGCAAGAAATTAAAACCGGAAGGTCTTCTGCTGGTAGATTCCGGCGGACAGTATTTAGAGGGAACTACTGATATCACAAGAACCTATGCGTTAGGACCTCTGACCGAGAAGGAAAAAGAGTACTACACAATCGTAGCAGCCGCTATGCTGAAGGTATCAACCATGAAGTTCCTTCACGGCTGCCGGGGAATCAACTTAGACTACACCATCCGTGAAGCATTCTGGAAACGTGGTCTTGATTTTGCACATGGTACCGGACATGGTGTTGGATATCTTTCTAATGTACATGAGAGACCGAACGGACTGCGCTGGAAGGTTGTTCCGGAGCGTCAGGACAGCGCTGTGATCGAGCCGGGCATGATCTGCTCCGATGAGCCGGGTCTGTACTTTGCAGGCGATTTCGGAACCAGAACAGAGAATCTGATCTTATGTGTCGAGGATGAGAAGAATGAGTACGGACAGTTCCTGAAGTTCGAATTCCTGACCAAGGCGCCGATTGACTTAGAGGCACTGGATACACGTTTCATGGACGACGCGGATATTGAGCGCTTAAATACATACCATAAAGACGTATACGAAACCATTTCTCCGTATATGAATGACGAAGAAAAAGAGTGGTTAAAACACGTGACAAGAGAAATTTCAAGATAATATGATGTTACAGTTCAGCCATGCGCTGGTTTGAATGAATATGGAAACAAGAAGATGTCATGGCTGAACTGTAACAATATAATACCTCCTGAATAGATAGAGATAAATTCAAGTCGAACGTCCGTGAGACTTGGCGCGTGATTCTGGTCAGCAAAGCTGACATATTCCATACAGAATCACTGCGCATGAGATCAAAATCTATTCAGGGGGTATTTTTTATTACATCTATTCAGAAATGATTGCAAGATTATTTAATTTCTATTATGATGATATAAGAGTCAGTAATAGATAAAACAGAGCGGTTCTGTCAGCAGGGGCAGATAAAAATTTCATGGAAGAAGGGTAGTTTTCAAATGAGAAGAATCAATGTTGAAACCATTACACAGAATATCAAAGAAATGTGCATTGAGGCCAACCATTTTCTGTCACCGGATATGAAAAAGGTGTTTGATGAGGCGGCAGCGAGTGAAGAATCTCCATTGGGACGTCAGATTTTAGGCCAGCTGGAAGAAAACTTATGTATCGCTGGTGAGGAGATGATTCCGATCTGCCAGGATACCGGAATGGCAGTTGTGTTTATCAAGGTAGGACAGGATGTACATTTGATCGGCGGTTCTCTGACTGATGCTATCAATGAGGGCGTGCGTCAGGGATATGTAGACGGATATCTCCGTAAATCCGTGGTTAAGGATCCGATTTACCGTGAGAATACGAAGGATAATACACCGGCTATCATTCATTATGAGATCGTAGAGGGTGAGCAGGTAGAGATCACGGTGGCTCCGAAGGGATTTGGAAGTGAAAATATGAGCCGTATATTCATGCTGAAACCGGCAGATGGAATTGAAGGAGTCAAGGATGCTATTCTGACAGCGGTGCGGGATGCGGGACCGAATGCCTGTCCTCCGATGGTAGTAGGCGTTGGAATCGGCGGAACCTTTGAAAAGTGTGCAGAGATGGCGAAGCACGCGCTGACCAGAAATCTGGAAGAGGAATCACCGGTTGAGTATGTGCGTGATCTGGAAAAAGAAATGCTTGAAACGATCAATAACCTTGGAATCGGTCCTGGCGGTTTAGGCGGACGGACAACCGCCCTGGCTGTCAATATTGAAACCTACCCGACCCATATTGCAGGGCTGCCGGTAGGCATCAATATCTGCTGTCATGTAAACCGTCATGCGCACAGAGTGATTTGATGAATATTTTTAGGATTGCGAAAGTGCGAAGCACATAGCAATCCGGTATCAAAAGGGGAAAAATCTCTTGTGACCCTAACATCATTTGATAGTATGAAAAATGTACTCTCGGAGTTTTTCCTGCACAAAAAGATACCGAGAGCACATAAGATAGATTTGGAGGAAAATATGGATAAAACAATCACAGCTCCAATTGACAGGGAGACATTAAAAAGCCTGCATGCAGGTGATTATGTATATATAAGCGGAACCATCTATACGGCACGTGATGCAGCTCATAAGCGCATGATAGAGACACTGGATGAAGGAAGAGAACTTCCCCTTGATCTGAAAGATAATGTAATTTATTATATGGGACCGTCACCGGCCAGAGAGGGCCGTCCGATTGGTTCTGCAGGTCCGACCACAGCCAGCCGTATGGATAAATATACTCCAAGACTTCTGGATCTCGGCATGGGAGCCATGATCGGAAAAGGAAAGAGAAGCCAGGCAGTCATCGATGCCATCGTTCGCAATGGTGCCGTTTATTTTGCGGCAGTGGGCGGAGCCGGAGCAATTCTTTCAAAGTGCATTAAGGAATCGGAAGTGATTGCATACGATGATCTGGGAACAGAGGCGATCCGAAAATTGACGGTAGAAAATATGCCTATGATTGTGGTAATTGATTCCGAAGGAAACAATCTTTACGAGACCGCGGTAAAGGAATATCAGAGATAGGATAATAAGATATCAGATGTGGGATGACTCCCATCCCGCAGCAAGAATGCAGATGCATTTTTGAGTTTTATGAAGAGAGGTTATTGGCTGTTTTGCAAATAACCTCTCTTTTGTCGTGAAGAATAAAGTTATAATTGATAGAGATAAACCATGATTGGCATGGTTATCATACAAAGCAGAGTGGTAATTACGTTAATGGCACCAGCATAGCGGGCATCTTTTCCATATACCTGGGCCATCTGCGTGATTGTGGAGGCGGATGGGGTGATTGTGGCTAACAGGGTGACAAGCAGAATTTGTGAACCATTCTCAGCAAAAGAAGCAAGGCTGCTGAATTTAAGAAGTAAAATTGTCAAAAGCGGTACACCGATGAGTCGCAGAATCGTGACAAGTCCAATATGGGGAAAAGCCAGAATTTCCTGGGGCGTGGTTCCGGCAATCAGCATTCCTGAGATCAGCATGGCCAAAGGACCAATCATGCTTCCCAGGGAGTGGACAGCGCTGTCCACTGGATCGGGAAGTGAAATCTGTGCCAAGAATAGAAAAATACCGAATAAAATGGCAATCATATTTGTATTTGTTATGATTTTTTTTAAATCAGGCTTCTTTTCTTCACAGATCATCATTTTGCCATGACTCCAGAGAAGAAAAAGCTGTACAGAGACGTAGGCGCTGGAATAAATAACCCAGTCTGGTCCTAGAATAGAGGAAACAAGCGGTATAACAAGATTTCCTGCATTAGAGTAGATGATAGAGGCTTTTTCAACTCCGTTAAGATGAAGAAGAGGTCCTATAAAGTAAAAAAGGACAATCAGGATGAGATGGATCAATACAGCAGCAGCCACCGCCAAAAGAAGCCCATTTAGGATGGAAGGGCTGCAGCTGACCTGAAAAGCAGATAAAATCGAACAGGGGACTACGATATAGACAGACAGGCGTGAAAGAATGCGGCTGTCATCTGAGCGGCAAATGCCAGTCTTTACCAAAACAAAGCCTAAAAACATGATGATAAATAATGCCGCAATTTTACCAACTAAAATTCCAATGGACATAATACGTTTGCTACCTCCTCATAACAGGGCATAGAGACAGAATATTTTTTTGCAAGTCGGAGGGGCTCCATGACAAGTCCGTCCAGTTCCGATGGTTTTCCTTCCATTATGTCACGCTGCATGGAAGTGGTGGCATCGGCAGATAAGTTGGAAAGAATCTCCAGATTTATTTTTACATAGTCTTTTTCAAAGGGATATCCCATGGCAGCAGCCAGGGTACTGATCTCACGAATCATGGATTTAAATAATTCACGGGCAGCTCCTTCCTTTTGAAAATCTCCGGCTACGGCATGAAGGTAGACTCCGGCAGCTCCGATAGGGGAGACATAGGAAAATTTCTCCAAAGCATCCCTTTGGATATGGGTGGATAAAACTCCATCGATACCGCTTTCGCAAAGATCCGATTGAATGACTGATAAAATCGGAGAAATATAGGAAGGATCCCTGGGACCGAAGACAACCCTTAAGATAGGACCGTGCTGAACTAGAACACCGGGATGTTCTAAGGATGCAGAAACATAGATGCATCCATCCAGAACGGTACAATCCGGTAATTCTTTCTGCATCCTGGCACCGGTTCCATATATATTTAAGATGGGAATAATAATTGTGCGGGGACCAGCGGTCTGTCGGATAAAAGGAA